>NZ_JBIAHG010000013.1:0-245745 GCF_042870385.1 Streptomyces sp. NPDC006602 | reverse complement strand
CGTCAGGGCATCGGCTCAGCCATGCTGAGCTGGGCCGAAGAGCGGATCCGCCAGCTCGTCAAACAGCATGGAACGGCCCGCACGGCAGTGATCGGAGCGAACGCCATGTCCTCCGAACAGGACGCCACGGCGCTACTGCTCGCAGCCGACTACCGACGTGTCTTCAGCCTGGTCGAGCTGAAGCTAGGCGATCTCCAGCAGTTGCCCGAGCTGGGCAGCGAATTGCCGGCGGGGATACGGACGGGGCCGATCGGGACAAGCCACTACCGTGCAGCCTGGAGGACGGTCGTCGATTCGTATGCGGATACCAGTTTCACTCAGAAATGGACTTTCCAGGACTTCGTCGACACCGCTGACCCGGCATGCTGGAGAGCAGCATGGAACGAGCAGGACATGGTCGGCGTCGCCCTCTGCTCTATCCGCCGTCACCAACACACTGTGGGCGAGGTCGAAGAGCTGAGTGTCCGGACGGACCAACGACGCCTAGGAATCGGTCGGGTCCTGCTGCTGGATGGGCTGCGAAGTCTTCGCGAGCAGGGTGCAACGACTGCGCGGCTGTTCACGGGCACGGCAAATCCGCACCGGTCCTACGATCTTTACGAGAGTGTGGGGTTCCGGCGGCAGAACGAGTACGTCCGTTACCGCAAGCCGCTTGCTTGGTCAACCGGTCATTTGACTGTCCGGTCAGTCCACAGGATTTGACAATTCCTCGGCCCCTGCAGAGGAGGCTGTCGTAGCGCCCTGGCAGACTGCCCGCCATGGACACCGAAGCGTTCTGGCGCGTGCTCGATGCTGCTCAGGACAGTGACAAGCCGCTCGACGTGGCCGTCGCGGACCATCTGTCGGCGCTGCCCGCGGAAGAGATCCTCGCCTTCGAAAACCGCTTCTCCCGTCTACGCGACGCGGTGTACCGCTGGGACGTATGGGCGGCCGCCTACCTCATCGGCGGGGGCTGCTCCGATGACCGATTCAGCGACTTCACAGCGGGCTTGGTGGCGCTCGGGCGCGAGTGGTATGAACGAGCGGCTGCCTGCCCGGACGCCCTCGCCGAGCATCCTGCGGTGCGTACCGCGGCAGCCTCCGGGGACCAGGACGTCATTTTCGATGAGGCCTTCAACTTCGTATCGTCCAGGGCGTATAAGCGGCTGACCGGTGACACAGACGCCTTCTGGGAGGCATGGGAGGCCTATACCGACGCTCGCGCCGCGATCGAAGAGGAGGGCAGCGAGGGCATGGGCGAGTCGTTCGACTTCGGCGACGCCCAGCAGATGCGCCAGCGTCTGCCTCGACTGGCTGCGCTCCACCTCGGTTCTGGACCAGGCTGACTCACACCAGGGCCTGCAGGTTGTGGAACCCCCGCGGGACGGGCGCCGCGTCGGCCGGTGTCTCAGAACTCAACCGCCCCTGGTTAACGGCACGTCGAGCCGTCTCTGGTCAGGAGCGATGCGCCCACAACGAACACCAGAGGCTGGGTCTGAGGTTAAAACTCAAGCTCAGGAGAAACAGTGCGCTTGACTTGCGCCGCAGGGAAGGGCCCGGGGATCGCGCGGTCGTGACGCTGGTGCCCGCACTTCAGTGGAGCACCAGACGCATCAATCACCTGAGATTCCGAGACGACTTTGTGGGGATCGCCGTCTTCGTAGAGCCACACACTCACCAGCTCCGGCGCGACGGTCACCGTGAACTCCACGTTGATGCCGTCATTGATCGGCGAGACGGTGACGGCCTCGCCCGGCTCAAGCCAGAAGTCCTCGCCGTACGGCTCGATGAAGAGGCACAGCGGGCTGGTCCCCGCATTGTCGACTGGCAGCCTGCCTGGCATCGGATCACCTCGCCCGCACCCTAGCGGTAGGAAGCGCCGGCGCAGGAGCCGTGGAGCACCAGTTTGGAAGGTCGCGTATGCGGATGTGGTCCCACCTGCGGGCTTCCTGACCTGCTACTTTGCGGCGGGTTCCCCGCAGCTCCCCTTTCGGCGCCGTGACGTGCCGCTCCTTCGGGCACATGAGAGACACGTCAGAGCAGCTTGATCAGTAGGGGAGTGAAGGCAGTGATCAGGCTGGCGGCAGCAGTGATCAGTGCCGTCCTATACATGAGTGACGGAGTCCAGCCCTCTATAGAGGAGTGATCCACTGTGCGTCAGATTCCCGTCGACACCTCCAACGCGACCGTGATGGTTGCCAAGACCCCGCAGCCGAAGGTCAAGGACCGTCGTACCGGTGAGATCGCCATCGACAAGGACGGCGTCACGCTGATGACGGTGGAGGTCATGTTCTCCACGCCGGACGAGGTGGAGATCCTCAAGCTCACCGTCCCGCAGCCCGGCGTCTCCGAGGACCTGACCATGGGCACCCCGGTTGCGCTCACCGGCCTGGTCGCCTCGGCGTGGGAGAACGAGTTCAACGGGCAGAAGCGCCACGGCATCGCGTTCCGTGCGGTCGCCGTGACCTCGCTCGCCGCCGCTGCCTCGAAGCCCAAGGCGGCCTGACGATGACCGCCTTCACGGTCGCTCTGGTGCTGGTCGTCGCTGCCGCAGTGATCCTGCGGTGGCGGCGCCCCGCCTGGTACTGGCTGACCTTCGGCGTCACCCTCGCCACCCTGCGGGTCCTGGTCCGCTACTCCTCGGTCATGGACGCATGCGGACTGACCGTTCCGCCCTCCCGCTGGCGGCTCGCCCTCGCTCGGATGACCAACCGCCCGGCACCCGAGTCCCGCGCCCTGCGCATCCTGCGACTGCGGCCCACCCGAACCGGCCTGGTCCTGCGACTCAAACTCCGCCCGGGTCAGGACGCCTTCGACGTCTCGGCGGCATCGGACCGGCTGCGGCACTCCTTCGGGATGTACGGCGTCACTTCCCGTGAACTGCGGTCCGGTGTCGTCGAGGTGCGCATGACCGGCTATGACGTCCTCAAGCGGGTGCAGATGCCCGCCAAGACCGACCACGCCCCCATGCGCATCCCCGTCGCCCTACGCGAGGACGGCGCCATCCACTACCGCGATTACCGCACCGTCCCGCACGGGCTCACGCTCGGCGCCACCGAGTCAGGGAAGTCCGTCTATCAGCGCAACCTGGTCGCCGGACTCGCCGCGCAGGATGTCGCCCTGGTCGGCATCGACTGCAAGCAGGGCGTCGAACTCTTCCCGCTCGCCCGCCGGTTCTCCGCCCTCGCCGACGACCCTGACACCGCCCTCGACCTCCTCGAAGCACTCGTCACCCACATGGAGGACGTCTACCAGCTCATCCGCGCTCAGCAGCGCATCAGCGTGAACGTGCCCGATGCGGAGATAGCCGCCGACATCTGGGACCTGCCCGACGACCTGCGCCCGGTCCCGGTCGTGGTCCTGGTCGATGAGGTCGCCGAACTCGCCCTGTTCGCCACCAAGGACGAGGAGAAGCGGCGGGACCGCATCATCACCGCCCTGGTCCGCCTCGCCCAGCTCGGCCGCGCCTCCGGGATCTACTTGGAGATCTGCGGACAGTCTGCCAGTGCTGCGCCCAGGGCAAGGACGCAAAGCGGACATCCGCTCGCCGGAAGTGCTGTGCCATCGGGGACTGCTGCGAGGCGTACCCGTCCCGCCGCGTGATCCAGGCCGCGCGCGACGCTCTTCGAGCGGCCCTGACCCACGCGGTCACCGAGGAGGAGATCAGCAAGAACGTGGCCTCCCTCGTGAAAGTGCCGAAGCCTCGTCGCCGCCGCATCAAGCCGTGGTCAGTCGCTGAGGCCAGTCAGTTCCTCACCGATGCCGCCGCCCGGGACGACCATCTCGTTGCCGCCTGGGTCCTGGTGCTCTGCCTCGGCCTGCGCCGTGGTGAGGTCCTGGGCCTCACCTGGAAGTCCGTCGACTTCGAGCGGGGAGAGCTGTACGTCGATCACCAGATCCAGCGCGCGGGGCGGGAGATCCTGCACCGCGAGACCAAGACCGAGGACTCCGACGACTTCCTCCCTCTGCCGGCACTCTGCCTCAAGGCTCTGCGGATGCGCCGCGCCCAGCAGATCGGCGACCGGAAAGCCGCCGGGGAGCTCTGGCAGGACGGCCATGACCTGATCTTCACCACGAAGTACGGGACACCGATCGAACCGGGCAACATGACCCGCATGTTCGCCCTCCGGGCGCGTCGCGCCGGGCTCCGGGTCATCCCGCTCCGGAACACCCGGCACACATGCAGCTCCCTCCTGGTCGCGCTCAAAGTGCACCCGAAGGTGGCCAGCGCATCCTCCGGCACTCACAGATCGCCATGACGATGGAGGTCTACGCCGAAGCGAGCGAGGAGGAAGTACGCGCCGCGATCGGCCAGCTGTCCGACGCCATGGGCGGTACCGGTTGACGCGGTTGCTGTACTTCGCTGCTGTATGCCCCTGAAACGCCAAAGGCCCCGGAGTGATCCGGGGCCTTTGACCTGTGTGCACTCGGCAGGATTCGAACCTGCAACCTTCTGATCCGTAGCTCTAGCCGGTCCGGTCAGCGAGGGTCTTACCGGTCACGTTGAGTCGTCTGCGGGCCGTTGCGGTACATGGTCCGTCTTTGGGGTTGCGGTACTTCGCTGCTATACCGCAACCAGCGTTGCAGCGCCCGAGGGGCGAGTCATCAGAGCTCGCTCATCGAGTGCAGTTGGGTGAACTCGTCAGCGAGCATGCCCAGAATGACGAGATCGTGGTGCCGACCGGCGAGGAACACGTGATCGCGAAGGCGACCCTCCTCGACGAAACCGAGCCGACGATGGAGCGCCAGCGATGCCTCGTTGTGCGCGAAGATCCGCGCTCCACACTTATGAAAACGACGCTCGGCGAACATGAAGCGCAGCAGCATCACCACGGCTTCTGCCGCGTAGCCTTTGCGCCGATTTGGCTGTTGCCGCAGCGGAGGCCCGGAGGGCTTCTCGTCTCCGGATTCCTTGCCGCCCACCGAAGGCGGTCCGGCTCCTCAGGTTGAGCTCACTGGAGTGGCTTGCTTATCCGTAAAAGTGGCCCTCCAATCCGCGGAACGGGTCTGAAGTGCGGCGTTGGGGGATTTTCGAATCCGACTCCACTGGCGCTCGGTCCGGCGCACCGAGGCCGAACTGTGGGCGGAGTACGCTCTCTTCGGCACCTGTGCTGGTCACATCCGCGGCACTACGCAGCGATCACGTCGCCCGGCGTCCCGTCGGCCCTCGCCCAGCACTTCCAGAAGCGGTACGCCCCAGGTAGGGGCACACCGCACCGCCACTGGACACGGCCGTCGCGGCCCGCTCCTCGGCCGGCAGCAAGAGGCGGTTGAGGCGCCCCACCCACTGGTGCGGCACCTCCACCCTATGTCGGCAGACCGCTCAGGTCCGGGCCGGCTCCCGGTCCTTCTCGGAGTGGGGATCCTGTTGAGCGGCAAGCTGCTTGCGCAGACGGTCGCCCTCGACGTCCACGTTCGGCAGCATGCGGTCGAGCCACTTCGGGAGCCACCACGCCCGGTTGCCGAGCAGGGCCAGTACCGCAGGGACGAGTGTCATGCGGACCACGAACGCGTCGAAGAAGACGGCGATGGCGAGGCCGAAGCCGATCATCTTCACCATCTGCTCGCTGGAGCCGATGAAGCCGGAGAAGACCGCGATCATGATCACGGCCGCGGCCGTGACCACCCTGGCCCCGTGCCGGAAGCCCGTGACGATGGCGTCCGCCGGCTGCTCGCCGTGGACGTACGCCTCCCGCATCCGGGTCACGAGGAAGACCTCGTAGTCCATCGCGAGGCCGAAGACGACACCCACCATGAAGATCGGCATCATCGACATGATCGGGCCGGTCTGCTCCACCCCGAAGAGCGAGCCGAGCCAGCCCCACTGGTAGACGGCGACGACCGCGCCGAGGGCGGCGACCACCGAGAGCAGGAAGCCGAGCGCGGCCTTCAGCGGAACCAGGACCGAGCGGAAGACCACCATCAGCAGCAGGAAGGCGAGGCCCACCACCAGCGTCAGATACGGGATCAGCGCGTCGTTCAGCTTCTGCGAGACGTCGATGTTCATCGCCGTGGCGCCGGTGACCAGAACCTCGGCGCCGGTGTCCGCCTTGATGGCCCCGCTCTCGTCGCGGATGGCGTGGACCAGGTCCTCGGTCTCGGCCGAACTCGGCTTGGACTTCGGGATGACGGTGATGGTCGCGGTGTCGCCCGACTTGTTGAAGGCGGCCTGGGTCACCACCGCGACGCCGTGCAGCGCGTGCATCTCCTTCTCTACCCGGGCGACCGCCCCCTTGGCGTCCTGGGACTTCCTGGCGTCCACGACCGTCACCAGCGGGCCGTTGAAGCCGGGCCCGAAGGCGTCGGAGAGGGTGTCATACGCCTTGCGCTGTGTGGTGTGGGGCGGCTGCCAGCCACCGTCCGGCATGCCCATCTTCAGGGAGGCCACCGGCACCGCGGCCGTACCGAGGCCCACCACGCCGGCGAGCAGCAGCCACACGGGGCGGCGCAGCACGAACTTCGCCCAGCGCGTGCCCCGGTTGGGCTTCGCCGAAATCACCTCGTGGCTTTCGAGGCCCTTGCGGGCCTTGCGGCCGTGGACGCGCTTGCCCACGTAGCCGAGTAGTGCGGGGATGAGGGTGAGCGCGATGAGGACCGCGATGGCGACCGTGCCCGCGGCCGCGATGCCCATCTTGGTCAGCATCGGGATGTTGACCACGGAGAGACCGACCAGGGCGATGACCACTGAGAGTCCGGCGAAGACGACCGCGGAGCCGGCCGTGCCCACGGCCCGCCCGGCGGCTTCCTCGCGCTCGTGCCCCTCGGCCAGTTCGGCGCGGTAGCGGGAGACGATGAACAGCGCGTAGTCGATGCCGACCGCGAGGCCGATCATCATCGCAAGGGTCGACGTCGTGGTGGACAGGTCGAGCGCGCCGGCGAGGGCCGCGATGGACGAGACGCCGATACCGACACCGATGATCGCGGTCAGTAGCGGCAGCCCGGCCGCGAGCAGCGAGCCGAAGGTGATGACGAGAACGATCGCGGCGACGAGGACACCGATGATCTCGGACGGACCGGTCTCGGGCGGGGCCTGGAGCGCGTCACCGCCGATCTCCACGGTGAGTCCCTTGTGTCCCTCGGCCTGCACGCCCTTCAGGGAGTCGCGGGTCGCGTCGGTCAACTCCATCGACATGACCTTGTACTTGACCGAGGAGTACGCGGTCGTGCCGTCCTTGCTCACCCCCTTGGCGGCGAAGGGGTTGGTGGCCGAGGCCAGTTGGTTCGAACCGGACTTGAGGCCGGCGATGGTCTTGGTGACCGCGGCCTTGTTGGCGGAGTCGGTGATCTTCTCGCCGTCCGGCGCCTTGAAAACGACCCGGGCGGTGGCGCCGTCGGCGCTGGAGCCCGGGAAGCGCTGGTCGAGCAGGTCGAACGCCTTCTGTGCCTCGGTCCCGGGGACCGAGAAGGAGCTGGAGGCGGCGGTGGGTGCGGACGCGGCGCCGAATCCGGCGAGCGCGAGGAGCGCCACCCAGATCAGTGCGACCAAGTGCCGCCGCCGTAAGGCGAACTTGCCGAGTTTGTAGAGGAACGTGGCCACGAGGGGTACCCCCGGTCGGGTCGTTGGGTCTGCGGGCACAGGGAGGCGAAAGAGAGGTGAGGGAGAGTCGGGCTCCGAGAGAGCGGAGGCAGGCTCGGGGCGGATAGGGGAAGTCAGGCTCCGAGCGAGGGGAGGACCGCGGCGTCGATGTACGCGGAGAGGAAGTCCGGGGTGGGAGGCCGGTCCTCGATCAGGCTCCGCGCCATGAAGGCGCCGACCAGCATGTGCGGCACATAGGCCAGCGCCGGATGGTCCGCGCGAACCTCACCCCGGCCGACGGCGCGCCGCAGCATCGTCTCGACGGCACACAGCTTTGGTTCGATCAGCAGATCCTTGAAGGCGCGCCGCAGATCGGGGTTCGCGCGTACCGCCATGGCGAGCCCCTGCATCAGCGCGGAGTCGCGTTCCATGCCGCAGTCGTCCCCGCGCGTGACCAGCTCATGGAGGTCGCCGCGCAAGGTCCCCGTGTCGATCTCTTCGAGGTCTCCCGGCTTCTCGTACCGCAGGGCCCGGCAGACAAGCTGAGCCTTGTTGCCGTACTGGCGGTAGAGGGTCGCCTTGCTGGACCGGGTGCGGGCGGCGACGGTGTCCATCGTCAGGGTGTCGTAGCCGACTTCGCGGAGCAGTTCCAAGACGGTCTTGCAGAACTCCGCCTCCCGCTCGGGCGTACGGCGCCGGGTGCGGCGCGCTGCCGTCTCCATGACGAGTCCCCCTTCGGTACGAAACCGTTTCGTACCCAACGGATCGTACAGGAGCTTCGCCGAGAACGAAACCGTTTCGTACCCAGTTGCCCATCGACTGCCGCCATGGCGCGTTCGCACCCCAAGTCGGGGCCGCGCACGGCGGGGTGACAGGCCGTCGACCGACAGGCCTTCGGAGGAAATCCTGCCGAACCATGCCGACACCTGTCTCCTGCTCTTTGGTCGAGCCCAAAGGTGCTCTCCCGATGAGCGTTCCGGTCCCGTCGCCGGCACAGCAGTGTTCAGGGCAGGCCACAGCAGGTGGACACGGTCAAGCTCCGAAGGAGGGATTCGATGCTCGACAAAGGGGCAGTGGCGCGCTCTGCCGTCGACAGCAGGGAATTCAGGCAGGCCATGGGCCGCTTCCCCACGGGCGTCGCGGTGGTGGCGTCCGGGGCGGGCGGGAGCACCGAGGCGCTGACCGTCAACTCGGTGACGTCCGTGTCGCTCGCCCCGCTGCTGATGTCGGTCTGCCTGCGGCCCGAGGGGCGGGTGTCCCGGCGGATCGCCCAACGGCAGGAGTTCACCCTGAGTTTCCTCGCCGCGGATCAGCGTCAGGTGTCGGCGCTCTTCGCCTCCCGCGACCGCCCGGTCGGCATACAGGCGCAGCGGCAGCTCGGCGATCTCGTGGGGCCGCGCGGCTCGGTGCTGGTCCAGGGGGCGCTGGCGTCGATGGAGTGCGTGGTGGAGACGTTCAGCGAGGGCGGGGACCACGTGATCGTCCTCGGCCGGGTCGAAGCACTGCACCTGGGAGACGCGGACCGGGAGCCGCTGGTGTTCCACCGCGGCGACTACACCCGGCTCGCCTCGTACGCCGACGCGCAGGGCTGAGCGAACCAGGTCGACCGAGCAACGACTCCAGGCCGCCCAGGCGGCCGGAAAGGTGCAGGACATGGCACACGCCGTCGCCGGACCCAGAGCCGGCATCACCGCCGGAATCAGGGAGATCGGCATCTGCGTCCCCGAGCGCGTGGTGACGAACCAGGAGCTGGAGCAGACCCTCGACACCACCGACGAGTGGATCCGCGCCAACATCGGTGTGGAGACCCGGCGTTACTCGGATCCCGACGACTGGACCTCGGACCTCGGATCACGCGCGTTGCTGGACGCGTGCGAGCGGGCCGGCGTCTCCCCGGCCACCGTTGACCTGGTGATCTGCGGGACGTACACCCCCGACCGGATGCTGCCGAGCACCGCCGTCACCATCATGGGCAAGGCCGGCATCGGCGGCACCCCCGGCTTCGACGTGAACAGCGGCGGCTGCCCCGGCTCGGTCTTCGCGCTGGAGGTCGGCGCCAACTTCATCGCCTCCGGCGCCTACCGCCGGGTGGCCGTGGTCCTCGCCGACGTCAGCACGAAGATCTTCGACCCGCAGGACCGCACCGTCGCCGTCATCTTCGGTGACGCCGCCGCCTGCTATCTGCTGGAGCCGGTGCTCTCGGGCGCCGACGGGCTGGGCTCGGCGCGCCTGGGCAGCGAGCCGTCCGGCCAGTCCACCGGCTATGTGACGCGCGAACCCCGGTTCGCCGCGAACGGCGAGCGGCGGCAGTCCGGCTTCGGCGACAACTTCACCGTCATGGTGGGCCGCGGGATCCGCGACTTCGTGCTCGGCAGCGTTCCGGGACTCATCGAGAAGACGGTGGCCGACGCGGGCCTCGGCCTCGACGACATCGACTTCTACGCACTGCACCAGGCCAACCGGCACATGGTGCACACGATCCTGGACACGCTGGGCCAGCCGCGCGACAAGACGCTGACCAACATCCAGCACATCGGAAACACCTCCGGGGCCTCGGTCCCGCTGGTCCTGCGCGACGCCGTCGACGCGGGAAAGGTCGGGCCCGGCGACCGGGTCGTGCTGGCCGCCTTCGGCGCCGGCCTCAACTACGGGGCGCTGGTGACGCGTTGGTGCGGCCCCGAGGACTTCGCCTGATCCGGCAGGCCACCACGCGCCGACGGCTCACCGGTCACAGGGGGCGCCGAAGTCGGGCGCCGCGGTCCCCTTCTCCACCACTACGCCCCTTCTCCACCACTACGCACAAGTACCCAGCGAGGGAGTCTGCATGGGAAGCGTGACAGGAAGCATCAGTATCGCGGCCCCGTTCGCCGACGTGTTCGCCGTCGTCTCCGATCCGGAGCGACTGCCCGACTGGTGCACCGACTTCGCGCGCGCGTCGCGCAAGGAGGGCGCCCACTGGACCGTGGACACGCCGTTCGGCCCGGTCGAGGTGCGCTCCTCGGCCGACCGCGGGACGGGAGTCGTCGATTTCCGCGTGGTCTCCGAGCACGGTGATCACCGCGCGTTCACCCGGCTCATCGCCGTGTCCGACAGCGAGAGCGAGTTCGTCTTCACCCGGCTGTTCGGCGCCGGAGAGGGCGAGGCCGAGGCGCCCCAGCTGCTCGCCGTCATCGAGGGCCGCCTCAAGGCCCTCTCCTCCCTCTTCTGATCCCCAGCGTCTCCGCACCGCTGCATTCCTGCACTGCTGCGTTCCTGTATTCCTGGAAGGGAAAGTCCGTGAAGTTTGCCTGGATCGATTTGCGTTCGGTGAGTGCTGAGCACCAGGAGGCCGTCGTCGACGCCGCCGTCCACGCGCGCCTCGAAGGTGTCCTCGACGACAAACTGGAGGTGCTCGCCGCGCTGCCGCCGACCGTCCTCAAGGTCCTTCTTCCGGCCGCCGACGCGCCGCTTCCGCCCGAGGCCGCGGACATCGCCGACATCATCCTGACCCCCATCTCCAAGGTCGAGGAGCTGGACAAGCTCAAGCTGACCGTGGACGGCGGCACGTCCGTCGGTGCCTACGTCGACGTCGTCGACGACCCCACGCTGCGGCTCGCCTGCGCCGCGGCCATCGCGCTGCCGAACACGCTCGTCAAGTTCCGTGACCCCACCAAGATCCCGCTGGAGATCGTCATCGCCGCGGCCGACAAGTCCCCGGGCCGTCTGATCTGCGAGGCCGGCGACCTCGAAGAGGCCGGGATCATCGTCGACGTGCTGGAGAAGGGCTCCGACGGCCTGCTGTACGGGGCGAAGGACTCCAACGAGGTGTTCGGCCTGGTCGAGCTGCTCGGCGCCAAGACCCCGGACCTGGACCTGACCACGCTCACCGTCCAGTCCATCGAGCACAACGGCCTCGGCGACCGGGTGTGCGTCGACACCTGCACCCACTTCGGCAAGGACGAGGGCATCCTCATCGGCTCGTACGCCTCGGGCTTCATCCTCGGCGTGAGCGAGACCCACCCGCTGCCGTACATGCCGACGCGCCCCTTCCGGGTCAACGCCGGTGCCCTGCACTCGTACGTCCTCGGCGAGGACAACCGCACCAACTACCTGAGCGAGCTGAAGGCCGGCAGCACGATTCTCGGTGTCACCGCGGATGGCAAGACCCGCCGGATCGTGGTCGGCCGGGTGAAGCTGGAGTCGCGTCCGCTGCTCACCATCCGCGCTCTCTCACCGGAGGGCGTCGAGGTCAGCCTGACCGTCCAGGACGACTGGCACGTCCGTGTTCTGGGCCCGGGCGCCGCGGTGCTCAACGTCACCGAGCTCAAGGCCGGGGACCAGCTCCTCGGCTACATCGCCACCGACAAGCGGCACGTGGGCTGGCCGGTCGCCGAGTTCTGCATCGAGAAGTAGGCGGCGGGCAGCGCAGCCGCGACTCAGCGAGCCCGAACCAGGCCCGCCCCGGAGAGCCTTCCCCCCTTGGCTCTCCGGGGCGGGCCGCTCACCGAGTGAGGAGTGCCGAATGGCCGACACCGCACCATTGACGAACGAGACCGGCCCTGGGCCGTCGCCACAGTTGACGCGGGACACCGGCCCGGGGCTGTCGCCCGGAACCCGGCTCGCGCCCTTCACGGTCGCCGTGGAGCGGGGCAGGCTGCGGTTCTTCGGGAGCGTCATCGGGCTGGAGGACACCGAGTTCACCAGTCTGGAACGCGCCCGGGAGGCCGGACACCACGATCTGCCCGTGCCGCCCACCTTCCTCTTCGGGCTCGAACTGGAGCACCAGGCGGACGCCGAGGGGCAGGACGGACCACCGGTGGACCCGAGCCGGGTCCTGCACACCGAGCAGTCCTTCAGCTACCACGAGACGGCACACGCCGGCGACGAGCTGGTCTTCTCTCCCGTGATCACGGACGTGTACCGGCGGCGCGCCGGAACCATGGAGTTCGTGGTCCGTGACACGGCGGTCACCCGCCCCGACGGGACCGCTGTCGCCGATCTGCACCAGGTGATCATGGTGCGCCGTCCGGAGGGCGAGTGATGACCACGCCGACACCAACGTCCCTGGTGGGTACGGAACTTCCCGACCTGCACCCGGCCGAGGTGACCCGGGCGACGCTCGCCCTGTTCGCCGGCGCGTCCGGCGACCACAACCCGATTCACATCGACACCGACGCGGCCCGGGCCACCGGCTTCGACGACGTGCTGGCCCACGGCATGCTCTCGATGGCCTTCCTCGGCAGGCTGGTGACCTCCTGGGTCCCGCTCGGCGCCGTCCGTTCCCTCAAGGCGCGCTTCTCCGCGATGACTCCGGTGCACGCGCTGCCGCACTGCACCGGACGCGTCACCGCCGTCGAGCAGGGCGCCGACGGCGAGCTGCTGGCGCGGATCGCGCTGGCCGTCCGGCTCGCGGACGGCACGCTCACGGTGCGCGGCGAGGCCGTGGTGGCGGCGGACGCCCTGCCGAGGACTTGAAAGAGACGTACGACGTGAAAGACGCGTACGACCCGAACGCGTCCCCAGAGAGGACATAACCATGGCACGTTCCGTGCTGGTCACCGGAGGAAACCGGGGCATCGGGCTGGCGGTCGCCCGTGCCTTCCTGGAGAACGGCGACAAGGTGGCGGTGACCCACCGCGGCAGCGCACCGCCCGAGGGAATCTTCGGTGTGCGGTGCGATGTGACGGACACCCAGCAGGTGGAGGCCGCGTTCAAGGAGGTCGAGGACGCGCACGGACCCGTCGAGGTCCTGGTGTCCAACGCCGGGATCACCCACGACACGTTGCTGCTGCGGATGCCCGAGGAACGGTTCACCTCGGTGCTGGACACCAACCTGACCGGCGCCTACCGGGTTTCCCGGCGGGCCGCGCGCAGCATGCTCAAGGGCCGTTGGGGCCGGGTGATCCTGATGTCCTCGGTGGCCGGCATGACCGGCACGGTCGGTCAGGTCAACTACGCCGCCAGCAAGTCCGGGATGATCGGCATGGCACGCTCCATGGCGCGCGAGCTCGGCTCGCGGGGCATCACCGTGAACGTCGTGGCTCCGGGCCTGGTGCTCACCGACATGGCCGAGCAGCTGCCCGAGGAGCGTCGTGAGCAGATCCGCGGCCAGATCCCGCTGGGCCGGCACGGCGCCGTCGACGAGGTGGCCTCCGCGGTGACCTGGCTGGCCTCCGAAGGGGCAAGCTATGTCACGGGCGCGGTGCTGCCGGTCGACGGCGGCCTGGGCATGGGCCACTGATCCGCGGCCGGTATGTGACGGACGGACCGGCCCACGGACGTACGCGAACGGACCGGGGCGCGCCGCGAACGAGCGGCGCGCCCCGGTCCGTCGGGCCCTCTGGCCCGCGTGCGGCCGTTGTCCTGCGCGGGGTTGCCGAAACGTACGGCTACGGAATCGTCAGGATGATCTTGCCGAAGAGATCGCCCCGCTCCATGCGCTCGAAGGCCTGGTGGATGTCGCGCATCGGGAACACCGAGTCGACCACGGGCCGCACGCCCTTGGCCACGCAGAAGTCGAGGAGAGCCGCGAGCTCCTTCTTGCTGCCCATCGTCGAGCCGATGACCCTGAGCTCCCGGTAGAAGATGTGCTGGAGCTCCCCGAGCGGCGGATTGGGGCCGCTGGTGGCACCGGAGATGACGAGTCGGCCGCCGTCCTTGAGCGCGCGCACCGAATGCGACCAGGTGGCCTCGCCCACGGTCTCCAGGACCGCGTCGACCCGTTGCGGCAGACGTGCCCCCACCTCGAAGGCCGCCTCCGCGCCCAGCGCGACGGCACGCTTGCGCTTGACGTCGTCGCGGCTGGTGACGAAGACACGGAAGCCGGCCGCGGAGCCGAGGACCACCGCCGCGGTGGCCACTCCGCCGCCTGCGCCCTGCACGAGAACGGTGTCGCCGGGGCTGAGGTCCGCGTTGGTGAACAGCATCCGGTACGCGGTCAGCCACGCGCCCGGCAGACAGGCCGCCTCGGCGAAGCCGAGCTCGGCGGGCTTGGGCAGCAGATTCCATCGCGGCACGGCGATGCGCTCAGCGAACGTGCCGGGGTATTTCTCGGACAGCATCGAGCGCGGTTCGTCGGGTCCGACGCCGTGGCCGCTCTCGCCGATGACGGAATGGATGACGACCTCATTGCCCTCGTCGTCCACCCCGGCGCCGTCGCAGCCGAGGATCAGCGGCAGGTCCTGCTCGCCGAGGCCCACGCCTCGCAGCGACCACAGGTCATGGTGGTTGAGCGAGGCGGCCCGCAGCTGGACGGTCGTCCATCCGTGAGACACCGAAGGCTCCGGCACCTCGCCCAACTCCAGTCCTTTCAAGGGCGCTTGAGGATCGATACGGGCGACATAGGCAGCGATCATGGCCCGAGGCTAATCCTCCGGAGCGGTCATCCGGCTGCCCGGCGGGAGTCCCCCTTCGGCTGCGACGAAAGGGCACCGCCAACGGGCCTTACCGCGGCCCGCTGCGGACGCGAGGCTGGCACGGCAGTACGGGGCAGGGCACACACCCCGTGCAGGAATCGGACGAGTGGGGATCCGGCGCCTCAGGGCGGGACCCGCTCCGGGGCGGTGCCGGACCGATCCGGGCCCACCACGAAACCACTCGTCCGCCCCGCACTGGCTGCTGGTGGTGGCGGTCCACGGAGGCCGTCCACGAGGCCGTTCACGGAGGTCGTCCACGACGACGGCCCACGGAGGTCGTCCACGACGACGGCCCACGGAGGTCGTCCACGACGACGACCCTCGGCGGTCGTCACCACCAGCCGCGAAGTCACCCGTTCAGCCGCTGAGTTGGCGGCGCCCGCCAGGAGGAGAGTCCCAACCTATGACGAAGGCTGCCAGCCCCATTCCGTACGGCGTGGGCATTCGGGCCATCGGAGGGTATGTGCCGAGCCAGGTGGTGACCAACGCCGATCTTGAGGAGCGCCTGGACACCACCGACGCCTGGATCAGCGAGCACATCGGCGTCAGCACCCGGCACTGGTCCGCCCCCGAGGAGCGCACGTCCGACCTGGGCGCCGCCGCGTTGCTCGACGCCTGCGAGCGGGCCGGGGTCAGCCCCGACTCGATCGACCTGATCATCTGCGGCACGTTCACCCCCGACCACATGCTGCCGGCGGCCGCCGTGGCCATCGCGCGCAAGCTGGGACTGACCGGCGTTCCCGGGTTCGACGTGAACAGCGGGGGCTGCCCCGGCGGCACGTTCGCCCTCGACGTCGGCGCCAAGTACCTGATGTCCGGCCAGTACCGCAGGATCGCGGTGGTTCTCGCCGACACCACGACCAAGACCCTCGACCCAGAGGACCGCACGGTCGGTGTGATCTTCGGTGACGCCGCCGCCTGCTACCTGCTCGAACCATGCGCCCCGGGCACGGGCATGACGCCCGCCCTGCTGCGCAGCGACCCGAGCGCGTACGAGACCGCGTTCATCAAGCGGGAGCAGCGCACCTGGTCCAAGGACGGCAGCGGCAAGGTGTCCGGCTTCGGCAGCAACTTCATGCACATGCACGGCCGTTCGGTGCGCAACTTCGCGCTGGACAACATGCCGAACTTCGTTCTCGAACTGCTCGAACACCACGAGATGACGGTCGATGACATCGACCTCATCATCTTCCACCAGGCCAACTACCACCTGATCCACCTCCTCATGGAGAAGATCGGGCTGCCGCCGGAGCGCACGCTCACCAACGTCGAGCGGCTGGGCAACACCTCCGGCGCGGGGGTCCCGCTGGTGCTGCGCGAGGCTGTCGACACCGGCCGCGTCAAGGCGGGAGACACCGTCGTACTGGCCTCCTTCGGAGCCGGGATGAGCCATGGCGGCACGGTCATCAAGTGGACCGCCGACGACGACTTCCTGGTGCCGGCCCACTAGATGGACATCCAGGGAAAGATCGCGCTCGTCGCCGGCGGCACCTCCGGCCTCGGCCTCGCCGTGGCAGAGCTGCTGCTGGCGGCGGGTGCGGGCGTGGTGGTCATGGGGCGCGACGCGGAGCGCGGGCACAAGGCCCTGGTGGAGCTCGGCGAGGGGGCGTCCTTCGCGGCCGGCGACATCACCGACCCGGACGACGTGGCCGCCGCGGTCGCCGCGGCGGAGCGCCGGGGCGGCCCGCACATCGTCGTCAACTGCGCCGGGGCGACGGGGGCCGGACGCGTAGTGGGCAGTAAGGGCCCGCTGCCCCTCGCGGATTTCCAGCGCCTCGTCCAGGTGAATCTGATCGGCACCTTCGACCTGGTCCGCACCTCCGCGGCGGCGATGCTCCGCCGCACGCCGGGCGCCGACGGTGGCGAGGGCGAGCCCGAGGAGCGCGGTGTCATCGTCTGCACCTCGTCCATCGCGGCGTACGACGGGCAGCAGGGCCAGGCGGCCTATGCGGCCTCCAAGGCGGGTGTCGTCGGCATGACCCTGCCGCTCGCCCGCGACCTGGCCGGGCACGCGGTGCGCGTGGTGACCGTGGCGCCCGGCCTGTTCGACACCCCGATGTTCGCCGGACTGCCCGACCGGGTGCGCGGCGCGCTGGTGGGCGGTACTCCGTACCCGCGACGGCTGGGCCGCCCCGAGGAGTTCGCGGCCCTGGTCCGGCACATCGTGGAGAACCCCATGATCAACGGCGAAGTGGTCCGGCTCGACGGGGCCTCACGCCTCGCGACTACCTGAGGAACGGACGGAAATGGCCGAGAGCACACAGTTCAGGTCCTGGCTCGAATCCCGTGTGACCGAGCCGGGCAACGACGACGTCTGGGCCGTCGGGGAGACGGTGGTCACCCGGCGGCAGCTGAGGGAACGCGTCGAGTACGAGCGGGTGGCGCTCCGGGCGCGCAGCATCACCGAGGGCAGCGCGGTGGCCGTGCAGATGATGCCGAGCTTCACCATGCTGTCGACCCTGTTCGCACTCTGGTCGCTCGGCGCCCAGGTGCACCTGCTCGACCCGCGGCTGACCAAGACGGAGACCAGCCGGCTCATCGACCTGTGCGAGCCCCAGTTCCATGTCACCTCGGGCGATCTCGGCGGTGTCTTCAGCTCGTTCCGTGACGAGACACCTGTCGAGGGGATCCGGCTGCGGGCGGGGCGTCCCGCCAAGTCGTCCCATCCGCTGGTGCAGTTCAGCTCCGGGTCGACGGGCCTGCCGAAGGTGATCGGCCGCACGGACGCGTCGCTGCATGAGGAGATCGAGCGCTTCGCGCAGCTGCCCGAGATGCCGCGCGGCGGTGAACGGGTGCTGCTGCTCAGCTCGATCATGCACTCCTTCGGTCTGATCGGCGGCGTCCTGCACGGCCTCGATGTCGGCGCGCCGCTGCACTTCAGCAGCCGGCCGCAGGCCCGGGAGCTGGTGCGGATGCTGGCCGAGCGGGAGATCGCGGCCGTCTTCGGCGTGCCGCTCCACTTCAGCCTGCTCAGCCGGGTGCCGCAGATCCCCGAACTCCCCGCGCTGCGGCTGGCGGTCAGTGGCGGCGAGGTCCTCGACG
Source organism: Streptomyces sp. NPDC006602 (assembly GCF_042870385.1). Classification (NCBI taxonomy): domain Bacteria; kingdom Bacillati; phylum Actinomycetota; class Actinomycetes; order Kitasatosporales; family Streptomycetaceae; genus Streptomyces; species Streptomyces sp. NPDC006602. The sequence goes on along the minus strand of NZ_JBIAHG010000013.1, from coordinate 227,814 downwards.
CGAAGGTGTACGACGACTTCAAGACCGGCTACGGCATCGCCATCGGTCAGGCGTACGGCATGACGGAGACTGGGATCGTTGCCACCGACCTGGGCGGCCGCTACGGACCGCCGGCCGTCGGCGAGGTCGTGCCGGGCCTTCGTACCGAGGTCCGTGAGGGGACCCTGCGCGTCCGGCTGCCCGAGTGCCCCTATCTGTACGCGGACCGGGCGGACCGCTACCAGAACGGCTGGCTCGACACCAAGGACCGGTGCTCGGTCCGGCCCGGCAGCGAGGCGCTGGACATCACCGGCCGCGCGGACTCCCTGGTCGCGGTGGGCGGTCTGAAGGTCGATCTGACGGAGGTGGAGCGGACCCTTTCCGAGCACCCGTTGATCGAGGAGGCGGTGGTGGTGTTCGGCGAGTCGATCGAGGCCCATGTGGTCACGAGCGGCGAGCTGCCCCGTGGTGAGTTGCTCGGCTGGTGCCGGGAGCGGCTCGCCTCGTACAAGCTGCCGCGTGCCTTTCACTACGTCGCCCGGCTGCCGCGCACCTCGAACGGAAAGCTCGTCCGCAACCGTGAGCTACTCCACACCGCACAGGGCCGGCAGCCCAAAACCTCAGCTCACTGAGGTAGCAGTACTTGGCGGAATTGTTAGTTCCACGCTAAAAGATCTCTAACTGACCCCCTGAACGTTCTACGTTGAGTTCGCTGTTAGCGATCCGCTGCACCGGCGGACGTCGTACAAGGGGGCCCGGTCATGCGATCGGAACAAGACGAACGCGATCACATACACGAGGAGGGCAGCACCGGAGCGCTGGAGGAGCTGGCCCAGGAGGCGGAGACGGCGATCGTCCGGCTGCGGCAGTCCCTCGCGGCGCTGCCGCAGCAGGGCTTCGCGGTCGGCGGGGGACAGAGTCTGGCCGACGAGGAGGTGCAGGGCTTCGTGGCCCAGGTGGCCGGCACCGTCTCCGGTCCGGTGCTGGAGATGCGGCCCGGAGCGGGCATGCGGCCGGAGGCGCTCAGGGACCTGCCGGAGCTGGGCGCCGAACTGTTCGAGCGTGACACCGAGTTGCACATGCTGTGTCAGCACGTGACGCGCTTCGACCCCGAACTGCGCGGTGAACTGGGGCTGGTGGAGGAGCAGGGCGGCCTGGTCAGAACCATGGAGACGCTGCCGGGCTGGTTCCTCGTCCTCAGCGACTCGCTCGCCCTGGTGCCCGCGGTCGAGGGGGGCGGCGTCTGCGTGGTGCGTGACCCTGCGATGGTCGGCGTCCTGCAGTCCGTCTTCACCGACTACTGGCTCAGGGCCCGCCCGTTCTCGCAGGGCGGCTGGCGCGGGGCGCGCCTGGAGGACGTCTCGCAGGAGGTCAACGCCGTCATCATCCGGATGTTGTGCACGGGCGCGAAGGACGAGCTCGTCGCCAAGCGCCTCGGCATGTCCGTACGCACCCTGCGCCGCCGCATCGCCGACATGCTGGGCGGGCTGGGGGCCGCGAGCCGTTTCCAGGCCGGTTTCGAGATCGGCCGCTCCCTGGGCGACGAAGCCATCTGCGACGCGGAACGGGCTCTCGAGGATCGTTTCGGTACATCGGCCTGATACCAGGACTCCGGCCGATCAGTCAGGTGCCCGTTGTATCAACGAATTAGTTGCCTCTTATACCAACTTCGAGGGCGCGTCCATCATCTTCCCGCCAGACGCGTCAGGTTGTTGTCAGTCAGGAACCTGAGGTTCTCGGAAGTGGCTTGAACTGCGCCGTTCGACCAGTATGGACTTCGGAGCGTGCCGGTCCCGGCCGATGAAGTCCAGGCGACCTATCTCGAGAATCCGTGGCTCCACGGAATAATGAGCCGCGGATTCTCGTGTGTAGCGCTCCACCGTTTCGCTCTGATTCGATGAAGTGCTACAGGGGGTTGGCATGTCGGACTCGGTGATGCTCAAGGAATCCACCACGGCTGACGCGCATTCGGCCGCGAGAGGTGTTCTCGTAGCCCTGTCCAGCGAGGTCATACGCTGGGGAATCTGCAACATGCTTGAGCGGCTCGAACCGCCGCGCCATATCGAGCCGTACGGCGATGTGACATCCGCCTCGGACGTCCTGCGCAGCGGCCTGTATTCCCTGGTGATCGTCGACGCCGCCGACGGCGAGGACGTCCTGCTTCAGCTGACCGAGAACGCCGGGCGGCTCGGCGTGAAGGTACTCGTCCTGCTGGACCGCGCCGACGCGGGCACGGTCGAGCGGATCGCGGCCTTGCCGGCCGACGGGTTTCTCGTGCAGTCCGATCTCACGCTGGAGTGCATGAGCGAGACGCTGGAACGTCTGGACCGGGGCGACCTGCCGATCCCGGCGACCATGGTGCGCCAGTTGATGGCCCGGGCCCGCAGCGGCGGCGCCCGCGCCTTCCAGGCGCAGGTGCGGCTGACCCCGCGTGAGCACGACGTCCTGCACCTGATGGGCGAGGGACTGAGCAACAAGCAGATAGCCAGGCGGTTCGGCATATCGGTGCACGGTGTGAAGCGGCATGTCACCAATGTGCTGGCCAAGCTCAACTGCCCCAATCGCACGCAGGCCGTGTCGATCGCGCTCAAGCAGGGTCTGCTCGCCAGTGGATGACGAGTCCGACGCCCCGGTCGTCCACCTGAGCAGGCTGGACGCACCGGGGCTGGCCGCCGGCCCGGAGCCCGACTGGGCGCTCCTCAGTCCGGACGAGCGGGCCCGGGCCGACCGGATGCCGCCTTCTACGCGGCGCGTGTGGATCCGCTCCCGCGCCCTGCTGCGGACGACGGTGGCGCACCATCTGGGATGCTCCGCCCGCGAGGTGCGGGCGGCCCGCGACCCGCTCGGCAGGCCGTTCCTGCCGGACGCGCCGCATCTGCACATCAGCCTGGCGCACACCACCGACTGCTGTGCGGTGGCGGTCAGTACGGCGGGTCCGGTGGGCGTGGACGTCGAGTGGGTCAGACCGGCGAGCCTGCCCGACGGACTGGCCCGGCGCATCCTCGGGCCCGCCGAGCTGGAGGAGTGGGACCGGGTCGCCGCTCCGGACCGCACCCGGTGGCTGCTGCGCCGCTGGACCTGGAAGGAAGCAGTGCTCAAGGCCGAGGGAATCGGGCTCGCGGGCGGGCTGCGCTCCTTCGGGGTGCGGCGGACGGCGGCCGGGCTGCGGGTCAGCGGCAGCCGGCACCGGCCGGAGTGCTGGTGGCTGGACGAGGTCCCGGCGGGCCCGCGGCACGTCGCCGCGGTCGCCCGTGACCGGCGGGGCCGCACCCCGCGCTGACGACGGCGGACTCCCCGTACGCCGAGATGTGAATTTCCCCGAACGGACGGCGCGCTGTTCCGGCATGCCCGATTTCAGCCAGGCCGGCGGAACGAACAAGTTCCCACACAATGTCCCCGCATGACCGAAAGGAATTCTCCGATGGCGAGAGACGTGAAAGGACGGGTCGTGCGACCCGTACGCGCGGTGCTGATAACACGCCGCCGTGACGACGGAATTCAGGCGTCCCCCGTCTCCGCCCTGGCGATCGGCGCTGACTGCTTTCTCGTCACCTCCAGCGAGGTGACTGCCAAGACACGGAACATCCGGCGCGATCCCCGGGTGGCGATCTGCGTGGTGTCCGAAAGCTGGTACGGCCCCTGGCAGACGATCGAGGGAAACGCGGAGATCCGGAGCCTTCCCGACGCGTTCGACGACCTCAAGGAATTCCACCGCGTGCGGGACGGCGGCGCGCTGGGCGTGGGACCGGACTTCGACAGGAGACTGCTCGCGACCTGGGAGGCCGAGGCCAAGGTGCTCATCGCGGTGCACGCCGAGCGCGTCGCCCGCGCGCCCTCGATCGACGAGCTCGCCTCCGCTCTCATCTCGCGGCAGACCCGCTAGCCCCGCGGGCCGTTACTCCCGCGGCGCCCTTCCCCACCCTCACCATTGCGCATTTGTTCGAAACCCCGAACCCCGAACCCGAAATCCCCGAATCCCGCTCGCCCCTTGGGAGAAGAGATGAAACGCATCGCACCACTCGCCCTAGGCATGTTCGCCATCGGACTCGACGCCTTCATCCTGTCCGGGCTGCTGCCGGGCATGGCCGACTCCTTCGACGTGTCCCTCGCCGCGGTCGCCCAGGTCGTCACCGGCTTCACCTTCGCGTTCGCGATCAGCGCCCCCCTGCTCGCCGTGGCCACGGCAAAGGTCGGCCGCAAGAAGCTCGCGCTCTACGCGCTCGCCATCTTCGCGATCGCCAACGCTGGCAGCGCGCTCGCGCCCTCGCTGTGGGTGATGGTGCTCGTCCGCGTCCTGGCCGGCGCCATCGGTGGCGTCTACTCACCGGCCGCCGTGGGCACGGCCGTTCAGCTCGTGCCGCCGGCCCAGCAGGGCCGCGCGCTCGGCACCATCATGAGCGGCCTGTCCGTGTCGACGATCCTCGGTGTGCCGGTGGGTGTGCTCGTCGGCACGCAGGTCGGCTGGCGCGCGGCCCTGTGGGTCGTGGTCGGCGTCATCATCGTCGCGATCATCGCCATCGCGGCGCTCGTCCCGTCCGTCGGCGCCACGCCCACGCCCGGCCTCAAGGACCGCTTCGCCGTCCTGACCGACGGCCGGGTGCTGGGACGGATGTTCGTGATGTTCCTGTACGGCGTCGCGCAGATGGGCCTCGTCTACACCTTCCTGCCCTCGATCCTCAAGGACAGCGCCGGTGTCTCCACCAAGAGCCTGCCGGTCTATCTGCTGATCGCCGGTGTGACCTCGTTCGTCGGCAACGCCCTGGCCGGCGCCCGCCTCGACAAGGGCACGTCGCCCAAGTTCATGCTGGGCGCGGCGCTCGCGGCGGTGGCGGTCATCATCGCCGTGTTCCCCTACGGCGCGTTCAACGCCGTCGCCGCCGGAGTCGTCATCCTCTTCTACGGATTCGCCGTGGCCCACGTCCAACTGCCGCTCCAGTACCAGCTGATGCGCATCGTGCCGCAGCACACCAGCATCGTGGTCTCGCTGCTCAACTCCGCCCTGTATCTGGGCACCGCGGTCGGTGCCGCGATCGGCGGTGCCGTCCTCGCGGGCGCCTCGACGACGTCGCTGACGTGGACCGGTTCCGCCGTGGTGGCCGTCGCCCTGCTGATCAGCCTCGCCATCAAGCAGGGCGAGGCCCCGCAGGCCGCGCCGGGCACGGCACCCGCACGCGACGCCCAGCCGCAGGGTGCCGCCGACGCACCCGCGGACGCCGCCTCCTGACCCACCCCGCACCACCCGTCACCACCTTCAGCGCCTTACCACCCGGCCTTCCACGGCCGCACTCCTACGGGGCATCCCCCGTGCCCCTCCGGGCCCGTCGCGTCGAACACGCGGCGGGCCCGGACGCGTGTGCGCGTGGGGCGGGGACGGGTGTGGGCGTGGAGGCGGGGGTGGACTGCCTGTACGGCTACCTCGGATGTCGTGTTCCGGCGCCCCGCAGGAGCTGTCCTTTCGAGGATTCTGCGCAGGCCGGGGCGCCGAAAGAATCCCCTTAGTGTTTCCGCCACTTGGGGGTAGATCGAAGATGGTTGCGTTGACCACAGGGCTGGACGTCAGGCTCGCCCGGCTCTCCCGGCATCGCGCCGGCCACTTCCTGTTCGTGCCTATGGACCACTCCGTGGCCGACGGCCCCATCACCACCGCCGCCCGGTTCAGCCAACTCGTGGGCACGGTCGTGGACAACGGCGCCGACGCCATCGTGGTGCACAAGGGCCGTGCCCGTGCGGTCGACCCTCAACTGCTGCGCAGTTGCGGGCTGATCGTGCATCTCAGTGCGAGCACTCCGCACGCGCTCGACGGCGACGCGAAGATCCTGGTCGGTGACGTCGCGGACGCCGTGCGGGCGGGCGCCGACGCGGTCAGCGTGCACGTGAACATCGGCGCGGACACCGAGGCCGCGCAACTGGCCGACCTGGGCACCGTCGCCCGTGCCTGCCAGGAGTGGAACCTGCCCCTGCTGGCCATGGTCTACCCGCGCGGCCCCCGTATCGCCGACCCGCACGTCCCCGCCCTGCTCTCGCACGTCGTCAACATCGCCGCCGACCTCGGCGCGACGATGGTGAAGACGACATGGGCGGTGCCCGCCGAGGGCATGGCGGAGGTCACCGAGAGCTGCCCCATCCCGGTCCTCGTCGCCGGCGGCCCGAGCGACAGCGGCAGCCTCGCCGACTACGCGGCCACCGCCCTGGACGCCGGCTGCCGCGGCCTCGCCGTGGGCCGCCGCGTCTTCGAGAGCGCCGACCCGGGCGCCGCCGTCCGCGAGGTCGCAGCCGTCGTGCACGGCCACCGGCCGGGCCGTACCGCCTCGTCCGTACTGCCGCCCCTCGCCACCGTGCAGCACCGGGCGAGCGTCCCGGCTCAGATCTGAGCACCCCCTCGACCGTCCATCCCACGACCCGCAAGGGAGCCGAACCATGCAGGAAGAGACCCGGGACTTCGTCCTCGCCGTCATCCGCGACGTCATCAACCTCCCCGTTCCCGAAGGCGCCGACGCGGACACCCCGCTCGGCCCCGACGGCCTCGAACTCGAATCCCTCGCCATGATCGAGCTGTTGCTCCAGCTGGAGGGCGAGTACGACGTCGAACTGCCGGAGGAGGACGTGGACCCCGAGACGGTCCGCACCCTCGGCCAGCTGGTCCAGGTGGTGGTCGACCGGCGTACGGCGGTGGCAGGAGCCGGGCGTTGATCGCGCGCGGTGACATAGAACGCCTTCTCATCGACAGCGGGATCACACCCGAACCCGGCCCCCAGGGCCCCGACGAGTTCGTCGTCGACTCACTCACTCTCGTCTGGATGCTGCACCTGCTGGAGGAGCGGCACGGCATCCCGTGGGAGCCCGAGGAGGAGGAACTCGTCGGGTTCACCTCGGTGGCCGGCGCCCACGCCGTGCTCGCCCGGCGCTTCCCCGGCCGGGTGGAACAGGGAGAGGTAACCCATGGCAGCTGAAGTGGCCATCACCGGCTACGGAGTCTTCACCTCGTACGGATTCGGCGCGCAGGCCCTGCGCGACGGGCTCTTCGCGGGCCACACCGGCTTCACTCCGGTCACCCGGTTCGACTCGACGCCGTACCACGCGGACCGAGCGGCGACGTACGAGGGAGAAGGGCCCGAGATCCCGGGCCTCCCGGTGAAGCCGGGCGTCACGCCCGGGCAGGGAGAGGTCCTGCGGGCGTGTGCGCTGGCGGCGCTCGCGATGGCCCGGCACAACGGCGCGGACGCGCCGGTGCTGCTGGGCACCGCGGGCGACCACTCCGGCAACCGGGGCTTCTGGGAGGACATCGCAGCCGGCCGAACCCCGGCCGACCCGCGGGTACTGGACAGCCTGCCCTCGCGGCTCGCCGAGCGGCTCGGTGAGGAACTCGGCCTGGGCCGCCAGCGGCTGGCGTTCGTGAACGCCTGTGTCGCGTCGACCAACGCCATCGCGCACGGCGCCGAGCTCATCAGCCGGGGCAGCGCGGACGTGGTCGTGGCGGGCGGCTCGTACCTCGTCACCGAGGACGTCTTCGCCAAGTTCGACTCGGGCAAGGCGCTGAGCAGGGAGGGTGTCGTACGCCCCTTCGCCAAGGGGCGCATGGGACTGCTGCAGGGCGACGGCGTGGCCGTGCTGGTCCTGGAGTCGGTGCGGCACGCACGGGAGCGGAACGCCGGCATCCTCGGGAAGGTGGCGGGCTGGGGCATGGCCGCCGACGCCCACCACGTCATCCAGCCGCACCCTCGCGGTGAGGGCATGGCCGCCGCGGCGGGCGCCGCCATCCGGCGGGCCGGCATCGCGCCCGAGCAGATCGGCTACGTCAACGCCCACGGCACCGGTACGCCGCTCAACGACGTGGCCGAGACCGCCGCGCTGCACCGCATCTTCGGCGAGCACGCCCCCAGCGTCCCGGTCAGCTCCACCAAGAGCGGTACCGGTCACATGCTGGAGGCCACCGGAGCGGTCGAGGCCGTCATCACCCTGCTCGCCCTGCGCGAGGGGCTGCTGCCCCCCACGCTCGGCTACCAGGAACCCGACCCGGACTGCGACTTGGACTACGTACCGAACGCGGCCCGGCCCGCCGACATCACGCACGCCCTGTCGCTCAACGCGGCCTTCGGAGGGGTGAACGCAGCGCTGGTGCTGGAGCGCGCAGGAGAGGACGCAGCATGACCGCACGTACGAACACCCCCGCCGCGGCGGACTTCGTCCGCCCCCGCGCGGTCGCCGGCGCCGCGTGTCTGGCGCCGTGGGGCGAGCGGGCCGAGGGCGTGCCGGGAGGCGCCGCGGAGGAACTCCCCAAGGTCGTCGGCTTCGTGCTGTCCCGGTTCAGCCCGATCGTCAACGCGGCCGTCGTCGAGTGCCTCGGCGACCCGGCGGCCGAGGACAACCTGGTCGGCCAGGCCGGCCCGCGCACCGCGATGGTGCTCGCCACCATGTACGGGGACACCGTCACCGGCGACACGGCGACCGCGCGGATGGTCGACGGGAAGGTGCACAGCCCGCTGCTGTTCTTCCAGTCGGTGACCACGTCGATCCTCGGCCATCTCACCAAGAAGTACGGCATCACCGGGCCGTTGACGTCGCTGTCCCACCTGACCGACCCGGGCGGCCAGGCCCTGCTGCTCGCCGACTCGCTGCTGGAGTCGGACGCCGCGGACCAGGTCGTGATCGTGGGCGTCGAGACGGCCGCGAACGAGCGGGCCTCGTCGGTGCAGCAGCGGCTGACGGAGGATCAGGATCTGGTGGGCGCGCTGCCCGTCTCGGACGCCGCCGCCGTCGTACTGCTGCGCAAGGCCGGTCAGGGCAGCGAGCGGCTGCCGCTGCTCGCCTCGGCCGTCACGGAGCCCGACGGCGCCGCGGCCCCCGAGTACGGCTGGCTCAGTGGCCTGGTGGCCGTGGGCCGCCCGAGGGCGGGTGTCGCCGCATGAGCGCGCCCGTGGAGCAGACCGGCGAACAGCCCGGGCAGGAGGCCGTCTTCGAGGCGCCCTTCGACATGGAGACGCTGACCCGGCCCGATCTGCTGACCACCAGCCTCGGCATCGTCGTCGAGGACTGGAATCCGGAGCGGATCGTGGGCAGCCTCCCGCTGGACCGCAACCGCCAGTACTACGGCTTTCTGCACGGAGGGGCCAGCGCCGCCCTGGTCGAGACCCTCGGCTCGCTGGCCGCCGTCCTGGAGGCAGGTGTCGGCGGCATGGTCCTGGGCCAGGAGCTGTCCGTGACCCACCATCGGGCCGCACGTGGCTCCGGATCGGTCACCGGCATCTGCACCCCCCTGTTCGTGGGCACGTCCGTGGCGACGTACGAGGTCACGGTGCACGACCAGCGCGAGCGGCGCATCGCCACCGGACGCATCACCTGTCAACTGCGGCGCCGCAGCGTCCGCAGCCCCGAACCCGAGAAGAAGGTGTAGAGCCCATGGCTGATGAGTCGGCTACCGCTGTCCGCACGACGGCAGACGCCTGCGTGGTGGGGGCCGGCCCGGTGGGCCTGCTCGCCGCCCTGGCCCTGGGCCGGCAGGGCTGGCAGGTCACCCTGCTGGAACGCCGCCCCGAGCCGGCGCCCGGCGGCCCCCCACCGGGCGCCCCGGCCGTAGTGAACATCGTCCAGCCCGTCACCCTGCACCTGCTCAACCAGCTCGGTCTGCTCGACCGTCTCACCGAGGGCGCCGGCATCATCCCGGGCGCCGAGATCTACTTCGGCGGTCACCTCGCCGCGCGCTACCGCTACGACGAACTCGACGGCAGCCCCGTACCGCACGCGCTGTCCATCCGCTCCTTCGACCTGGTGCGGCTGCTGCTCGCCGAGCTCGCCGAGCTGTCGAACGTGACGGTGGTGTGGGAGGCGGAGACGCAGGCGCTGACCCGCGGCCGGGACGGAGCCCGCAGCACGCTCACCGTCGTCACCCCCGAGCAGCGGCTGGCCGTCGACGCGCGGTTCGTGCTCGCCGCCGACGGACGCTCCTCCACGATCCGCGAACTGGCGGGCATCCCGGCCGAGGTGGTGCCCTCCACCGGCTCGTACCTGGACGTCGTCGTGCCGAGCCCGCCCGGCTGGGACGGCGTGGCCCGCGCGCACTTCGGGGCGCACGGCTATCTGCTGGAGACCCGCCGCGCCGAGGAGGGCCTCGTCCTGGTGTGGATCACCGACTCGGCGACCGCGGCGCAGGTGACCGATGGCCCGATCGAGCTCCTCGTAGAGACGCTGTCCGGGGTCGTGCCCCGGCTCGCCGACTGGATCGCCGAGCACGTCAAGGACTGGGACCAGGTCCGCCGCGTACAGCACCACTTCGTGCGCACCAAGACCTGGAACCTGGACAACGTCGTGCTGGTCGGCGACAGCGCGCACGGCATGCACGCCTTCGGCGGCCAAGGCCTCAACACCTCGCTCCAGGACGCCGCTTGCCTGACCGAGATGGTCGACAGCGCACTGCGCGGCGACACCGCCACGGGCATCGAACGCTACGAGGCCCTGCGGCGCCCGTTCATCGAGGCCTTCCAGTCGCTCCAGGTGAGCAACACGCAGGAGCCGCCCGCGGGTGCGGCCGCCGAGGAGGAGCGCGCACCCGAATTCGAGGTGCTCGCCCTCGGCCAGCCCGCGATCCGTCCCCTGATCGCCGACGCCGCGGCCTTCCTGGCCGAGGACAACGGCCAGCACAGGAGGTAGTCACCGTGTTCCGTCTGGATTCCTACGCCCAGCGCATCGGCTATGCGGGCCCGTTCACCCCGACCCTGGACGTCCTGCGCGACATCTGCCGCGCACACGCGCTGAGCGTGCCGTTCGAATCGCTGGACGCCATAGAAGGCAGGCTGGTCCTGGAGGACGACCTGCTCTTCGACAAGGTCGTCGCCGACCGGCGCGGCGGCGCCTGCTTCGAGAACCACACCCTCTTCCACCGGGTGCTGCGCGAGATCGGCTTCGACGTCTCCTTCCTAGGCGCGTACATGTGGCGCCCGCACCACAACGAGTACTCCAGGGTCTTCGCGCACATGCTGCTCAAGGTCCGCCTGGAGGACGCGGACTGGCTGGTCGACGTCAGCTTCTCGCACGACACGTTCATCGAGCCGGTCCCGCACGCCTACGGGGAGTTCGAGCAGCGCGGCTGGAGTTTCCGTATCGCGGCCGCACCGGGCGTCGAGGGCGGTGAAGGTGTGGAGGGCGACTGCGATGTGGTCGAGCGCCGTGGGGCGGACGGCCAGTGGGTGCCGCTGTACAAGTTCGGCAGTGAGCCGCGCCGGGTGGGGGAGTTCCAGGAGTGCCTGGACTACCTGTCAGGACCGGACTCCCGCTCGCAGATCATGAACACCCTGATCTGCGCGCGGACACTGCCCGAGGGCAAGCTCACCGTCATCAACGACCTGCTGATCACCTCCAGGCCGGGCGAGGAGTCGGTGCGCAGGCTGCGCGACGCCGAGGAGGCGTCCTCCTTCCTCGACCTGATCTTCGAGGGTCACGCCCCGCTGTCCGCGCGCGCCCGGCGGATCTGGCGCGAGCGCTTCGCCCAGGACGGCGACCGGGCGGCCGGCAAGGCACCGAAACCGGCCGCACCCGCCGGGACACGGGCCGCGCCGAGCGCACCGGCCGTGGCGGCCTCCGACTGGTGAACCGACGTAGCCGCGCAACGAAGCACCCCGGAAGGAACGACATGACAGCCGAAGCCTCACAACCCCTGCGGTTCGGGGCCTTCCTCTCCCCGCTGCACCCGCTCGGGGAGGATCCCACCCTCACCATGTGGCGGGACCTCGAGCTGATCGAATGGCTCGACCAGCTCGACTTCGAGGAGTTCTGGGTCGGCGAGCACCACTCCGCCGGTTGGGGTGTCATCCCCTCCCCGGAGCTGTTCATCGCCGCCGCGGCCGAGCGCACCCGGCACATCAAACTGGGCACTGGCGTGATCAGCCTGCCCTACCACCACCCGTACATGGTGGCCGCGCGTGCCGTGCAGCTCGACCACCAGACCCGCGGCCGCTTCATCCTGGGCGTGGGAGCCGGTTCGCTGCCCTCCGACATGCATCAGCTCGGCATCGCGCCGGCCGAAACCCGGCAGCGGACCGCCGAGGCCCTCGACACGGTGCTGCACCTGCTGCGTTCCGAGGAACCGCTCACCGTGGACCGCGGCTGGTACCGGCTCGACGACGCACGGCTGCAGTTGCGGCCCCGGTCGCGTGACGGCATACAGGTCGCGCTGTCCAGCGCGACCTCCCCGTTCAGCATGCGGCTGGCCGGGCAGCACGGCGTCACCCCGCTCTCCTTCGGCGCGCCCAGGCCCGGCAGCGGACCGAGCGACCTGAAGGAGCAGTGGCGCCACCTGGAGGACTCCGCCGAGGCGCACGGGCGCACCCCGGACCGCTCCGCGTGGCGCGTCACCCTGCCCCTGCACATCGCGGAGACCCGCGAGGAGGCCTTCAGCCAGGTCCTCGACGGGTGGCTGCGCTACCGCAACGAGTACTGGGCCGAGACCCTCGGTCTGCCGGTCGCGCTCTCCCCGGCCGATGCCCGCAAGGCGCTGGAGTCGACCGTCGACAACATGGGCGCGATCATCGGCTCAGTGGACGACGCCATCGCCACGATCCAGCAGATCCAGGAGGTCACCGGAGGCTTCGGCCGGCTCCTGGTCAACGTGCAGGACTGGGCGTCCCACGAGCAGACCAAGCGCAGTTTCGAGCTCCTCGCCCGCTATGTGGCCCCCCGGTTCACCGGTGCGCTGCGCGGCCTCGAAGCCTCCCAGCGGTGGACCGCCGAACGCAGCCAGGCATTCCTCGGCGCGGCCTTCGCCGCACAGCAGAAGGCCGTCGAGGACAGCGGAACCGTACGGGCAGGTGGCTGACCGTGACCGGTGCGGCCGAGCCGGACTTCGTCCAGTTGCTCACTCCTCGGGGCGAGCGGACCGAGCACCCGGAGTACCGGCTCGACCTCTCGCCCGAGGAGCTGCGCGGTCTGTACCGGGACATGGTGCTGACCCGTCGCTTCGACGCGGAGGCCACCTCCCTGCAGCGCCAGGGCGAACTCGGCCTGTGGCCCTCCTCGTTCGGCCAGGAGGCCGCCCAGATCGGTTCGGGGCGGGCTGTCCGGGAGGGCGACCACGTCTTCCCCAGCTACCGGGAGCACGGCGTCGCCTGGTGCCGCGGGGTCGACCCGACCAACCTGCTCGGCATGTTCCGGGGGGTGAACAACGGCGGCTGGGACCCGGACGCCGACAACTTCCACCTGTACACCCTGGTCATCGGCTCGCAGGCCCTGCACGCCACGGGCTACGCGATGGGTGTCGCCAAGGACGGCGCCGACTCGGCCGTGATCGCTTACTTCGGGGACGGCGCGTCCAGCCAGGGCGACGTGATGGAGTCCTTCAACTTCGCGGCGGTCTACGACGCCCCTGTCGTGTTCCTCTGCCAGAACAACCAGTGGGCGATCTCGATGCCGACCGAGAAGCAGACCCGCGTCCCGCTCTACCAGCGCGCGCAGGGCTTCGGCTTTCCGGGCGTCCGCGTCGACGGCAATGACGTGCTGGCCTGCCTGGCCGTCACCAAGTGGGCGCTGGAGCGGGCCCGCCGGGGCGAGGGTCCCACCCTGATCGAGGCGTACACGTACCGGATGGGCGCGCACACCACCTCCGACGACCCGACGCGCTACCGCATGTCCACTGAGGTGGAGAGCTGGCGGCAGCGCGACCCGGTCCAGCGCCTCGCCACCTACCTCACTGCCGAGGGTTGGGCCGACCGGGCCTATCTGGACTCGGTGGAGGAAGAGAGCGAACACCTCGGGCGCCGCGTCCGCGAGGCCGTACGCGTCATGCCCGCTCCCGACCCGACCCTGATCTTCGAGAACGCGTACGCGGACGGGCACGCGCTCGTCGACGAGGAGCGGGCCCAGTTCGCCGCCTACCAGGCGTCGTTCGCGGATGAAGGGGAGGGCAAGTAGCGATGGCGGCAGAGAAGATGGCGCTGGCCAAGGCGATCAACGAGTCGCTGCGCACGGCCCTCGACATCGACCCCAAGGTCCTCATCATGGGTGAGGACGTCGGCAAGCTCGGCGGTGTCTTCCGGGTCACCGACGGGCTGCAGAAGGACTTCGGCGAGGACCGGGTCATCGACACCCCGCTCGCCGAGTCGGGCATCGTCGGCACGGCGATCGGCCTCGCGCTGCGCGGCTACCGTCCGGTGGTGGAGATCCAGTTCGACGGCTTCGTCTTCCCGGCCTACGACCAGATCGTCACGCAGCTGGCGAAGATGCACGCGCGGGCGCTCGGCAAGATCAAGATGCCGGTCGTGATCCGGATTCCGTACGGCGGTGGGATCGGCGCGGTCGAGCACCACTCGGAGTCCCCCGAGGCGCTGTTCGCGCATGTGGCGGGCCTGAAGGTGGTCTCCCCCTCGAACCCGGCGGACGCGTACTGGATGATGCAGCAGGCCATCCAGTCGGACGACCCGGTGATCTTCTTCGAGCCCAAGCGGCGGTACTGGGACAAGGGCGAGGTCAACAAGGACGCGATTCCGGGTCCGCTGCACAAGGCGGTCGTGGCGCGCGAGGGCAGTGACCTGACGCTGGTGGCGTACGGCCCGATGGTGAAGGTGTGTCTGGAGGCCGCCGCGGCCGCCCAGGAGGAGGGCAAGTCGATCGAGGTCCTGGACCTGCGCTCGATGTCGCCCATCGACTTCGACTCCGTCCAGGCCTCGGTGGAGAAGACCCGCCGCCTGGTCGTGGTGCACGAGGCCCCTGTGTTCCTGGGTACGGGCGCGGAGATCGCCGCCCGGATCACGGAGCGGTGCTTCTACCACCTGGAGGCACCCGTCCTGCGGGTCGGCGGCTATCACGCGCCGTACCCGCCGGCACGCCTGGAGGAGGAGTACCTGCCGGGTCTGGACCGGGTGCTCGACGCCGTCGACCGCTCGCTGGCGTACTGAGGAGAGGGTCGTGACGACGATGACTGAGAACGCGTCGGGGCTCCGCGAGTTCAAGATGCCCGACGTGGGCGAGGGACTCACCGAGGCGGAGATCCTCAAGTGGTACGTACAGCCCGGTGACACCGTCACCGACGGCCAGGTGGTCTGCGAGGTCGAGACCGCCAAGGCCGCCGTGGAACTGCCCATCCCGTTCAACGGTGTGGTGAGCGAACTCCGTTTCCCCGAGGGGACGACGGTGGACGTGGGCCAGGTGATCATCGCGGTGGACGTGGCAGGAGGGGCCGGAGCTCCGGCCACGGAAGCACCCGCCGCCGAGCAAGCGCCCGCTGTCGGGGCGCCCGCCGCCGAGGCTCCCGCTGTCGACGAGGCCAAGCCCGAGGGCCGCAAGCCGGTCCTCGTCGGCTACGGCGTCGCCGAGTCGTCCACCAAGCGCCGCCCCCGCAAGGGCGCCGAAGTCCCCGCCCAGCAGTCCCCCGAGGCGCAGGCCCCGCAGGCGGGTACGTACTACGCGGCGAGCGCGATCCAGGGCGAGCTGAACGGACACGCCGCGCCGCCCGCCGCCCGCCCGCTGGCCAAGCCCCCGGTCCGCAAGCTCGCCAAGGACCTCGGCGTCGACCTGGCGACGATCACACCGTCCGGCCCGGACGGCATCATCACGCGCGAGGACGTGCACGCGGCGGTGGCCCCGGCACCCACCCCGGAGCCGGTCGTTCAGCAGGCCCCGGCCGCCCCGGTCCAGGCTCCCGCCCCCGTCGTCACGTACGACGCGGTACGGGAGACCCGTATCCCGGTCAAGGGTGTCCGCAAGGCCACGGCCGCGGCGATGATCGGCTCGGCGTTCACCGCGCCGCATGTCACCGAGTTCGTGACGGTCGACGTGACGCACACGATGAAGCTGGTCGAGGAGCTGAAGCAGGCCCCCGACAAGTACGGGATGCAGGGCTTGCGGGTGAGCCCGCTCCTCCTGATCGTCAAGGCCCTGTTGGTCGCGATCAAGCGGAACCCCGAGGTCAACGCGTCGTGGGACGAGGCCAACCAGGAGATCGTCCGCAAGCACTATGTGAACCTGGGCATCGCGGCCGCCACGCCCCGCGGTCTGATCGTGCCGAACATCAAGGACGCGCACGTCAAGACGCTCCCCCAACTCGCCGAGGCGCTCGGCGAACTGGTGGCCACGGCCCGCGAGGGCAAGACCTCGCCGGCCGCGATGCAGGGCGGCACGGTGACCATCACGAACGTCGGCGTCTTCGGCGTCGACACGGGCACGCCGATCCTCAACCCCGGCGAGTCCGCGATCCTCGCGGTCGGCGCGATCAAGCTCCAACCCTGGGTCCACAAGGGCAAGGTCAAGCCCCGCCAGGTCACCACGCTGGCGCTTTCCTTCGACCACCGCCTGGTGGACGGGGAGCTGGGCTCCAAGGTCCTCGCCGACGTGGCGGCGATCCTGGAGCAGCCGAAGCGCCTGATCACCTGGGCGTGAGGCCCACGGGTACGACGAAGCAGATACGAGTGAGTGGGCCGACCGCAGACGAGCGGTGGGACGTTGCTCCGCCGCACGGCGCGCTTCGGCGTGACTTCATGACAGGCATCGCAGGAAACCTTGGCACTCCGCTTCCTCGCACGGAAAGACACCCGCCCACCCCAGCCTCGTGGCCGCAAGGTCCGAAATGGCGCTCGATCCGACGTCAGCGACCTTCTGGCTTCTCACACCCGGCTCGGTGGACTCCCAGTACGCCAGGCACAGCGCCTTGTCCTCCTCAGACACTTCATCCTCGAAGTACGCACCCAGCAGCGGCTGCTGCGTGCTGGGATACAGATACCGGCATACGGCCGGCCGCTCCTGCTGGCGCATATTCTGCCGGGTCGCGTCCCGCCAAGTGGTGCAGAAGTCCGGACCTCCCCGCTCCGGTCGCCGACCGAGCGGTACAGCGCGACAGCATCGGCCGGGAGCCTCGCCGGGCATGTGTAGGACCCCGACAGAAACTCCTGATCTCTAGATCTTCACGGATCCGGCGTCCAGGATGCCCACGGCCGGGAAGAAGCCTCCGCGCTCATTGCTGCCCACACCCAGGATCCGGTGCGCAACCCCTCTTTTCGCCCCGCCTTGACCACCGATCCCCAGCCACCGACACGCCGACTGCCACAAGACCTCGACAGGGGAATCGCCACCTGCCACAAAAAGCCAGGTCACAGGCCTGGATAACCGGATCCTGATGCGCACCCCTTGCGCCCCCCTCCCCGACAGTCACCCCACAACCTGACGGACCGTCAGTGGCGCAACGCAAAAGACCAGGTCAGAGCGCATCTGACCTGGCCTCAGGTGGAGCCGCCTTCGGGATTCGAACCCGAGACCTACGCATTACGAGACCGTGAGCGTTCGTGCTGCGTGGTGCCCGGTCGTGCTGCTGAGTGACGTTCTGCCTGATCAGAGCATGTGCGGCTGCTTGACCTGTGCTACCTCTCATTGCGTCGTCCAAAGGCGTCCGGCCACCGAGTGGCCACCGGAGGGGTCACCACTGACGACAGGTTGCGAGGTTGTCCGGGTTGTGGATCTCCCACAGCACGCGGCTGTCGGCATCCAGAAGATTGGTCGACCACCCGCACCTGAACCCGCTGCCCGCTCACCCTGGCACGGTGGCGGCCCGGCAGGCCACCTGCCCGCTGATGCATCGATTTCCGGATCAGTGCCAACAGGTTTCCTTGCCGGTTGAGGCGTGGCTCACCGTCGTCCTCGCCGACGGCAGGCGGCGCACAAAACTGGTAGGGCCAATCGGGCAGCCGGCGGTCTCAGCCCTTGCTTGCGGACCCGCACCATGGTCCGCTCGTCGGCGTACTCGGCGTCGGGGCGCGCGTGCGGAGTGGTGTCGATCGCGAACCGAGTTCACGACGAAATCCGCCGCCCGCCTCCAGGCAGGGGAGACCGTTCCCAGCGGTTCCTGCGGGCAGTCGCCCGCTGTTCAGAGAGGTATCCCTGAGCGCCGGAGCCGCCACTCGCGATCTCATCGCCCCAGCCCAGCGTTCGAGGCACTCACCGATCCGGCCAAAGAGCCACGGCCATGAGAGCCGCATCCCCTCCCAGGCTTGTAAGCGCCACACCAACAGGAAAAGATTCGCCAGCAACTGTTTTGCGAGTGACCGAGCGCCGATGGAGGGACATCGTGGCCAAACAGGAGAGGGCTTCGCGGACGCATGAGCGGTTCTTGGACGCGTCAGCCGACGAGTTCTCACGACATGGCTACGCAGGCGCCAATCTCCAGCGCATCGCGACCCATGTCGGCATGACCAAGGGCGCGTTGTACGCCCACTTCCCGTCCAAGGACGCCCTTGCCGACGTGTTCACCTCGGCGTTCGACCGAGTGGGGCAGGAACTGCTTCAGGAGATCGGTGAGGGTGACCCGCCGCTCGCGAACCTGCGTCGTGTCACGGTCGGTTTCGTACGCCGAATGCAGTCGGACCTCCGGTTCCGTGCCGGCATCCGGCTCGCCTTCGACGAGGGCTGTACCCAGGGACGCGTACCCAACGTCATCAGTGATCTGTCGGCCGCCCTCACCCGGCTGATCGGCGAGGCCCAGGAGCAGCGGGAGCTGACCACCCGACAGCGCCCGGAGCTGATCAGCTCGCTGGTCGTGGCGCTGATGTTCGGGATGTACTACACGGCGCCGGCGACCGGGCTCGGTGGCGGCGCCGAACAGGTCTGCCAGATCTGGCAGTTGCTGTCTCCGAGCGACGAGGAGCGCAGCGCATGACCGTGGGACGACGGCAGCCGGCGGCCGGCGCCCGCCCGGCTCAGACCGGTCCGCCGCCCGGCAGGACAAGGGCGTCGGGAATCTCCGCCAGCAGGTCCGGGCTGCCGCCGACGACGACGGGGTGTCCGACCTCGGTGAGCATCGGCAGGTCCGAGGCGTGGTCTCCGTATCCGTAGCAGTCGGACAGGCTGATGTGCGGGTAGTCCTCGGTCAGGCCCCGCACGGCTCTTCGCTTCCCCTCCCCGATGCACGGCTCGCCGACCACCGCTCCGGTCAGGACGCCGTCCCGCACCTCGGGTCGGGTGCAGAGCACATGGCGGGCGCCGACATCGGCCGCGACGGGATCCACCACCGCGGGAAGGGAACCCGACACCAGCACGACATGGTCCCCGGCGTTGCGGTGCTCGCGCAGCGCCGCGCGCACGGCGGGCACATAGAAGCCCGGCGTGCCGCTCCTCCCGGCGAACCATCGGGCACCCCAGTCCGTCACCGCGTCCAGCCGTTCACCCCGCCATGCCTCGTAGTAGGCCCGGTTTCCCACCTCTCGCGGGGAGCCCGCGGCCACGAGGGCGGCGATACGACGCCGGGTCCCCGCCGCGTGCCGGGCTCCGTCGGCGCCGTACCGCCCGGCGAAGTAGAACTCCAGGAAGTCGAACAGGCTCTTGCCGCCGAGCAGGGTCTCATCGACGTCGCTGAACACCAGCCGTCGGGGGGTCCGCCCAGGTGTGTCAGGCATCGCCGCCCCTGTCGGCGTCGAGGGAGCGGGCGTAGGCCTCGGCGGCCGGTTCCAGGCGCAGTGCGCCGTGGGAGGCGACGGTCAGGATGTCGGACCAGTGCCGGTGCAACTCGCCTTCCGCGTCGCGCAGATGCGCCCCGCCGGTGCGGAAGAGCCGGTCGACCGCCGTGGCCAGCCAGTCCACCGCGAGGGCGGCGTCCCGCCGGTTGGCCGCTGTCACCGCCTCGGTGATCGCCCCGGCGTCCGCCCTGTCCGCCGCCGTACGCAGCAACAGTTCGGCGGCCTCGATCTCCGCGGCCGAGCGGGCGAAGCGCTCCCGCACCGACCCGCGGTCCAGGGGCCGTACGCCATCAGGCGTGGCCGTCCGGGCCCAGCGGGTCCAGACGACGAGGGCACGGCGGGCCGCGCCGACCGCGGGGGCGCAGAACATGAGCCCGCCCGCGAGATGGGCGGGCGCGGCGTGGCACCGGGGCACGTCTTCCCCACCGTCGCCGGCGAGCAGCGCGGCGAGGGGGACTGTGCGGCCGTCGGGCACCACGGTCGCGCCCAGGACGATGGTGTTGCTGCCGGTGGCGCGCAGCCCCGTGGCGTTCCAGGTGTCGCGCACGGTCACGAGGCGTGCGGGGACGGCGAAGACCCGGACCGGCCAGCCCTGTTCGCCGGTCTCCGGCGCGGCGAGCAGCACCCAGTGGGCGTGGTCGACGCCGCTGGCCAGATCCCACTCGCCCTGGAGGAGCCACCCCCCGGGGACCCTGGAGGCGCTTCCCGTCGGGGGCATGAGGGCGGCGGCGATCCGGACGTCGGGGCCCTCGCCCCAGATCTCCTTCTGCCCTTCCTCCGGCAGCAGCGCCGCGAACCGCCCGTGCGCCGCCCACAGGACAGCACACCACGCGGCCGAGGCGCACCCCTCCCCCACCGTGGCAGCCGCACGGAACACCTCGGCGAACGTCCCCTCGGCGCCGCCCCAGCGCCGCGGGACGAAATGCCGGGCGAAGCCCGCGTTCTCCAGAGCGGTGACCGCCCCGTCCGTCAGCCGCCGTTCCCGCTGCGCCTCGCGGCTGCCACGGTGTGCCGCATCCGCCGCCCGGCGAACCGCGTCGAGGTCGAGCCCCGCGGACGGTCCGCTCGGCGTGGCTCGAACTCGTCGTATGTCGGCGTCCGTCACGGTGTCCTTCCTTCATTCCGGCCCGGTATGGGCTGTTGAGGGCGCCACCCGTGCGCGAAGACGCGTCGAGCCCTTCGATTTTCCGCCATGCTCCAGTACGATTCCGTCTCGACGGTATGTAAGCGGTGCGTCCGACCATGCCCAGTCAGCAGAGGAGGCGGGCATGGGGTGTTGTGGTGTGCCCGTGCTCGAGGACGGCGTCGGCCCTCACGAACTAGGCACAGGGCACGGGCAGACCGACGGGCCGGTCAACCTCCGCGGCGAGCCGCACCGGAGCCCACACCGATGCGCAGCTCGCGACCACAGTGTCACCCTGGAGCGCGTCGAGACGCAGCCGTCGCTCGGCCCGCGCTTCCACGACCGTCGGATCTCCGGCCGCCACCTTCTCGCGTACGACGAGTCGGGTGGGCAGGTCGAGTTCCGCGAAGGCCAGACAGTCGACGGCCGCCGACACCAGGCTGAACGCGGGGCCGCCGGGCCGCGGCGTCGCCGAATGCGTCATCAGGTGGCCCAGCTGGCGGAAGCCCTCGAGCAGCACCATCAGCGGCAGGTGATCGGTGGGATGGTCGAACAGGATGGCGTGATCGAGGTTCGGCCGCAGCAGCCACTCGTCGGCCGACGAACCGCGCGCCAGCACACTGTCCTTGTCCCGCAGTCGGCCGACCAGGCCCGGCTCCACACGTCCGCACGACTCCTCGGCCGCGAGGGACACGCACTCCGCCCGGCCGATCCGCCCGCGGACGATCCGATAGCTGCGCTCGTCGAGCGCCACCACCCGCAGGCTGCCGCGGCCGCAGCGGCGGCCACCGACGGAGAGCGCGACCTCCAGCCGGGCGCCGTAACGGCGGGGCGGGCGGCGGTCGGTCCACTGCCAGCGCGCCTCCAGCTCCACCGGCAGCGGCCGGCCGCCCACGCACAGCGCGTCCGGGTCGGTGATCTCGAAGTCCATGTCGTATCCCACGAAACGGTGGCCGAGCGGGACTTCGTAGTGCCAGTGCGCGAGGTAGACGAGCGCCTGCCTGATCGTCTCGGCGAACAGCAGGGGGTCGCTTCTGCGCTGGGCGTCGGGGTGGTAGAGCGCGTGGTCACGCGGCCACTGGCCGGCGACCAGGAAGTGGTCCTCGCCGAGCACCACCGCGTCAGTGACGAAGACCTCCGCCACGGCGGCCCGGTGCACGAGCCGGCGAGCCACGGTCCGCTCGAAGTCGAGTGCCGGAACCGCGCGGGCGGGGTGGTCGGGATTCTCTCGCCGAAGACGGCGCTGATACATCGTCTCTCCCCCTAGAACTCGGGCAGGCCGACGTAGCCTGTCCCCAGATCGCCAAATATACCTTCGAGCAGGTTTCTTCAAAAGAGTGTAAAGGGATCACCATGGGAATGGCCGGTGAAGCCTTCGGGGCTCAACTCCCGCCACAGAGCAGGCAGCTGAAGCAGGAGCGCGCGGTACGGACGAGGAATGGCATACTCACGGCCGCCGCCCAGGCGTTCGCTGCCAAGGGGTATCCGGCGGTCACCATCCTGGACGTGGCCGAGGCGGCCGGGACGACCAAGGGGGCCGTCTACTTCCACTACGAGAACAAGGACGCCCTCGCGCTCGCGGTGACCGACCAGTTCTACGGCCGGATCGGCGAGATCGCCGAGGCCGTGGAGGAGTTGGCGCTCCCGCCCCTCGGCTCCGTCGCCGAACTCCTGCTCCGGACGGCCACGGCGTTCCGCGACGAGACGGTCATCCAGGCCGGAGCGCGGCTGCAGCTCGAGCGGCAGCTGATCGGCGTCCGGCTCCCGCTGCCGTACGAGGCGTACACCCTGTTGATCACCTCATGGTTGGCCAGGGATCGCGAAGCGAGCACGGAGGACGACCAGCCGGCGCCCGAGACGCTCGCCACCGTCCTGGTCTCGGCCTTCTTCGGCGCCCAGCACATCTCGTGGGTGCTCGACGACCGGGCCGACCTGGTGGAGCGCACCACGGACCTGGTGCGGACGATCATTCCCTCGGCGGAGAAGGACATGGGGCGATGTCCGTCCGCGCCACCACAAAAGTGAGGATCACGAAGACACGCACCCGCAGGCCGGTCCTCAACCGGCCTGGTCACCGTCCCAGTCGAGCGTCGTACGCGCCCGGCACACCGCTTCCTCCACGGTGAGCCGCGCCCCGCGCTCGAACGCCTCCGTGAAGGCCGCCCCACCCAGCACCGCCTGTGCGGCCGCCGTGACGCGGTCGACGTCACCGCGCTCGGCGGGCGGCAGCGGGGCGCCCACCTCTCGGCGGGCCGCGTCCGCCGCTCCGAGCAGCAGCGCCGCGCACCCGGCGGCAGACGCGCAGGCCCGCAGGGCCGCCGCTCCCGCGAGGCCCTCCAGGGACAGGGCGAGCGCGCGCGGCTCGCCGAGGGAGCGGGCGACGTCCAGTCCGCGCAGGTGATGGCGCACGCACTGGTCGGCGTCACCGCGTAGTTCGGCGATGAAGCCGAGCTCGGCCAGCAGCAGATGGTCGCCCGCCTCCGAGGAGACGTCGGCGAAGCCGTCGCGGATGTGCAGCAGGTGGGCCTCGGCGGCGTCGAGGTCGCCGGAGCGGCGCGCGCCGAGAGCGAGGCCCATCTCGGAGTGGATCTCGCCGTACTTGTAGCCCTGCTCGGCGGCGATACGACGTGCCTGCTCGTGCAGACTGCGCGCCTGCTCCCACTGACGGGCCAGCAGTTCGAGCCGGCCGAGCCCGGACAGCCGCGCCGACACCTCGGCCTCCAGGCCCAGTTCCCGCGCCAGCCGCAGCCCTTCCCGCTGAAGGCGGGCCGCCTCGTCGTACTCGCCCTTGATCTCGGCGAGCGCGGCGAGCGGCGACACCGTCTGCAACTCGCCCCATCGGTCGCCCACCTCACCGAAGAGCTCGGCGCTGCGCCGCCCGTCCCGGCCGAGCGCGTCGAGGTCGCCGTGGACCAGGGCGAGGGTGGCGCGCAGGCCGAGCGCGGCGGCGGTGCCCCACTGCTCGCCCGCACCGTCGAAGAGGTCCAGCGCCCGCGCGTTCAGCTCGGCGCCGGCGGTCACCTCGCCCGCGCTGAACAGGCCGTACGCACACAGCCAGAGGGCCCGGGCCCGGCGTACCGGGTCGGGGACGGCGTCGGCCGTCGCGGCGGTCGCCGCCTCGGCGTGGTCGCCGGTCAGGAGCGCGAACGCGGCGTGCAGCAGGGCGAGTTCGGGGACCTCGGAAGCAACGGCCAGGACGGCCGACAGTCTGCGGCGCGCTTCGGTGAGCCGGCCGCGCAGCAGCCACCACCAGGACAGGGCGGTGGCCAGTCGTACGGCCTCGTCGGCCTGCCCGGCGGCGGCGCGGCGCACCGCCTCGTCGAGCGCGGCCCGCAGATTGCCCGTCTCCGCGTCCAGGCGGGCGAGCCAGGAGCGCTGCCCCGCACAGCGCAGCCGGGACTCGGCGCGTTCGGCGAGCGCGAGGTAGTGGCGCAGATGGCGATCGCGTACGGCGGTGAGGTCCTGCATCTCGTCCAACCGCTCCGTGGCGTACGCGGCGACGGACTCCAGAAGCCGGTAGCGGGGCCCGACCGGGCCCTCGACGACGACCACGAAGGACCGGTCGACGAGCCGCGTGACGAGGTCGAGCACCTCCTCGCGGGCCACGCCGTCGCCCGCGCACACCGCTTCGGCGGCGGCCAGGTCGCAGCCGTCGCTGTGCACGGCGAGACGGCGCAGCACGATGCGTTCCGGCGCGCTGAGCAGCTCCCAGCTCCAGTCGATCATCGCCCGCAGGGTCTGCTGCCGGGCGGGCGCACCCCGCTTCCCGGCGGTCAGGATCCGGAACCGGTCACCAAGCCGGTCCGCCAGCTCCCGCACCCCCAAGGCGCGTACCCGGGTCGCGGCCAGCTCCAGGGCGAGCGGGATGCCGTCCAGTCGGCGGCAGATCTCGGCGACGGCGGCCCGGTCGGCCGGGTCGGCGGCGTCCGGGTCGCCGGGGAAGCCGGGGGCGGAGGCGGCGGCCCGCTCGGTGAACAGCCGTACGGCGTCGTCGTTGTGGAGCGGTTCCACGAGGAACACGGCCTCGCCCGTGAGGCCGAGCGGTTCCTGGCTGGTCACCAGGGCCCGCAGTCCGGGGGCGGTGCGCAGCAGCAGCTCGGTGAGTTCAGCGGCGGCGTCGACGACGTGCTCGCAGTTGTCCAGGACGAGCAGGGTCCGGCGGTCCCGCAGGACGGCGGCGAGGCGGTGAGCCGGGGACGGGGACGGCGCTCCGGTGCCCGGCAGCGCGGACGGGGCGTCGTCGCGGATGCCGAGTGCGGAGGCGACGACCTGGGCGAGGTCGGCGGCGGTACTGGCCCGGACCCCGGAGAACTCCACGAGCCAGACGCCGTCGGGGAGTTCCTCCGCCGTCGCCGAGGCGGCCGCAGCCACGGCGAGGCGCGTCTTGCCGACACCGCCGGGCCCGGTGAGGGTCACCAGGCGGGCGGAGTCGAGGAGTTGGGAGAGTCGGGTCAGGGCGTCGGTGCGGCCGATGAGGGGAGTGAGGGGGGCGGGGAGGTTCGAGTGGGGGGTTCTGGTGGGGGGACTCGGGATCACCGGGGCGACGGTCGGGGTTGTCGCGAGCGTGGCCGGAGTGGCGCCGGACGCGGGCGCTGACGTGCCGGGGGCCATCGGGGTCGTGCGGGGTGCCGTCGCCGCCGGATCGGCCGCCGTGGGCGGCGTGGTGGTGAACGTCTGCCCCAGCTCCGGGTCCTGGCGCAGCACCGCCTGGTGGAGGGCGCCGAGGGCGGGGCTGGGGTCCACGCCGAGTTCTTCGGCGAGGTGGGCGCGCAGGGCCTCGTACGAGGCGAGGGCCTCGTTCTGGCGGCCGGCCAGGTAGAGCGCCCGTATCTGGAGGGCGCGCAGGCGTTCCCGCAGGGGGTGCCGGGCCACCAGGTCGGCCAGTTCGCCGGCGAGCAGGACGTGGTCCCCCGCCTCCAGGCGGGCCTCCGCCTGCTCCTCCAGCACGGACAGCCACTGCTCGGTGAGGCGCCGCGAGGCCCCCCGTACGAACTCCTCGTCCGCGAAGTCGGCGTAGGCCGGTCCCCGCCACAGGTCGAGGGCCTTGGTGAGCAGCGCGTTCCTGGCGCGGGGGTCGCGGACGGGGCGGGCCTCGGCGACGAGCGCGTGGAAGCGGTCGGCGTCCACCTCGTCGGCCGTGGGGTCGAGCCGCAGGCGGTAGCCCGGTGCCTGCCGTACGACGCGGTCCCGGCCGAGCACCCGGCGCAACTGGGAGACCTTGGCCTGGAGCGCGCCGCTCGGCTTGCCGGGCGGCGCATCGCCCCACAGGTCGTGGACGAGGCGGTCGGCGGAGACCGGCTTCCCGTCGTGCGCGAGCAGATCCGCGAGCAGGGCCCGGACCTTGAGTTCGGGGACCGTGACCGTCTCCCCCTCGTCGTCCCACACCACAAGTGGCCCGAGCACCCCAAACCGCATGCGTGCAACCGTACAGGTCCCGGGACGGCGGGCCATGTCCGATCGCCACCGGAACGGCAGACCGAGTCCAGCCCCCACCCCGGAACCGCCCACACGAACCGCCCCCCAACGGGGCGGCCCGGGCGGCCACCGTCAGTGGACCGTCAGCGGCCCCGAAGTCCCTCCGAAGCGCCGCCGCGCACAGTCGTTGCCGTCGGGTGCCGCGGCGCGTCCGGCAGCGGCGCCATGAGGAGGGAGCGGTAGGCATGGCCAGGTACGCGGGCAGAAGGGCCGTGGTCGTCGGGCAGGCCACCGGGATCGGGCTGGCCATCGCCAAGCGGCTCGTGGAGGGCGGCGCGGAGGTGCTGCTGACCGCGCGTACCGCGCAGGAGCGGCACCACGCGGGCGTCGAGTTGGGCTCCGCGGCGCGCGTGGTCGCGCCGGACGCCGTCGAGGCCGCTCTCGGGCCCGTCGGCGGCATCGACCTCGTGTTCGCCGACGCCGTACCGACGGCGCGTCCACTGCTGCCGTACCTCGTGGACCACGGCGCGGTCGTGCTCACCGCTCCTGCCCCGACCCCGGCCTCCGTGCGTGCGCTCGCCGCCGAGCTCATCGCCCGCGGCATCCGCGTGAACGCCGTGGCACCAAGCTGTATCGAGGCGCCGGCCGGCGGCGCGGCACCCCTGCCTCCGCTGGGCCGGCTCGGCTCCGCCGAGGAGGTGGCGCGTGCCGCACTCTTCCTCGCCACCGACGCCACGTTCACGACGGGCGCCCGACTCCCGGTCGACGGCGGCCTCGGCCACCCGTAGCCGGCCGTCCGAACGACCCACGGCGCCCTACGCGATCCACCCCGTCCCCGAACATCCGGAGATCACCACATGAGCACCTCACCAGACACCACCACCGCCCCCGGAAAGGACAGCCGAGCCGCGCCCGATGGCAAGGGCGGGAGCGAGGAGCGGCAGAAGCTTCCGCTGTTCGCCCTGCTGGCTCTCGCCACGGCGGTCTTCATCACGAGCCTCACCGAGACGCTCCCGGCGGGCCTGCTCCCCGCGATGAGCGACGACCTGCATGTGAGCGCGTCGGCGACCGGCCAGACGGTGACGATCTATGCGATCGGCACCGCGCTGACCGCGATCCCGCTGACCGCGGCCACCTCGGCGTGGCGGCGCAAGTTGCTGCTGCTGACCGCCATGGCGGGCTTCGCCGTGGCCAACACCGTCACGGCCGTGTCGTCGGTCTACGGCGTGACGATGGTGGCGCGGTTCGTCGCGGGTGTGGCCGCCGGTCTGGCCTGGGCCCTGCTCGCCGGGTACGCGCGGCGCATGGCGCCCGTCCCGTTGCAGGGCAAGGCGATCGCCGTCGCCATGGCGGGTATTCCGGTGGCGCTGTCGCTCGGCGTGCCGGCAGGCACCTTCCTCGGCGAGACGCTGGGCTGGCGCACGGCGTTCCTGGCGATGACGGGGCTCACCGTCGTGCTGCTGCTGTGGATCGTCGCCGCCGTACCGGACTACCCGGGGCAGGAGCGCGGTGAACGCCCGAAGATGCTGGGTGCGCTGCGGGTCCCGGGTGTGGCCCCGGTCCTGTTCGTCACGCTGGTCTTCGTCCTGGCGCACACCATCCTGTATGCGTACGTCGCCACCTTCCTCAAGGACCTGGGCATGGGCGGCAGCACCGACCTGGTGCTGCTGGTGTTCGGTGCCGCGTCGCTGGCCAGCATCTGGATCGTGGGCGCCCAGATCCACCGCCGGCTGCGTGCGCTGACCATCGCCAGCGCCCTACTGGTCGCCGTGTCCGCGGCACTGCTGGCGGTGCTCTCCGACAACACCGCCCTGGTGTACGTCGCCGCCCTGCTGTGGGGCCTCGGTTGGGGCGGTGTGCCCACGCTGCTGCAGACCGCCGCGGGCGACGCCGGCGGGGACTCCGCCGACGCGGCCCAGGCGATGCTCGTCACGCTGTGGAACGTCGCCATGGCGGGCGGCGGCATCCTCGGCGGCATCCTGCTCGACGCGATCGGCAGCGACTCCTTCCCCTGGACCATGCTGCTGCTCCTGCTGCCGGTGCTCGGGGTCGCCGTCCTCGCCCGCAGCCACGGCTTCCCCGCGAAGCGGCCCAGCGCGTAGCACGGCGCACGGCCCTCGAACGTCCCGCCGTCACGGGGGGTTCGGGGGCCGTCCGGGTGCCGTCCCCGCAAGATCCGGGTGCCGCCCTTCGAGAAAGGAACTCCCATGCGCATCGGTGAACTGTCGGAGCGCACCAACACCTCCCGCAGACTGCTGCGGTACTACGAGGAGCAGGGCCTGATCTTCTCCGAGCGCTCCCCGAACGGCTACCGCTCCTACGACGAGCGGTACGTGGACCGGGTGTTGCAGATCCGCGGTCTGCTGGACGCCGGTCTGCCCACCCGCATCATCCGGCGGATCCTGCCGTGTCTGCACCAGCCCCGTGTCATCCACTTCCCCAACCCGTCACCGGAGATCATCGCCACCCTGGAGCGTCAGCGCGACCGTATGACGGAACGCATCCGCTCCCTGATCCGCGACCGCGACGCCATGGCCGAGTACATCGACGCCGTACGCGTGCACGAGCACCGCCCGGAACCGGCGAACCAGGATCCGGCCCTCGCCGAACACCCCTGCCCGGCCCGCCGCACGGCACCCCCGACCGCGGCCTGACCTGTGGGCTTGACCCTCACACCAGTGTCACCGTTGGAGCGTGGACCCATGACAGAACAACTGCTCCACCATGTCGAGTTCGGCGCCGGCACCCCCGTACTGCTGCTGCACGGTTACACCATCGACCACCGGCTTCTGCTGCCCCTCGAACCCGTCTTCGCCGAGCGGGAGGGCTGGCGTCGGCTGTACGTCGACCTGCCGGGCTCGGGGCGCTCGCCGCGGCTGTCCGGCCCGGTCACCGCCGAGGCCATGGGCGAGGCGGTACTGCGGTTCGTCGACAAGGTCATCGGCGACGAGCCCTTCGCCGTCGTGGGGATCTCCTACGGCGGTCAGCTCGCCCGGCATGTCGTCGCCGAGCGCGGCGCGCAGATCCTCGGCACGGCCCTCCTCGCTCCGTTGGTCAAGCCGAGCAGCGAGCGGGTGCTGCCGGAGCGTGAGGTGCTCACGCGTGACGAGGCGCTGCTGGCGTCCCTCGACCCGGCGGACCGCGAGGTGTTCGCGTCGATCGCCGTGCACCAGGACGAGAGCGGCTGGAACGCGTTTCGCGACCATGTGCTGCCCGGGATCCGCGCCCATCACCGTGAGGACGCGGCCGCGCTGCTGAAGGCGTACATGCTGACCGAGACCCCGGAGGCACGGTTCGGCACGCACACCGGGCCGCATCTGCTGGTGACGGGGCGGCAGGACCATCTGGTGGGCTGGCGGGACCAGTGGGAACTGCTGGAGCACTATCCGCGCATGACGTACGCGGCGGTGGACGGCGCCGGCCACAACGTCCATCTCGACCGGCCCGCCGTCGTCCAGGGCCTGGTGGGCGACTGGCTGGACACCCTGGCGGCCGACGCGAGCCGCTGACACGCCCCTCGACTCCACCGGTCGACGGGCCTCTGGCCGGCCGCCGAAGGTACATCCCCCGGCCTTCGGCGGCCACCGTCCCGTTGTTCACGAACCGTTGACGCTGCGAACGAGCCCTCTTACCGCGCTTCAACCGCCCCTCTGCGCAGGCCGGTTGTCGCCTGTGTGCCTCTCGTCACATCTCCCGGGCCGCTTTTTCCCGCTGGTCAGCACGCGAAGTCGCGAAGTAGCCGATCAGCCCGTGAATTTTTCCTTCGAGACGGTATTTTTGTGCCCGCGAGGATGGTTCGTACACCTATCTGGGCGTGAGCGATCTACGACAAGGGGGCGTGACGTCAGATGTCGTCAGGAGAGATACGAGCGGCTGACAGGAGCGAGGGGGCGCGCGGACAGACGTTCCTCGAGGAGATCTTCAGGCCGCTTCACCGGGCGGAACAACGCCGTTGGGCCCGGACGTATCTACGGGGCCTGATACACGCAACCGGCCGCAAGACCCCGCTGCGGATGGCACGGGCCGAGGCACTGCCACCGGCCGCGGCGCAGGGCCTGCACCAGTTCATCAACGCGAGCCCCTGGGACTGGGAGCCGGTGCGCCGCCGGCTCGCCCTGCGGGTCGCCGCGAGCACCACGCCGTACGCCTGGACCGTCGCGGAACTCATCATCCCCAAGCGCGGCGAGCACTCGGTGGGCGTGCACCGCCGCCTGGATCCGGTGACCGGACTCACCGTCAACTGCCAGCGGGCGGTCGGGCTCTTCCTGGCGGCGGGCAGCCACTGCTTCCCCGTGGACTGGAGCCTGGTGCTGGACGAGGCCTGGGGCCGGGACCGGCGGCGCAGACTCCGGGCCCGCGTCCCGGAGGCCGAGACCGCGCGCCCCGTCGGCGGCCATGTCCTCGACTTCGCCGCCGGGGTCGTCGCCCAGCCGCGGCTGCCCGATGTGCCCTGGGTGCTCGATCTGACGCGGTGCGACGACGCCACCGGCGTACTGGCGGGGCTCGCCCGACAGCGGCTCGACATCGTCTGCGAGGTCGACCCGGGCCAGGTCCTGTTCTCCGGGGACCGCTTCCCCACGTTGCTCACCGTGGGCGAGCTGATGGAGGGCCGGTACCCCCGTCAGCAGCAGGCGATCACGCGTCAGACCGCGGACGGCGCGACCGTGGCGATCCCGATCCACACCTACGCCGGGACGGTACGCCTGCCACGGCGCAGCACCGGCCGGGACGACGGCTCGGTCAGATACCGCGTCCTCCAGCGCCCCGCCACGGACGGACGCCGACCCGCCCGGTACTGGATCACCAGCCTCACGGACCGGTCCGTGGAGGACGTCATGGCGCCGGTGTGCAGCCGCGCCGCCGTCGGGACCGCCGTCGCCGTACTTCAGGAACGCTTCGGCGTGCTCGACTTCGAGGGCCGTTCCTTCCCCGGCTGGCACCACCACATGACCATGGCCTCGGCCGCGTACGCCTTCCGGCATCTTTCCGACCGGCCGTCCCTCGCCCCCCTGGCCCCGGCGCCCGCCGCACCGGCCGAAGCCGCGAGCTGACGCGACGCGAAGAGGAAGGCCCCCACGTGAGCAACGTACTCGTGGTGGAACAGGACGTCTCCACCGCCGAAGCCATGGTGCGCGATCTGCGCCGGCAGGGACACACCGCACTCAGCGTCGACACGGGCGCGCGGGCACTGCG
Organism: Streptomyces sp. NPDC006602; assembly: GCF_042870385.1. NCBI lineage: Bacteria > Bacillati > Actinomycetota > Actinomycetes > Kitasatosporales > Streptomycetaceae > Streptomyces > Streptomyces sp. NPDC006602. The sequence continues at coordinate 196,683 of NZ_JBIAHG010000013.1, read as the reverse complement.
CCTGTACCGCGACGCCGATCTCGTCCTGCTCTCCCTGGAACTGCCCGACATCGACGGACTGGAAGTGTGCCAGTCCTTACGGGCCGAGAGCGATATCCCCATGATCGCCTTCACCCGGCTCGACGAGGAACTGGAACGGGTCCTCGCCCTCAAGGCGGGAGCGGACGACTGTGTCGCGAAAAGCTGGGGGTTCCGGGAAATCGGAGCCCGCATCGAAGCGGTCCTACGCCGTACCCGACCCCGCTCGACCATTTCCGAGACCATTTCCCTGCGCCCGCTCCACATCGATCCCCGTACCCGGGAAGTACGCATACGTGACCGGCTCGTGGATGTCACGTCGAAGGAATTCGAGCTGCTTTACACCCTGGCCGCCAATCCGGAGAACGTGGTGTCCCGTAAGGAGTTGATGGCGAAGGTCTGGGGCAGCAACTGGTCACACACCAGCCGAACCATCGACACGCATGTGAGCAGTCTGCGGGCGAAACTGGGATCCAGCGGATGGATCATCACGGTCCGCGGTGTCGGCTACCGCATCGGCCACGCCGGCCGGTTGCCGGAGGCGATCGTGGACTGAACGCCCGTCCAGGAGAGTGGACCGACCCGCGGTGTCGGACATGCCGAGGGCCCCGGGCCGTACGTCGCCCGGGGCCCTCCGCCGTCTCATGCCGCCTGCTCGTCCAGCCGCCGCAGCAGAGGATGGGCGGCACCGGTGTCGGCCCGCACCGTCCGCCGGGCCCACCAGGCGGACGCCAGGTTCGAGGACAGCAGGGGGCGGACGGCGTCCTCGCGGGCGAGTTCGGTGAGCGCGGCGAGGGTGCCCATGCCGGTGCCGGTGAACAGCAGCGCGGCGTCGTCGGGGATCCGGCGCTCCCGTATGCGCCGGAGGATCTCCCGGGTGGTGACCTCGTACGGGTCGAAGTGCTCGCCGCCGTCGGGGTTGCACCCGGCCGGGACGAGGACGACGTCGTCGACCTTGAGCCCGGCCCGCTCCCAGAAGGCGCGGGAGGTGTCGGTGAGCCACGGCTGATAGGGCGAGACCAGTGTCAGCCGGGTCACGCCGAGCGCCTCGCACACCGCGAGGATCGCCTGCGTCGAGGACCGTACGGGATGGCCGACGCGCTCCGACAGCTCCTCGCACAGCGAGCGGTCGCCGTCCGGGTTCAGCAGGTAGTGCGAGGCGCTGCACGCCACGACGGATGCGTCCAGGCGCATCCCGCCGAAGTCGCCGAGGGTGTCGGGGAGCACGCGGTTGTACGTCTCCAGCATGTCCCTGAGCCCCGCTCCGGGAGTCACCGGGAAACGCGCGGTGTACACATTCATTCCGGCGCCGACGAAATGGTTGAACTCCGGTTCCGCCGTGGGGTTCTCCGGTGGGACGACGACTCCGAGCCTGGGCAGTGAGAAAAGGTCCATGCCAACACCGTAGGACGTGCATCACGGCAACGGCAGACCTCTGTGCGCGAAATGACCCCGGCCGGACATCGGTCTTGCACTTCCTTTCCTACTTGACACTTCTTGACACTCCCCTACACAGCCCTGACCCGAATCCCCTTGTTCTGCCCTGGAGTTCGGGAAAACGTATGAACCACGGCCCGCCGAACCCATGAGGAGTGGAAGGCAATGACCACAGAAGAAATTCCCGAGGAAATACCGGCACTGTCGGCACAGCCCCATATTTCCGACGCGACTTTGCGGGATTCCGCCCACATGGCCGGCGTCGAGTTCGGCCCGAAGGACGCCGCCACCATCGCCCGCCTGCTGGTGCGGACCGGCGTCGACCTGGTCGAGGTCGGCATGGTGTCCGGCCCCGGCTCGAAGGACGCCGATCTCGTGCTCGCCACGCACGAGGCGGTCAGCCCCGAGCGCAGCATGACGCTCGTCGTGGTGCGGGACCGCCAGCAGGTCGCGAAGGCCCTCGACGAGGCCGAGCGGCTGGGCGTGCGGCACATCATGTACTCCATCCCCACCTCGGAGCAGCACGCCAAGCTGAAGCTCGGCTCGCCCAGCCCCAAGTTCCTCCAGACGCTGGCCCGTTCGGCGATCATCCAGGCCAAGGAGCGCGGCTTCCACGTCACGTTCAGCGGCGAGGACGGCGCCCGAACCCCGAAGAAACGGCTCGTCCCCTATGTCACCGCGGGCTTCGAAGCCGGGGCCGACCGGTTCCGGCTCGCGGAAACCGTCGCCTATCTGTCGCCCTGGCAGATGGAGAACGTGATCGCCGACCTCACCGCGATCGACGGCTCCGAGATCGAGATCCACTCGCACAACATGCTCGGCATGGCCGTCGCCAACTCCCTCGCCGCCGTGCGAGCGGGAGCGCGGTGGATCTCGGCGACCGTCGGCGGCATCGGCGAGCGCGGCGGCAACGCGCCGCTGGCGGAGCTGCTCACCTCGCTGCGCGTCATCCACGGCGACACCCGCTTCGACCTGACCCACCTCACCGAGCTGTCACGGGTCGCGCTCAAGGGCGCCGGCCTGGGCGAGGCGTTCCAGTCGGGGCCCACCACACCGCACGCCTTCGCGTACGAGCTGCCGGGTCAGCTGAACCATCCTGAGGCGTACGAGACGCTGCCCGCCGAACTCGTCGGCAACAGGCGAGAGTTGCACGTCCGCAGCCGTCTCACCACCGCCCTCGTCAAGTGGGCGCTGGACGGATCGGGTGTCTTCGTCGACGTCGACGCGTTCACGCCGTGGCTGGTGCAGCGGCAGGAGCTCGGCGGGGCCCCGCTGCTCGACCGGGACGCCATCCGCAAGGCCGCCATCGACTTCCAGGCCGCCTGACCGCACCTTCCCCCCCTCCCCTACGGATTCCCTGAGGAAAAAGGAGTTCACCCATGCCCACCGCCACCCTCAACGGCGTCTGCCCCGAGTGCGAGACCGACCTGACCGTGCCGCCGATCGACCGGGGCGAGACCCTCTCGTGCCCCGAGTGCATGCTCACGCTGCGCGTCGAAGGCGTCCAGGACGGCCGGCTGACCCTGCAGATGGTCGAGGTGCAGCTGCGTGACTGGGGGCAGTGAGATGCCCCGCAACGTCGCTCTCGTCGCGGACCGGATCAGCTGGGAGGAACGTGAGCTGATCAAGGCCGCACCGGAGTTCGGCCTGCACATCGAGTGGGTCAACGACGAGTCCCTGTGCCTCGGGCACCCCGACGCGCCGTCCGTGCGTGACTACGACGCGCTGCTGCTGCGCAGCCGCAGCTACACCCGCGGCGGCCTGATAGCCACCCTCGCCGAGGCGGCCGGAGTGCCGGTCCTCAACTCGGCCAGGGCGGTGCACGCCTGTGAGAACAAGGCGGTCCTGCGCACCGTGCTGCGCACCGCGGGCGTGCCCGTGCCGGAGTACCGGCTCGCGCTGTCCCGCAAGGACTTCACCAAGGCCCTCGAGGAGCTGGAACTGCCGCTGGTCCTCAAGCCGGTCTACGGCGGGATGGGCAAGCGGGTCACGCTGATCCGGGACGCCGACACCGCCCAGTCCGTGTACGACTACGTCGAGGACCTCGGGCACGCCTTCGAGCAGGCCTGCCTGGTCGAGCCGTACCTGGGCGGCGGCACCTCGGTGCGCTGCCTGGTCGTCGGGCACGAGCTGGTCGGCGCCGCCGAGTTCGCCTCCGGCGGCACCGACTGGCGCAACAACGCGGCGCTCGGCAACAGCAGCCGCGCCGTCGCCCACGATCCCGACGTACTGAAGATCATCGACGGTGTGGTGGGCGAACTCGGCCCCGGCATCTACGGAGTCGACCTCTTCGGCACCCCCGACGGCTATGTCGTCAACGAGGTCAACCACGCCCCCGGTTTCCGGGCGGTGGCCTCGGCGACCGGGGCGGACATCCCGTCGGCCGTCGCCCGCTACGTCCAGGAGCTGATCGCATGATCCGCGCAGGAGTCGTCGGCGCCTCCGGGCTCGCCGGCGGCGATCTCATCCGACTGATCACCCAGCATCCCGATCTGGAGCTGACCTTCCTCGGCGGCTCCTCGAATATCGGCCGCCGCCCGTCCGAACTGCACCCGGGCCTCCGCCTCGACCTGGGCCTGACGGTGCAGCCGGTCACCGAGGAGATCGCCGACCAGGTCGACGTCGTCTTCCTGGCCACCCCGGCACCGGTGTCCGCGGAGCTGGCCGCGCTCCTCGCGGACCGGGTGCCGGCCGTCGTGGACCTCAGCGGCGCCTTCCGCATCCGCACCCCGGAGCTGCACGACCGCTGGTACCCGAAGGTCAAGCGGCGTACCGACCTCGCCGACCGCTTCGTGTACGGCGTACCGGAGCTGATCGGCGACCAGTTGACGGACGCGGCACTCATCTCGCTGCCCGGCTGCTACGCCACCGCGATCACCCTGGGCCTCGCGCCGCTCACCGTCGGCCTCGGCCTCGACCTGAAGACCGTGGTGGTGGACGGCAAGAGCGGCTCCAGCGGCGGCGGGCTTCAGCTGCGCACCCCCGACCTGCACCCGTTCCGCAGCGGCGCCATCGCTCCGTACTCCCCGACCGGGCACCGGCACGCCGCCGAAGTCGGCGACTTCCTGGAGCGCAGCAAGCCCGGCGCGGTCGGCTCGCTGACCATGTCGGCGTACGGCGTCTCGCACGTGCGCGGGCTGCTGACCAGCTCGTACGTCTTCACGGACGACGCCGTCGACCAGCGCGAGCTGCAGCGGGCGTATGTGCGCTTCTACAAGGGGCACCGTTTCGTGCGGGTGCGCCGGCACGCCGAGACGCTGATCCCGGTGCCGGACCCGCAGGCCGTCCTGGGTTCCAACTACTGCGATGTGACGGTCCTGCACGACGAGGAGGGCGACCGCGTCGTCGTGCTCGCCGCCCTCGACAACCTGGTCAAGGGTGCGGCGGGGCAGGCCGTTCAGGCCGCCAACATCCGCTTCGGTCTGCCCGAGGAGACGGGCCTGACGATGCAGCCGGTGATGCCCGCATGAGCGAGACGACACCCGTGAGCACGCCCACCGTGGTGAAACTGGGCGGCAGTTGCCTGGACGACCTCGCCGGCGACTGGTGGGACGACCTCGCCCGGCACGGCCGGGACCGGCCGCTGGTCCTGGTGCACGGCTGGTCCAAGCCGCTGAAGCAGCTCCGTGCCCGCTACAGCGAGCCGTCGGCGATCCTGCGCGACCGCTACGGCAACCAGAGCCGCTGGACCACCCCCGAGGTCATCGCCGACATCAAGACCGTCAGCGCCCGGCTGGGCGAGGACGTCCTCGACCGCCTCGAACAGCGCGGCATCACCGCGGAACGGCTGGTCGGCAGCGACGGACTGGTCGCCGCGGGTGAGGGCGAGCGCTGGTGGTGGCGGGACAAGCAGCTCGTCGAGCTGGAGAACCTCGTCGGCCCGATCACCGGGGTGGACCCGTCGACGCTGAAGAACCTCCAGCCGGGCCACGCCTACCTCGTCACCCCGCTGGCCAGGAACGCGGCGGGCCAGGAGGTCAACACCGACGCCGACCGGGCCGCCGCCGCGATCGCCGGTGCCACCGGCGCCGAGCACCTGGTGCTCGTCACCGATGTCGCCCATCTGCTGATCGACGGGGAGCCGGTGCGCCGGATCACCGCGAAGGCCGCGGCCGCCTTCCGCGACAAGGGCGCCACCGGCGGCATGCGCAAGAAGCTGCGGGCCGCCGGCGAGGCCCTGGACGCGGGGGTGGAGCACGTCGTCATCGGCAGCGCGGCCGTCACGGACCTGCTCGCCGCCCGCACCGGCACCGTCATCACACGCACCTGAGGAGCAAGCACGTGGCGAAACCCCGTGTACTCGTCGTCAACAACGGAACACTGTCGCTGAAGCAGCTCCGCAAGCGGTTCGAGGAGCTGGGCTCGGACACCGACGCGGTCGACACAGCGTCCGTGCCCGCCCGGCTCGACGGACGCTACCAGGCGGTCGTCCTGAGCGGCACCAAGGTGCGGGCCTACGACCGCGACCACTACAAGCCGCTCGTGGATCTCGTGATGGGCGCCGACGTCCCGGTCTTCGGGATCTGCGGCGGTATGCAGGCCCTCGCCGTCGCGGCCGGCGGCCGGCTCGCCGAGGGGCCGCAACGGGTCGGCGGTTACGAGGTGCAGGTCGACAAGTCCGAGCCGCTCTTCACCTACGTCAAGCCGACGGTGACCGTCTTCCACCGACACACCCTCTATCTCCAGGAGGCCCCCGAGGGCTTCCACTCCATCGGCCGCTCCGAGCACGCGCCCGTGGAGTTCCTGCGCTCCGACGACGGCCGCGTCTACGGCGCCCAGGCGCATCTGGAGTTCCGCAGCGACGGCCTGGAGATCCTGCGCGGCTTCGCCCAGCTCTACCAGTGACATTCGCACCTACGTACTCGAGGACTTGGCAATGAGTGATCTGGAAACCCCGCAGGACCCCGCGTTCTCGGTCCACCTGAACGGCAGCGGCGGCGCGCTCAAGGGCTGGGTGGTCGTCGACACGCTGTACGACGGCTTGGCCATGGGCGGTGTGCGGATGACGCCCGGGGTCACCGAGGAGGAGGTGGCCGGCCTCGCCCGTGACATGACCCAGAAGTTCACGCTGGCCGGTCTGCCCATCGGCGGCGCCAAGGGCGGCATCGTCTCCGACGGCACCGACCGCGAGGAGACGTTCCGTACCTTCGGCCGCACCGTGAAGCCGCTGCTGCACGGCGGTATCCACCTCGGCATCGACATGGGCGTCACCCCGGCCGACCGGGCCGTGTTCTTCGCCGAGGCCGGCTATGACCCCCGCTACCGGCTGGGCGCCCCGGACATGCCGATCGACTGGCGCACCTACTACGAGCCGCTGATCGACTGCACCGGTCACGGTGTCGGCATCGCCGCGGTCACCGCCCTGGAGGCGAGCGGCCGCAGCGGGCCGGCCCGGGTCGTGGTGCAGGGCTTCGGCGCGGTGGGCCGGGCGGTCGCGCGGTTCCTGGAGGACCGCGGGCATGTGATCGTGGGCGTCGCCGACGTGGAAGGCACCATCAGCGCCGAACGGCTGCCGGTGGCCGATCTGGTCGCCGTCACCGACGAGTTCGGGCGTATCGACCGCTCCCGGCTGCCGCAGCACGTCACCGTCTCCACCGAGCCGGACACCTGGCTGGACGTCGACGCCGACCTGCTGGTCCTGGCAGCGCAGAAACACGCGCTGAACGCGGACAACGCGCACCGGCTGCGGGCCGACCTGGTGGTCGAGGGCGCCAACATCGCCTCCACCGCCGAGGCACGGGAGAAGATACGGGCCTCGGGCGCCTTCCTGGTCCCGGGCGTGATCGCCAACATCGGCGGGGCCGGCTCGGCCGCCCTGGCCGTCACCCGGGTCGTGCCCTTCGACCTGGAGGCCGAGGCCCGTAAGGCATGGGTCTTCGACTGGGTCGGCGACTGTGTGCGCCGCAACACCCGGGACCTGGTGGAGATCGCCGCCAGCCGTCCGGGCGACCCGCTGCCCGAGCTGCTCCACGTCCGCGGGAAGGAGCGCGGATGAGCGCGGCGGCCACCACGGTCCCGGCCGCGCACGCCGACCTGGCGGACCTGTCCGGCGAGGAGCGGGCGGCCGAGTACCGGCGCCGGGGCTGGTGGCGGGACGAGACCTTCCTCGACGACCTGCACCGCCAGGCGCGGACCCGGCCGCACAAGCTCGCCATCGCGGGCCGCCGGATCGCCGAGTCCCGCACCGACACCCTCGACTACGCCGAACTGGCCCGCCTCACCGACCGGTTCGCGCTGGCCCTGCTCGAACTCGGCGTGCGGCGTGGCGACTTCGTCGCCGTTCAGCTCCCCAACCGGTGGGAGATGGTGGCGCTGATGTTCGCCTCCCTGCGGGTCGGCGCGGTCATCTGTCCGATCTCGCCGATCTGCCCCGAGGAGGAGCTGCGCCACCGCCTCGGCCTCACCGAGGCGCGGGTGTGCGTCACGCTGCCCGACTGGTCGGGCACCCCGCTCGCGGAGATCGTCACCAAGCTCAAGGACGAACTCCCCGCCCTGGATCATGTGGTGGTGGTGGACGGGCCGGCCCTCGAGGGCGCGCTGTCGTTCCACGACCACTTCGTGGCCGCGGCCCGCGAGGAACACCTGGCCGACGAGCTGGACGGTCTGGCGCTCACGGCCGACGAGCCGTTCGTCGTCCTGTTCACCTCCGGTACCACGGGCGAGTCCAAGGGCGTACTGCACAGCCAGAACACCGTCCACTCGGCCGTACGCGGCTATGTGGACGCCTTCGGGCTCGGCGACGACTGGGTGGCCGCGGTGTCCACACCGCTCGTCCACTACTCGGGCTTCGCGCAGGGCGTCCTCGCGGGCGTCATGCTCGGTGGCACGGTGGCCTTCCAGGACATCCGCAAGAACGAGGCACTGCTGGACCTGGTGGAGCGCTACGGCGCCACGCTGCTGTACGGGCCACCCGCCACGCTCGCCGACGTGGCCGCCTCTCAGCGGGCCGAGAAGCGGGACACGGCTTCGCTGCGGCACGTGGTGATCGGCTCCGCGCCGGTCCTCGCGGAGCTGGCGGACGAGGTCCACGACGCCCTGGGCGCCCGCGCCCACTCCCTGTGGGGGATGTCGGAGAACGGACCGGTGACCATGACGCGGCCCGCGGATCCCGCCGACTGGGCGGCGCACAGCAACGGCCGTGCCATCGACGCCATGGAGACCCGTATCGACCCTCTCCCACTCTCGGCTTCGCTCGAACGGGGGGACCCCCACGGTATCGACGGCGAAAGCGACTTCGTGGGCCGGCTGAAGGTGCGCGGCGCGTCGCTCGCGCTCGGCTACTACCGGCGCGAGCAGGCGTTCGCGGCGGAGCTGGGCGCGGACGGCTGGTTCGACACCGGGGACCTCGCGCGGGACGACGGCCGGGGCGGCATCCGCATCATCGGCCGGGCCCGCGACGCGATCGTCCGCGACGGCCTGGTGGCGCCCATGACGGAGTTGGAGGCCCTGATCGGCAGCCATCCGAAGGCGGTCGAGGCCGCGGTGGTGGGCCTGCCGTCGGCGACGCACCCCGGTGGGACCGCGATCTGCGCGGTGGTGGTCCCGGCGGGCGGCGCGGATCCGTCCCTCGACGACATCCGCACCCTTCTGCGGGAGTCGGGCCAGGACACCCGCTTCCTGCCCGACCGTCTGGAGCTGCTGCCCGCGCTTCCCAAGACGCTGACCGGCAAGGTCCGCAAGGCGGAGCTGCGGCAACGGTTCTCCGTGCCGTCGGTCTGACCCGTCTCCCTCACTCCCACCCCGTTGGAGCCTGAAATGCCCGAACCCGCACCGGTCTCCATGTCGGCGACCCTCGCCGCCGACGAGGCCATGGCCCGCCGGCGTCGCGCCGGGGAGCAGGTGCTGTCGATGACCAGTGGTGAGATCGGCCTGCCCGTGCACCCCGCCCTGCGGGAGCGGCTCGCCGCCGCGGTGGACGAGAACGCGTACGGGCCCGTGCCCGGCAGCGAGGCGCTACGGGAAGCCGCCGCCGGTTACTGGGGGCGACGCGGGCTCGGTACCGACCCCGGGCTCGTCGTGGCCGGTCCGGGCAGCAAGCCGCTGCTGTTCGCGCTGCTGCTGGCCATCGGCGGCGACGTGGTCGTGCCCGTGCCGAGCTGGGTGAGCTACGCCGCGCAGGCCCGGCTCGCCGGGGCCCGCCCCATCGCCGTACCGACGCTGCCGGGCGAGGGCGGCGTACCGGAGCCGGAGCGGCTGCGTGCGGCGGTCACCGTGGCACGCGCCGCCGGGCAGGACCCGCGGTCCGTGGTGGTGACGGTGCCGGACAATCCGACCGGCACCGTCGCCTCACCCGCCACGGTACGCCGACTGGCCACCGTAGCTCGGGAGTTGGACCTGGTCATCGTGTCCGACGAGATCTACTGCGACCTCGTGTACGACACCTCCGCCCCCGCCGAGTCCCCGGCCCTGCACGCCCCCGAACGCACCGTCGTCACGACCGGTCTGACCAAGAACCTGGCGCTCGGCGGCTGGCGCACCGGTGTCGCCCGGCTGCCCGACGGCGACCTCGGGCGGACCCTGCACAACCGACTGGTCTCGATCGCCAGCCAGATCTGGTCGAGCCCGCCGGCCCCCGTGCAGACGGCGGCCGCGTACGCCTTCGGCGAGCCCCCGGAGATCACCGAGCACATCGCGGCGAGCCGCCGGCTGCACGAGGCGGTGGTGCGGGCGGTCGCCGACCGCTTCGCCTTGGCCGGCGCGACCCTGGCCCCGGTCCGCGCGACCAGTTACCTCTACCCGGACTTCGAGCCGCTGCGGAACCGCCTGGCCCGTATGCACGGCGTCCGCGACGGCGACGGCTTGGCCCGCTTCCTGACCGAGCGCCACGGCCTCGGCGTGCTCCCCGCGAGCGCCTTCGGCGAGTCCCGGCACGCGCTGCGCATCCGGGCCGCCACCAGCCGCCTCTACGGCGACACCGACGAGCGGCGCTGGACCGCGCTCGCCGCACCGGACCCCCTCGAACTGCCGTGGATCCAGGAAGCGGTGGATCGCGTCGACACGGTCCTGGCCGACCTCACCGGCACGCCCGCCCCGTCCCTCGCCCTCCCGTCCTGATTCACACGAGCCCGATTCACACGAGCCTCAGGAGAACCTTCCCCATGTCTGACCCGATCCTTTTCGAGGCCCTCTACCAGGGCGAGCGCTACGTCGGCTTCGACCTTCCCGAGTCTGGGACACGGCAGACCCTCTACCGGGTGGCCGACGGACAGCTCGCGGCGGCTTTCGTCGCCACCGACGGCTCCGCGGACGCGGTCCGGGCCGCCGTCACCGAGGGCGCCGAGACCGTCACCGTCACCGCCGGCGACCCGGAGGTGCGGCCTCTGCCGCCGCTGCTGCCGACGGCCACCGGGAACGCGCTGCTGAGCGGGTTCATGGGCACCCACAAGAAGAAGTGGGGCGGAAAGACCGCCCCGGAGGGCGAGTTCACACCGCCCAAGTGGTTCTTCAAGGGCTTCGGCGATTGGGTGCGGCTGCCGGGCGAGACGCTGAACGTGCCCGCGAACCCGGTCGCCCTCATCGAGGAGCCCGAGGTCGCCCTCGTCTACGTCAACGACGCCGACGGCACCCCGCACTACGCGGGCTACACCTTCGGCAACGACCTGTGCGACATCGGCCTGCACCGCCAGGACCCCGGCTACAACCCGTACTGCAAACTGTGCGACACCGCCCTCGCGCCCTGGCTGTTCCTCGGCGAACCGCCGGCCACCGTGACCGGCCGGGTCACCATCGAGCGGGACGGCGCGACCGCCTGGGAGGGCAACTTCGACTGCGGCGACGACGCCCTGTACTTCCGGATACGGGACATGGCGGAGCACCTGTTCTCGTTCCCCGCGGTGCGCCGGCCCGGACTGGTCAACTACGTGCTCCTGGGCGCCGACGAGGCCAGCTTCCACGACGGTTTCCGCATCGCCGACGGCGACCGCATCGCCATCGACGTCAAGAGCCACGGCGTGGCCTTCGACAACGCGGTCAGGTACGTCTCCCCCACTCCCCTCGCCTGAGAGGCGGGCTCCATGGCCGCCGTCGCCCGAAAGCAGCTGCACCTCGCGGCGCAGCTGCCCGGCATCCACAACGTGACCGTGTGGTCGGACCCGCGGTCCCGGAGCCAGATCGCCATCGACTCCTTCGTACGGCTCGCGCAGACCGCCGAACGCGGCAAGTTCGACTTCTTCTTCCTCGCCGAGGGACTGCGGCTGCGCGAGCACAAGGGCGAGTTCTACGACCTCGACGTCGTGGGCCGCCCGGAGAACCTGACGGTGCTCGCATCGCTGGCCGCCGTCACCTCCCGGCTGGGGCTGGCCGCCACCGTCAACGCCACCTTCAACGAGCCGTACGAGGTGGCGCGCAGGCTCGCGACCCTCGACCATCTCAGCGGCGGCCGCGCGGCCTGGAACGTGGTCACCAGCTTCGACGCGTTCACCGGCGAGAACTTCCGCCGGGGCGGCTTCCTCGCGGAGGCCGACCGCTACACCCGCGCCGCCGAGTTCCTGCACACCGCACGGCAGTTGTGGGACAGCTGGGCGGACGACGCGGTGCTCGCGGACGTGCGGGCCGGGGAGTTCGTCCGCTCCGGCGCCGGTGTGTTCGCGCACCGCGGACGGCACTTCGACATCACGGGACGGTTCACCACACCGCGCGGCCCGCAGGGGCACCCGGTGGTCATCCAGGCCGGGGAGTCCGACGCGGGCCGGGAGTTCGCCGCGGCCGACGCCGACGTCATCTTCAGCAAGTACAACCGGCTCGACGAGGCCCGCGCCTTCTACCGGGACGTCAAGGGACGTCTGGCCCGGCACGGCCGCACCCCCGACGAGCTGAAGGTCATCCCCACCGCCACCGTGGTCGTCGCCGACACCGACGAGGAGGCCACGGCGTACGCCGACGAGATCACCCGCGCCCAGGTGAGTCCGCAGACCGCGATCGCCCACCTGGAGGCGGTGTGGGGCCGCGACCTGTCGGCGTACGACCCGGACGGGCCGCTGCCGGACATCGACCCGGAGCCCGACTCCCTGGTCCTGAAGGGGCATTCGGTCTTCCGCAAGGGCCGTGCGGAGACGGCGCGCACGTGGCGCGAGCTCGCCGAGGAGCGCGGTCTGAGCATCCGTGAGCTGGTCATCGAGGTCCACGGCGGCCAGACCTTCGTCGGCAGCCCGCACACCGTCGCCGACACCATCGACCACTTCGTGCAGACCGACGGGGCCGACGGTTTCGTCCTCGTCCCGCATCTGACGCCCGGCGGCCTCGACGACCTGGTCGACCGGGTGGTGCCGCTCCTTCAGGAGAGGGGCGCCTTCCGCGAGGACTACACGGGGACGACACTCCGGGACCACCTCGGTCTGCGCCCCCGCCCCCGCACACCCGCGAAGGAGGACGCGTGACCGGCACCCCCCTGCACCTCGCCGTCGCCCTGGACGGCGCGGGCTGGCATCCGGCGGCCTGGCGGGCCGAGGACGCCCGGCCCGGCGAGCTGTTCACCGCCGGATACTGGGCGGACCTTGCCGCCGAGGCCGAGCGGGGCCTCGTCGACTTCGTCACCCTGGAGGACGCCCTCGGCCCGCAGTCCGCCGCCTTCCACCGGCCGGACGACCGCGTCGACCAGGTCAGGGGGTATCTCGACGCGGTGCTGCTCGCGGCCCTCCTCGCCCCGCTGACCACACACATCGGCCTCGTCCCCACCACGAACGTCACGCACACCGAGCCGTTCCACCTGGCCATCGGCATCGCGACCCTCGATCACGCCGCCGAGGGCCGCGCGGGCTGGCGTCCGCAGATCTCCGCGCGCGCCGCCGACGCCGCCCACTTCGGCCGCCGTACGACTCCGCAGCTGACCGATGACGACGTACGCGACCCGGAGCTGATCGCGGCGCGACTGCGGCCGCTGTTCGCGGAGGCCGCCGACGTGGTGGAGGTGGCGCGGCGGCTGTGGGACAGCTGGGAGGACGACGCGGAGATACGGGACGTGGCGACGGGCCGCTTCATCGACCGCGGCAGACTCCACCACATCGACTTCGAGGGCCCGCACTTCACGGTCAAGGGCCCGTCGATCACCCCGCGCCCGCCGCAGGGCCAGCCCCTGGTCGTGAGCCTGGCGCACGCCTCCACGCCGTACGAGTTCGCGGCGCGGGCCAGTGACGTCGTCCTCGTCACCCCGCACGACCGTGCCGGCGTGAAGTCGGTCCTCGCGCAGGTCGACGAGGCCGTGACGGCGGTCGGCCGGGACGTACGTGCCCGCCCCCTGAAGCGGTTCGCGGAACTGCTCGTCTTCCTGGACGACGAACCGGGCGCCGCCGCCCGCCGCAAGGCCCGCCTGGACGCCCTGGACGGCGCCGCACTCACCTCGGACGCCGAGATCTTCACGGGCACCCCCGGCGACCTCGCCGACCTGCTGCTCGACTGGCGCACCGCCGGCCTCGACGGCTTCCGGTTGCGCCCCGGCGTCCTGCCGCACGATCTCACCGCGATCACTCGTGGCCTGGTCCCCGAGTTGCAGCGGCGCGGCGCCTTCCGCACCGCGTACGACGCCACGACGCTGCGCGGGCACCTGGGGTTGGCCCGCCCCGACAGCCGTTACGCAGAAGCCAGTTGACCCTCACACCCATGTGAGGGTTGGAAGGTGGACCAGTGGTTAGCAACTCTCTACATTCGACCCCCTTTGTCCCCCAGCAGACACCGCGGGAAGCCGCGCAGGACACGGAGAAGCCGGCCCGTACGACCAGACAGCTCACGTACATCGCGGCCGCCCGTCTCCTGCCGTCGTTCTGCATCCTCGCCTCCCACCTGTCCTTCGAGAAGGTCTTCAAGGACCCGGACGTGCAGGACGTGTACTACCGGATCTTCAATCCGTCCGGGTTCAACGCGGTGTCGTTCTTCATCGTGCTCAGCGGCTTCATCCTGACCTGGATCTCCGCGAACCGGCCTCCGGACCGCGGCTTCGTGGCCCGGCGGCTGCTGCGCATCCTGCCCGTGCACTTCCTGACCTGGGCCATGGTGGTGTGCGCGTTCGGCGCCATGTTCGCGGGCTCGGGCCTGTTCGCCACGCTCACCCTGCTGCAGGGCTGGTTCCCCGACCACGCCGTCTACTGGGCGGCCAACGCCCCCGCCTGGACCCTGTCGACCGAACTCGTGCTCTACGCGATGTTCCCGGCGGCGTACCGGTATCTGTCCCGCAGAACCGACCGCGCCCTGTTCCTGGTCCTCGGTTCCCTGGTCGCTGTCGTGGTGCTCCTGCCGGTGGCCCTCCAGGCACTGCCGGACGGTGCGACGTTCGCCAACGCGGCGTTCACCGAGCGCGGCCACCTCGTCAGCGTCTCGGAGTGGAAGTACTGGCTGGTCTACGTCTTCCCGCTCACCCGCGTCATCGAGGCGCTGTGCGGCATGGTGGTCTGCCTCCTCGTGCTGCGCGGCCGGTGGACGCGGAACGTCCTGCTGCCCACCGCCCTCCTCGTGCTCGCCGTCGTCGTCGAGGAGCTGTGGGCCCCGATCCTGCTCACCATGTCGGCCCTGACGATCGTGCCGATCGTGCTGCTCATCGGTGCCCTCGCGGCCAAGGAGGCGTCCAGGTGGGGCACGGACACGTCCGCCGCACGGGAGGGCAGGGCCGCACGTGCGGTCGCCCGCGTGTCGGCCTACGGCAAGTACACGTTCGGGATCTACATGTACCAGTGGGCGTTCATCCTGGTCTGCCAGCAGTACCTGCACCCCTGGGGCAACGGAACGGCCACCGGCGTCCTGCTGATCGTCGCGTTCTACGCGCTGTGCGTAGCAATGTCGATCCTGTCGTCACGTTATGTCGAAGCCCCGGTCAACCGCTTCATGAAGCCCGCGATCGCCGCATATGGGCACAGGTGAGAGCCCGTCCCGGGGTCTTCCCCGGGCAAGGAACCCACCCTGCGGCTGCGCTGTGCTGTACTCGACGACTTCCAGAACATGGCGAACCAAGAGCGCCGACCGGTCAGCCAGCGGGAGCAGTTCCGCGCGGTCGCCAGCCGGTACGAGCGTGAATGCGTCTGCAACGGCCCCTGGCCGTTGCCGCGTTCCTCATCCGGCTCCGCGACCGCCCGGCGGTCCCGGCTGCAGTACGGGCTCCGCCGTAGCACCTCGTTGTTCCCCGTGGCAGCTCAGCTCGGCACTCATGGGATCTCAACAGAAGACGGACCCAGCGTCCGGCACACGCATAGCCAGGGCGAAGACCTTGCGCTCCCCTCCCCCGGACGACGGTTCCGCAACCTGACCAACCATCAGGAGATCAAGAATTCGAACCCGAGACCCCCGATGCTGCATCTCGGCACCTACTCACATGCGTTGTCGCAGCTCCACAGGTCACGGGCAATGCAGACGTCCATGTCGCTCACCTCACCGGCGCATCAGCAGGCGCCTCCGAGGACGCAGGCCGGCCCTTTGGACAGGATGTTCCCCGCGCCAACAACAGCTCCCGTGATGACACCCGTGACAGCGGCCGCCAGTCCGTACCCACGGGCGACGTCATAGACACCCGTGGGTGATCCTGGCGAGTAGATGCCGGCCGGCCTGGGCCAGGGCTCGGCGCTGGGGGCACGGGTGGGTTCCTTCGCTGGCGTTCCGATACTCGGTCCTGGCGTGCGCGGCGGTTGCTCGACGGCTTCAGTGCTCAGCCGGCCCGTTTCCCAGCAGATCCAGCAGCCGGAAGAACGGCTCCTCCGCGAAATCGGTGCCCTCCTGCGAACACCTCCAGGAGGTCCGATGGATCAGGCAGAAGGCCGGCCTTACTCGCCCAGACGGCAGCGGCGTGTGCGGCCTCCTCCGGGGGCGGGAGCTCGGCGTCGAAATCCTCGTTGTCGTCCTCGCAGTGGGCCTCGGCGGCCTCCCGAACCAGACAGGCCCGCCAGTGGCCACCCCCGGCGGAGAAGCCCTCGACGAGGACGGTGTCGCTGTGCAGTGCGAAGCCCGTCAGCGACACACCCCCACGTAGCGGGCGACGAGCCGCAGGGGAAGACGATCGCGTGACACGAGGGCAAGCAGCAGCGTCGTCGCATTCGGCGCCCTCATCGACACCCGAACTGAATCGAGGCTGTTGAGCGCCAACTGCTGCAGGCGCAGGAGTCGCTCTGCTGTCGATCGCCCCCCTCCAGGCGGAGCGCGTTGATCGTGGGATTGTCCGGATATCACAACCCTGCGGCCTTGAGCACGCCTGCGAGGGCACGGCGGATCGGGACCGCTTGCACGAGCTCTGCACGCTTGGCCACCACACTGAACCCAACAGACCCGAGCTGTATGGCATCACCGAACAAAATGCCAGGTCACAGCCCTGTGAACCGAAACGCCCACCGGCTTACAATCTCAGACCTACGCATTGCGATGCGTAGACCACAGGTGCCCGATTAGTCCGGATTCCAAGGTCACCCGAAACAAGAAACCCCAGGTCAAAGACCTGACCCGGGGTTCAGAATGGAGCCGCCTTCGGGATTCGAACCCGAGACCTACGCATTACGAGTGCGTTGCTCTGGCCATCTGAGCTAAGGCGGCACGCCGTCCGCACCATGGTGCGATCAGCAACGGAGGAAAGTCTACACAGTTTCCGAGGGTGCTCCGTACCGGCCCTGCGGGCAGGGGTCCCGGGGCCGGGCACAGGGCTTACGAGCAGCGCTTTCCGTCCGTCGGAGGGGTCCCGCGGAGCAGGTATGCGTTGATCGTGGAGTCGATGCAGGTGCTGCCGCGGCCGTAGGCGGTGTGGCCGTCGCCCTCGTAGGTGAGGAGGCGGGCGGAGGAGAGCTGGGCGGACAGGCTCCGGGCCCAGCGGTAGGGCGTGGCCGGGTCGCGGGTGGTGCCGACCACGAGGATCGGGGCCGCGCCCTTCGCCTCGATGCGGTGCGGCCCGCCCGTGGGCTTGACCGGCCAGTACGCGCAGTTCAGGGAGGCCCAGGCGAGGCCCTCGCCGAAGACCGGGGACGCCTTCTCGAAGGCGGGGAGGTCTTTGCGTACCGCGTCCGGGGTGTCGAAGGCGGCCGGGAGGTCGAGGCAGTTCACGGCGGCGTTGGCGAACATCAGGTTCGCATAGCGGCCGTCGGCGTCCCGCTCGTAGTAGCTGTCCGAGAGGACCAGCAGGCCCGCGCCGTCGTTCTCCTTCATCGCCGAGGTCAGCGCCTCGCGCAACTGCGCCCAGGCTCCCTCGTCGTACATCGCCGCGATCACGCCGGTAGTGGCGAGGGACTCGCCGAGCCTACGGCCGTCCGCGTCGCCGGTGGGGATCGGGCGGGCGTCCAGCTTCTTGAAGAAGGCCTTGAGGTTCCGGCCGACCTGGTCGGGCGTAGTCCTCCTGCCGCCCAGCGGGCAGTCCGGCTGCTGCACGCACTCCTTCGCGAACGCCTGGAACGCCGTCTCGAAGCCCGCCGTCTGGTCGAGGTTCATCCGGCGGGCGGTCAGCGAGGGGTCCATCGCGCCGTCCAGGACGAGTCGGCCGGCCCGTTCCGGGAAGAGGCCCGCGTACGTCGCCCCGAGGAACGTCCCGTACGACGCCCCCACGTAGCTGAGCTTCGGGTCGCCCAGCGCCGCCCGCACGATGTCCATGTCCCGGGCCGCCTCGACCGTGGACACATGACGCAGCAGCCGAGGTGAGCGGGCACCGCAGCCCTCCGCGAACTCCTGGTAGGCGTCGACGAGTTCGGTGGTCTCCCGCTCGTCGTCGGGCGTGGCGTCCGTCTGCGTGTACGCGTCCATGTCCCGCCCGCCGAGGCATTCGACGGGCTCGCTGCGGGCGACGCCGCGCGGATCGACCGCCACCATGTCGTAGCGGGCGCGGACGTCGGCCGGGTAGCCGATCCCGGCGTACGCCTGGAGGTAGCCGATCGCCGAGCCTCCCGGCCCGCCCGGGTTCACGAGCAGCGACCCGAGACGCCTGCCAGGGCCCGTGGCCTTCTTGCGCGCCACGGCGAGCCGGACATCACCGTCGGTCGGCTTCGCGTAGTCGAGCGGCGCCTTCAGCGTGCCGCACTCGAAGCCGGGGACGCCGCAGCTGCGCCAGTTCACCTTCTGTCCGTAGTACGACGCGAGCGCGGCCGGCGTGGCCTCCGGCAGCGCGGCCGACGCCGCCTGAGCCGCCGCGCCGCCAGTGCTCGTCGCGCTCCCCGAGGAGCAGGCGGAGACGAGCAGCGCGGCGGCTGCGAGGAGAGCTCCGCCGGTGCGGACTCTGCTTGTGCGCGCGTGCCGGACGGGCGGATTGTTCTGGCCTGCCGTGGTGAGGGGGTGGAAGCTGCGCCTGATGTACATCAACCGAGCGTAACTCTGCGCAGTGCCTTGAGTGCTCTCCGTGCATGCCGTGGCTCGTACGAGTGACATGGTCGGCTTCCTGCGGGTGGGGCCCTGTCGGTGCGGGCGGGTGGCGTGGGCTGTCATGGGTGAGCGGGCGGTGGCCAGGCGTTGCCCTGTCGGGGGTGTGCAGGGCGACGGCTGTCAGCGATGGGCAGCCGAGGAGTGCCGGCGGTGGGCGGGCGAGGACTGTCAGGGATGGAGCGGACGTCCGCCCCGCTCCATCGGTCTCAGCCCGCTCTCAGCGCCATCGTCATCGCCTCCACCGCGAGCAGCGGAGCCACATTGCGGTCGAGGGCGTCGCGGCACGCGGCGATCGCCTCGATGCGGCGGAGCGTGGACTCCGGGGAGCCGGCGCGGGCGAGCCGCTCCAGGGCGTCCTCCGCGTCGGCGTTGGAGATCGCCACGCGGGAGCCGAGCTGGAGGGCGAGGACGTCGCGGTAGAAACCGGTGAGGTCGGTCAGGGCGAGGTCGAGACTGTCGCGCTGCGTACGCGTCCGGCGTCGCTTCTGCCTGTCCTCCAGGTCCTTCATCACGCCCGCCGTGCCACGCGGCATCCGGCCGCCCTGGGACGCGCCCATCGCCGCCTTCAGCTCCTCGGTCTCCTTGCCGTCCATCTCCTCGGCGAGCTGCTTGGCGTCGTCCGAGGCCGCGTCGACCAGCTCCTGCGCGGCCTTGAGGCAACCGCCGATGTCCTCGACCCGCAGCGGCAGCTTCAGCACGGCCGCCCGGCGCGCGCGGGCGGCCGGGTCGGTGGCGAGACGGCGGGCCTGGTCGACGTGCCCTTGCGTGGCGCGCGCGGCGGCCATGGCGGCGGCCGGTTCGACGCCCTCCCGGCGTACGAGCATGTCCGCCACGGCTTCGACCGACGGCGTCGAGAGGTTCAGGTGGCGGCAGCGGGAGCGGATGGTCGGCAGGACGTCCTCGATGGACGGGGCGCACAGCAGCCAAACTGTGCGCGGAGCGGGCTCCTCCACGGCCTTGAGGACGGCGTTGGCAGACTTCTCGTTCAGGCGCTCGGCGTCCTCGACGAGGATGACCTGCCAGCGGCCGTTGGCCGGCGAGGTGAACGACTTGCGGACGGTGTCCCGCATGTCGTCGACGAGGATCTGCGACCCCACGGCGGCGACGGTGGAGACGTCGGCGTGGGTGCCGATCAGCGCCGTATGGCAGCCGTCGCAGAACCCGCAGCCGGGGGACCCGCCCAGAGCGCGGTCCGGGCTGACGCACTGCAGCGCGGCGGCGAAGGCCCGCGCCGCCTGGTTCCGCCCCGCACCGGGCGGCCCCGTGAACAGCCAGGCGTGGGTCATCTTCGACGCCTCGGGCGGCGGTGTGTGAGCGGCGGCAGCGGTGACCAGGGCGTCGGCGTCCCGGGCAGCGGCACCGAGCTGCTCGCTCACCCTCTCCTGTCCGACCAGGTCGTCCCAGACGGTCATCCCTCACCCCGCCCTTTCGTCACGTTTCGCGTTGCGGCTTCCATTGTGCGGGGTGGCACTGACAACGGTCGGGCGGACTGTACGCCGCGCCTGCGAGCAGCCGCATCCACCCAGCCTCGGACTGCTGGGCATGCGGCAATGCGGCAACCGGGGTGTCCGAGCCGCTCAGCCTGGACCAGGGGCCCCCGCAGCCTGCGGGCGCGCGGCCGCACCGCACCGCACACGCCCCGGCCGGCCAAGAAGCCCCGCGTCCTGCGGGCAGTCCTGCTGCGTGGCGGCACTGTGGGCGCTGGCGGCACCCTTGAGCGCCGACGAGCGAAGCCACCCGCCGGCACCGACCCCGGCCGGCCCGCCGGAAAACCCGGCTCAGCCCCGCCGGCCGCGTCCGCGCCGCCCCCGCCCCTCATCGAACTCCTCGTCCCCGTGGGGACCCAGCAGCTCGTCCGCCAACGTCGGTAGATCGTCCAGCGGCGTCTCTTCGGCCCAGTCCGAGCGCGCCCGTCGCCGCGGCGCCCCGGACTCGTCGACCTGCGGCAACTCACGCGTCCGGTCATCGGTCCCGTCCGGCTGTGCCCCGGGACCGGTGGCCCCGGCCTGATCGTCCCGGAAGAACCCCGGCGGAACCCGGTCCCCGGGAAGCTCATCCCGCACGGGAGGCAGTACGGCCGTCTCGTCCGCGGCACCGTCCGGCGCCACCGGCGGCAACACCGCCGTCTCGTCCGCCGCCCCCGGCGGAACCGGCGGCTGGGGCAGCTCGGCGGTCACCTCTGCGTCCGGTCCTCCGGCGGCCCCGGAAGAGGACCGCCCACCCGACTGGTCGTCCCGCACTGGGCGCAGCACTGCGGTCTCGTCCGTGTCCCTCGGCGCCACCGGAGGAAGCACCGCCGTCTCGTCGTCAGCGGCCACCGACGGCAGTACGGCCGTCTCGTCCACCGGCCCACCCGACGCGTTCGTCGGCGTCACCATCGGTGTCTCCACGGTCGCCGCGTCCGGCGCGGAGCGGGAAGCCTGCGGCCGAGTCGCCGGCGACTTGGGCCCCGCCTCCGCCGCGGCCGCCGCCTGCTCGGCCAGCCGCCGGGCCTCCTCGGCCCGCAGCAGCGCCTCCTCGGCCTTGCGCTGCTTCTCCAGGCGCCGCGCCTCGGCCTCGGCGCGCAGTCGTGCCTCCTCCTCGGCCTGCTTGCGGCGCCGGTCTTCCGCGGCCTTGCGGCGGGCCTCTTCCTCGGCCCGCGCCTTCTCCTCGGCAAGGAGCCGTGCCCGCTCCTCCTCGGCACGGCGGCGCGCTTCCTCGGCCCGTACCCGGGCCTCCTCCGCCTGCCGTTCGGCCTCGCGCCGCTGCGCCTCCTCCAGCTCGCGCCGCTTGCGCTCCTCCTCCTCGGCGCGCAGCCGTTCGAGCTGCTCCTGGCGCTCGCGCTCCAGTCGCTCCTCCTCGGCCTTGCGGGCGGCCTCCTCCTCAGCCTTGCGCCGGGCCTCTTCCTCGGCCTTCCGGCGGGCTTCCTCCTGGGCCTGGATCTCGGCCTCGGACAGCGGCAGCATCTGGTCGAGCCGGTGGCGTACGACGGTCGTGACGGCCTCGGGCTCCTGGCCCGCGTCCACGACCAGGTAGCGTCCCGGGTCGGCGGCGGCCAGCGTCAGGAAACCGGACCGCACGCGCGCGTGGAACTCGGCCGGCTCCGACTCGAGCCGGTCCGGTGCCTCGGTGAACCGCTCGCGCGCGATCTCGGGCGAGACATCCAGCAGCACCGTCAGATGGGGCACGAGCCCGTCCGTCGCCCAGCGGTTGATCCGGGCGATCTCGGTCGGGGACAGGTCACGGCCGGCCCCCTGGTAGGCCACCGAGGAGTCGATGTAGCGGTCGGAGATGACCACCGCGCCGCGCTCCAGCGCGGGCCGCACCACCGTGTCGACGTGCTCCGCGCGGTCCGCCGCGTACAGCAGCGCCTCCGCCCGGTGCGACAGTCCGGCGCTGGACACGTCCAGGAGGATCGACCGCAGCCGCTTGCCCACCGGAGTGGCCCCCGGCTCGCGCGTCACCACGACCTCGTGCCCCTTGGCCCTGATCCACTCGGCGAGCGCCTCGGCCTGGGTGGACTTACCGGCCCCGTCGCCGCCCTCCAGGGCGATGAAGAAACCGGTGTCGGCAGGTGCGGTCACCGGGTCGTCGCCGCCGAGCAGCGCGTCCCGCAGATCGTGCCGCAGCGGCACACCGGAGCGGTCGTCGACCTTGGCCAGCACCAGCGCGGCCACCGGCAGCAGCAGCGCGCCGATCAGCATCAGGGTGAAGGCCGCGCCGCCGTGCGCGAACACGAACTTGCCGTTCTCCAGGCGGTGCGGGCCGATCGCCGCCGCCACCAGGGGCGCCACCAGCGCGCCCAGGGCCACGGAGACCCGAACGACCGCGTGCAGATGCTCGGTCGTTCGCGCCCGCCGGTGCTCCTCGGTCTCCAGGTCGAGCAGTGTGTGCCCGGTGTTGGCAGCCACGCCCGCGCCGACGCCGGCCAGCCCGAGGATCAGCACCACGCTGGTGACGTCCGGGACGAGCCCGGCGGCCAGCAGCGCGACGCCGGTGAAGGCGAGCGCCAGCGCCAGCAGGCGGCGTCGCGACAGCGTCCGCAGCACGGAAGGCGCCGTACGGATGCCCACGACCACGCCGCCGGTCAGCGCGCCCACCAGCAGTCCGTACATCACCGGGCCGCCGCCCAGGTCCTTGGCGTGCAGCACGGACACGGCGACCGCGGCCGCCGACGCCCCGGCGATCGCCGCGCAGGCGAGCACCAGCAGCGGGATCGCGCCGGTGCGGCCCTTGTCGACGCCCGTGCCCGTCTTGGGCCGGCGCAGCCCCTCCAGCGGCGAACGCGCGCGCGGGGTGCGCGTGTCGGGCAGTTCCAGGAAGGTCAGCACGGACAGGGACGCGGCGAACAGTCCGGCCGCGACGTACGAGGCGAGGGCTGCCTGGTGCTGGGCGAACCAGGCGATGCCCGAGCCGAGCAGGTTGTTGAGCAGACTCGCGACAACGAGGGCGACGGCCGCGAGCGGGATCGCCACGAAGGTCGTACGCAGTGACAGGCGGCGCAGGGCGTCCATGTGGTCCGGCAGCGGTCGTACCGTCGCGCCCTCCGGGGGCGGGGCGGGCAGCAGCGCGGGCGCCGCGCTCTCGCGGCACACCGTCCAGAAGCGCTCGGCGACACCGGTCACGAAGGCGGTGACCAGAAGGACGGCCAGCGCGTCGTCGGGCGTCCAGTCGATCCACAGGGGCGCCACGATGAGCACCGCGGCCCGCAGCCCGTCCGCGCCGACCATGGTCCAGCGGCGGTCGAGCGGGCCGTCCTGGGAGGTGAGTGAGGTCAGCGGGCCGAGGAGAACGGCACCGAAGAGAAGCGTCGCGAGGACGCGCACTCCGAAAACGGTCGCCACTGCGAACGCCACGCCCCGGTAGCCGCCGCCGAACGATTCCTCGGCGATGGCCGCCTGGAGGGCGAGGACGACCAGCACCAGAAGCGCGAGGGTGTCACCGACACCGCCCACGAGTTGTGCGCTCCACAACCGTTTCAGCTGCGGTCGGCGCAGCAGGGCGCGGACGGCGCGCTCGCGGGAGTCCGCGACCAGGGCGTCGTCGGGGGCCGGGTGAGGGGCCGTTGGCTGCTCCGCTGGGGTCATGCTTTCAGCCTATCGGGACCCACCGACAGGCCGGGGCGCGCGTCCGAACGTGCGCACGCCCCGACACCAAAGTGATGCCGGGGCGTTCGTTTTGCGAACCCTCAGTGGGGAAACGCGGTGGGTATCACTCGTCGGCGGCCGTCTTCGAAGCCGTGGCCTTCTTGGCCGCGGTCTTCTTGGCGGTCGTCTTCTTCGCGGCGGTGGTCGTCTTGGCGGCGGTCTTCTTCGCCGTCGTCGCCTTCTTGGCCGGAGCCTTCTTCGCGGGCGCCTTCTTCGCCGTCTTCTTGGCGGGCGTCTTCGCCCGCTTCTCGGCGAGCAGTTCGAAGCCGCGCTCCGGGGTGATGTCCTCGACGCTGTCGCCGGAGCGCAGGGTCGCGTTGGTCTCCCCGTCGGTGACGTACGGCCCGAAGCGACCGTCCTTGACGACGACCGGCTTCCCGCTGACCGGGTCGTCGCCCAGTTCCTTCAGCGGCGGCTTGGCGGCGGCCCGGCCACGCTGCTTGGGCTGGGAGTAGATCTCCAGCGCCTCTTCGAGGGTGATCGTGAAGAGCTGGTCCTCGGACTGCAACGAGCGCGAGTCCGTGCCCTTCTTCAGGTACGGCCCGTAGCGACCGTTCTGCGCGGTGATCTCAACGCCTTCGGCGTCCTTGCCGACGACGCGCGGCAGTGACATCAGCTTGAGGGCGTCCTCGAGCGTCACCGTGTCGAGTGACATCGACTTGAACAGCGAGGCCGTACGCGGCTTGACCGCGTTCTTGCCGGTCTTCGGGGTGCCCTCGGGGAGCACCTCGGTGACGTACGGGCCGTAACGGCCGTCCCTGGCGATGATCTGGCGGCCCGTCTCCGGGTCGGCACCGAGCTCGAAGTCGCCGCTCGGCTTGGCGAGCAGCTCCTCCGCGAACTCGACGGACAGCTCGTCCGGGGCCAGATCCTCGGGCACGTCCGCCCGCTGGTGGTTCTCGGAGTCCTTCTCGCCACGCTCGACGTACGGGCCGTAGCGCCCGACCCGCAGCACGATGTCGTTGCCCACCGGGAACGACGACACCTCGCGCGCGTCGATGGCGCCCAGGTCGGTCACCAGCTCCTTGAGGCCACCGAGGTGGTCCCCGTCGCCGTTGCCGGCGTCGGCGGCACCGCCCGCGCCGCTGCCCTCACCGAAGTAGAAGCGCCTGAGCCACGGCACGGCCTGCGCCTCGCCGCGGGCGATGCGGTCGAGGTCGTCCTCCATCCTGGCCGTGAAGTCGTAGTCGACGAGCCGCCCGAAGTGCTTCTCCAGGAGGTTGACCACGGCGAAGGACAGGAAGGACGGCACGAGGGCCGTGCCCTTCTTGAAGACATAGCCGCGGTCGAGGATCGTGCCGATGATCGACGCGTACGTCGACGGGCGGCCGATCTCGCGCTCTTCGAGCTCCTTGACCAGGCTGGCCTCGGTGTAGCGGGCCGGGGGCTTGGTGGCGTGCCCGTCGACCGTGATCTCCTCGGCGCGCAGTGCGTCGCCCTCGCTGACCTGGGGCAGCCGACGCTCGCGGTCGTCCAGCTCTGCGTTCGGGTCGTCGGCGCCCTCGACGTACGCCTTCAGGAAGCCGTGGAAGGTGATCGTCTTGCCGGACGCGCTGAACTCGACGTCCCGGCCGTCGGCGGCGGCGCCACCGATCTTGACCGTGACGGAGTTGCCGGTCGCGTCCTTCATCTGGGAGGCGACGGTCCGCTTCCAGATCAGCTCGTACAGCTTGAACTGGTCGCCGGTCAGACCCGTCTCGGCAGGCGTGCGGAAACGATCGCCCGAGGGGCGGATCGCCTCGTGCGCCTCCTGCGCGTTCTTGACCTTTCCGGCGTACGTCCGCGGCTGAGCCGGCAGGTAGTCGGCACCGTACAGCTGCGTGACCTGGGCTCGGGCGGCTTTGATCGCCGTGTCCGACAGGGTCGTGGAGTCCGTACGCATGTAGGTGATGAAGCCGTTCTCGTACAGCTTCTGGGCCACCTGCATGGTCGCCTTCGCACCGAAGCCGAGCTTGCGCGAGGCCTCCTGCTGGAGCGTCGTCGTACGGAACGGGGCGTACGGCGAGCGGCGGTACGGCTTGGACTCGACGGACCGCACCGAGAACTGCGTGGTCTCCAGGGCGGCGGCCAGCGCGCGGGCGCCCGCCTCGTCGAGGTGGAGGGTGTTCGCGCTCTTGATCTGTCCCAGGGAGTCGAAGTCGCGGCCCTGCGCGACCCGCCTGCCATCGACGGCCTGGAGGCGGGCGACCAGCGACGACGGGTCCGACGAATCCCCCGCGCGGCCGGTCGCGAAAGTGCCCGTCAGGTCCCAGTACTCAGCAGAACGAAACGCGATGCGCTCGCGTTCCCGCTCCACCACGAGTCGCGTGGCGACCGACTGGACACGCCCGGCCGACAGGCGCGGCATGACCTTCTTCCACAGGACCGGCGAGACCTCGTAGCCATAGAGACGGTCGAGGATGCGGCGGGTTTCCTGGGCGTCGACCAGCTTCTGGTTCAGCTCGCGCGGGTTGGCGACGGCGGCCTGGATCGCGGCCTTGGTGATCTCGTGGAAGACCATCCGCTTGACCGGGACCTTGGGCTTGAGGACCTCCTGGAGGTGCCAGGCGATCGCCTCGCCCTCGCGGTCCTCATCGGTGGCGAGGAAGAGCTCGTCGGAGTCCTTCAGCAGGTCCTTGAGCTTCTTGACCTGGGCCCTCTTGTCGGCGTTGACCACGTAGATGGGCTGGAAGTCGTGATCGACGTCCACGCCGAGGCGACGCACCTCGCCGGTGTACTGCTCGGGCACCTCCGCGGCGCCGCTGGGGAGGTCGCGGATGTGCCCGACGCTCGCCTCGACAACGTATCCGGGGCCGAGATAGCCCTTGATCGTCTTCGCCTTGGCAGGCGACTCGACGATGACGAGTCGGCGGCCGCCCTTCGCGGTCTCGCTGGTCGGGGACAACTTCGCTCTTCTCTCCGGTCGACGCTGGGGCCTCCCCAGGCCTTGCTCCCGGGGTCGGGTCATGGTGACGCTGCGGAGTGTGACGGTACATCCCGCCCCCGTGTCAAACGGGAAAAGCCCGCAACGGCCACTCGAACGGTAACCCGACTACCGCCATTCCTGCCGCCCGGAGTGGACACCGGCCTTTTCGAGGCTATCCGGAGGGTGACCTCCCAATTGTCCGAGCCGCAGCCCTCGCGCGGTTCTCACACGCGCGTGAAGCACCACATTCCCAGGGCCAGTGCGATCAGTGCGACGAGGCTCGCGACGGTCGCCGATGCGACAGGACTCACACCGAGGGCGACCGGTTCCCGGTGCCGTACGCGGACCGCGGTCCACGCCAGCAGCCCGCTTCCGAACAGGGCGAACACCATCCCCGCGAAGATCGCCGGCCCGCTCTCCATGGCTCCCCTGCCCCTTTTCTTCCCGCCCTGTGTGCCCAGCCCGTGGAGGCTGACACGCACGGGCGGCGGACAGGCGAACCCCAGGTGAACACGGGGCCGACGCCGCTGCGGACTCCACCGTTCCGTGTCACCGGTCCTTGTCACCGGTCCGTGTCTCCGGTCCGTTCCTCCGGTCCGTTCCTCCGGTCCTTGTCACCGGTCCGTGCCTTCCGGCCGGCTTCAGACCGCTCCGGGCGCGGGTATCTTTCCGGTCGTCTTCTTGTTGTCGGCCCGGCTCACCGTGCACACGATCTTGTTGAAGCCCGCGTCCCAGTCGTCTTGGTCGGCCACCCAGCCGTAGACCGTCCGTTCCTGCCCCGGTGCCCAGGTCGGCTCGAACTTGTTGCCGCACAGCTTGGTCGCGTTGTCGGTGCCCTTCTTGTACGTCATTCCGGCAGGGGCCTGGACAGTGCCGATGACCTGGTCGGTATGGGGTTTGGCGCAGTCGGTGAGCGGGGCGTTGTAACTGTCCTCCTGTTCCTCGTAGACCCAGCAGTCGCCGACGCTCATCTGACCGACCCACAGGTCCGTGCCCGCGTCACGGAAACGGCCCACCTCACCGCCTATCGCGGCATGGCGGCCGAGTACGAGACATGCCGTACCGCCGCCCGCCGCCGTGAAGCCCTGCTTCGTCGGTACGACGGCGTAGCCGGCCGCGTCCGGCAGCGCGGCGACGAGCGTCCGGGTCTGGTTCTCGCAGCGTTTCGCGCCCCGCGCGCGGGCGTCGGCGTGGTCGGTGGCGGTGTCGATCGCCACGACCTGCCCGTCCGGCCAGTCCTCGGCGCAGTCCACCAGTCCCAGGTTCGGCTCCGACCTGAACGGCGTGCCCGACCACACCGCCTGCACACAGTCCCCCGGCTCAAGTGGCTCCCCGAGCCCGACCACATCGCCGTACGGCAGCACAGGCCCCGCCGGCGGCGCCGACGCCGATCCCTGCGACGCGGTCACGCTCGGCGAGGCCGACCCCTTTGCCGCGGCCTCCTTCTTGCCGCCGTCGTCGTCCCCGGTCAACGAGAAGACGCCCCACACACCACAGGCGATGACGAGCACGGCGGCCACGACGAGGGCGACCAGGGCGATCCGCCGCTTCCCGGGGGACGGCGGGGGCGGAGCCTGCCCACTGGGAGCGGTGGGCGCACCCGGGCCGCCATAGCCGCCGTATCCGGGCCGCGAGGGGGCGCCGGCTCCCACCGCGGCACCCGGGTACGCCGGTTGCGTCCCGCTGCCTCCGTACGACGCCTGGGAGCCGCTGCCGTGCGGCGATTGGGCACCGTTGCCGTATGGAGACTGTGAACCGCCGTTGCCGTAGGGCGGCTGAGCGCCACCGCTGCCGTACGGCGACTGCTCCCTCGCGGACGGCGACTGGACGCCGCCGCTCGCGTGCGGAGACGGACCGCCCCCGCTCGCGTACGGCGAACCGGGCGCCAGCGCATAGGGGTTGCCGGCATCCGGTGGCTGCGCCGCGGGCTGCCGCCACGGGTCGTACGCCGACGGGCCTGGCGTTCCGCCGGGCGTCGCGGGGCCGCCGGGCACCTGACCGCCACCGCCCGGGCCGCTGTTCGCCGATCCGCTGGATCCCGGAGTGGCCGGTCCCTCTGCCTCGGGGACACCAGAGCCGCCCACTTGGGTCGGCGGCGTACCCGGCGTCTGCGCCGTACCCGGCGTACCCGGCGTTTGCGGAACCCCCTGCGCCGCACCGCCGCCCCACCCGCCCGGCTGGCCGGAGACGTAGCCGGGGGGTGTGCTCGCCACGTACCCCGGCGGCGGAGCATCCACCGCCCCGGCGCCTGGCGAAGCACCCTGGCCTCCTGGTGAAGCGCCCTGACCTCCCGCTGCACCGCCGTGGCCCCGCGGCGTCGCGTCACGGCTCCCCAGGGCCGCATCGTGGCCCTCGGGCGACCGCCACGCAACAGCCGGCTGCGCGCCGAACCCCTCGGGCGGCGGCCCGAAGCCTCCCGGCGGCGAGGCGAACCCCGCCGCCCCCGCTGCCGGAGCGGTACCCCAGCCAGGCGGCACCCCGAGTCCCGCGCCCCCTTGCCCCACCCGCTCCAGCCCCCGCGCAACCGCCTCCGGCGAGAACCTGCGCACCGGATCTTTGACGAGCAACCCCAGCAGGACCGGGGTCAGTTCGCCCGCCCGCACCGGCGGCGTCGGGTTCTCGCCGAGCAGGGCCGTGAGGGTCGCGTAGGTGCCGTGGCGGTCGAAGGGGCCGCGGCCCTCGACGGCGGCGTACAGCGTGGCGCCCAGGGAGAACATGTCGGCGGCCGGTGTGGGCGGCTCACCGCGGGCCCGCTCCGGGGCGAGATAGCCGGGTGTCCCGAGGATGCCGGCCGTGGCGGTGAGCCGGGGCTCCTGGGACTCGGGCTGGAGGGCGATGCCGTAGTCGGTGAGCAGCACGCGCGCGTACGGGTCGCCCGAAGAGTCCGGTGCCAGAAGGATGTTGGCCGGTTTCACATCGCGGTGGAGGATGCCGATGCGATGGCCCGCGGTGAGCGCGTCGAGAACGGCGAGTCCGACGCGGGCCACCTGTGCGGGCCCGAGCGGTCCCGAACGCCGTACGACCGCCTGCATGTCGATCGCGTCCGGGACGTACTCCATGACGATCCACGGCAGCCCTTCGTGCACCACCACGTCGTGCACCGTCGCCACGTGCGGGTGTCCACGCAGCCGTGCCGCGTGCCGGGCCTCGCTGCGGGCCCGCGCGATGCTCCCCCACTCTCGGCTTCGCTCGAGCGGGGGGACCCCCGTCGCGGGCTCGGTCGAGTCCATCGGCACGTCCGGAAGCGCGATCTCCTTCATCGCGACTTCGCAGGCCAACTCCTCGTCGTACGCGAGCCATACCCGGCCCATGCCGCCCGCACCGAGTGTCCGCAGCAGCCGGTACCGCCCGTTGATGACCCTGCCTTCGCCCTGATCCGGCGTCTCCCCCGCCATCACGCCTCCCCCGAGACAGCGCGCCTCCCCCGAGGAAGCGCGAAGTTTGTCCCTCGAAGGTAGCTTCGCACCCACCACTGACAGGAGCCCTTTTCCGGAGCAATCCCGCCAGACCGGACACATGCGGATCAGAAGTGCGCGCACGCCCCAGACGTGACGCGCGCGGACAGGACCGCCCCCGGATCAGGCCGGGTCGAGGAACCCCTGCTCCACCAGCAACCGGATCTGTGCGGGCGTACGATCGCGCAGCAACACCGGATCGTCACCCACCAGTTGGGCGATCGCGTCCAGGATGCGGCCCGCGCTCAGCGAGCCGTCGCAGACGCCCGCGAAACCCGCGCCGACCGTGTCCACCTTGGTGGCCCGGCGCATCCCGCGGTGCTGGCGCAGCACCACGTGCTCCGGGTCCTCGGCGCCGGGCAGCCCGACCTGCTCCTGGACGATCTCGTCGCCGAGTCTGAAGTGCCCTTCGAGCAGGGCCGCGTCATCGTGTGCCCGCAGGTAGTCGAGGCGCTCGAAGTGCGCCCGGACCGTGTCGCCGAGCGGTTGTTCGACCGGGTGCGGCCACTCCTCCACGGTCACCGAGGGCACCGCGGCGTCCGTCCTGCGCAGCGTGATCCAGCCGAAGCCCACGGCCTTGACCTTGCGCGCCGCGAACTCGTCCAGCCACGCGTCGTAGCGCGCCTGGTACTCGGCCACGTCACTCCGGTGGTCGCCGGCGTCCCTGAGCCACAGCTCGGCGTACTGCGTGACGTCCTGCATCTCGCGCTGCACGATCCACGCGTCGCACCCGCGAGGCACCCAGGACCTGAGTCTGTCCTGCCAGTCCTCCCCTTCCACGTGCTGCCAGTTGGCGAGGAACTGCGCGAACCCGCCCTCGCGCAGCCGTGCCCCCGCCTGCTGAACGAGCGTGCGGCACAGATCGTCCCCGCCCATCCCGCCGTCGCGGTACGTCAGCCGCGCACCCGGCGAGATCACGAACGGCGGGTTCGACACGATCAGGTCGTACGTCTCGTCGTCCCGGATCGGTTCGAACAGCGAGCCCTCGCGCAGGTCGGCGGCGGGCGCGCCGGACAGCGCCAGCGTGAGCGTGGTGATGTGCAGCGCGCGCGGGTTGAGGTCGGTCGCCGTCACGCGCGTGGCGTGCTGCGCGGCGTGCAGGGCCTGGATCCCGGAGCCGGTGCCGAGGTCGAGGGCGGCGGAGACGGGCGTACGGACGGTGATGCCCGCCAGCGTCGTGGACGCGCCGCCCACGCCGAGGACGACACCCTCATCCCGGCTGCCGATGCCACCGGCCCCGCCGACCGCGCATCCGAGGTCGGACACGATGAACCAGTCCTCGTCACCGGGCCCGCCGTACGGCCGTACGTCCACGGTCGCGGCCACCTCGTCCCCGTCGACGCGAACCAGCCACCCGCTCTCCAGGCAGGCGTCCACGGGCAGAAAGCCCTCCACGCGCGCGTGCGGCACGGGCTGCTGCAACAGGAACAGCCGTACGACCGTCTCCAGCGGCGTGTCCCCGCGTGTCGCCCGGAGTGCGGGCACGGTCTCGCTCCGGGCGAGCGCCGCGTACGCGGGCGCACCGAGCAGCTCTAGAAGCCCGTCGGCGGTGAAAGAGGCCCCCAGGAGGGCGTCCCGGAGCCGCGTGGTGACGTCGGGGCGGTCGGCGGAGGGCAGGGAGTGCAGGCTGGCGTTACTCACGCCCCCATTGTGACCCGCGTGCGGCCCCGGAGGGCGCCTCAGCTGTCGGTGGCCGGGGCCGACGCGGTCGCCTGCTTGCAGCCCTCCTGCTTGAGCAGTGCCTGCTTGGTGTCGCCGCTCGCTTCCAGCTTCTTCAGCGCGTCAAGCGCGCTCTTGCGCTGGCTCACCACGCCCTTCATCCCGTCCGAGACCTCGCTCAATCCGGACGCGAACTTCCCTTGGTCCTTCGTGTTCAGCCCGTCCATCTGCTTCTTCAGGTCGGCGTAGGCCGCGGAGAGGGCGGTGAGCTTCTTGATGGCGTCCTGCTGGTTCTTCGCGCCGTCGTCCACGCCCGGAGGCGCTCCGGCGTCCTGGAGGAGGGTCGCGCGTGCCTTGAAGCCGTCGGAAAGGTCCTGGAAGGCTTGGGCGTCGACCTTCTGGAGCTCCTTGGGCGGGCTGTCCTTGGCCGCCTTCGTGATCGCCGCGTCGGCCGCCGCGATCTTCGCGTTCTGCGCCGGCGCCGTGTCACAGACCTTCTTGGCCCAGGCGTCCAGCTCCTTGTTGCCTTCGTCGCTGCTGCTGCATCCCGTCAGCGCCAGTACCAGTACCGCACCGCCGGACAGTGCGGCCGTGAGCTTCTTGTTCACCGGATTGGTCCCTTCCATGGCTCTCGGCCCCGGAACATACACGGCATGTGGGCGTCAGCTGTGTGACAGATGACCATTTCATGTCACTTCGCTGCCTTTTACGCCATGAGAGAGAAGGCTCACGATGACGGCGCGAACACAAAAGGGCGGGCGGTCGGCGCGCCATCGCGCGCCTCCCGCCCGCCCCTGTGAGCTGGGCCCCGGCAGGCCCCGCTACGAAACCACCGCCGGATCGGCCGACTTGGGCTCCTCGGCGTTGTCTTCGTCACCCACGGCGATCCCGCGCCGCTTCGAGACGTAGACCGCGCCCGCGATCACCAGGAACGCGAGGACCGCGATCGCGATCCGTACGCCGAGGTTCTCGTCGTCGCCATAACTGAACTTGATGACCGCCGGCGCGATCAGCAGCGCCACCAGGTTCATCACCTTCAGCAGCGGGTTGATCGCGGGGCCGGCGGTGTCCTTGAAGGGGTCGCCGACCGTGTCTCCGATCACCGTGGCGGCGTGGGCCTCACTGCCCTTGCCGCCGTGGTGACCGTCCTCGACGAGCTTCTTGGCGTTGTCCCACGCGCCACCGGAGTTGGCGAGGAACACCGCCATCAGCGTGCCCGACCCGATCGCGCCCGCCAGGAACGAGCCGAGGGCGCCGACACCGAGCGTGAACCCGATGAAAATGGGCGCCAACACTGCGAGCAGTCCGGGCGTGGCGAGCTCGCGCAGGGCATCCCTGGTGCAGATGTCGACGACCTTGCCGTACTCCGGTTTCTCGCTGTAGTCCATGATCCCGGGATGATCGCGGAACTGCCGCCGCACCTCGTACACCACGGAACCCGCCGACCGCGACACGGCGTTGATCGCAAGCCCCGAGAAGAGGAAGACGACCGCCGCGCCCGCGATGAGACCGACCAGGTTGTTGGGCTGGGAGATGTCCATCATCAGGGTCATCGGCGCGCCATCGCCGGACAGTTTCTCGCCGACGTCCTGCGCTCCGGTGATGATCGCGTCTCGGTACGACCCGAAGAGCGCCGACGCCGCGAGGACGGCGGTGGCGATGGCGATGCCCTTGGTGATGGCCTTGGTGGTGTTGCCGACCGCGTCCAGGTTGGTGAGCACCTGCGCGCCAGCGCCCTCGACGTCGCCGGACATCTCGGCGATGCCCTGCGCGTTGTCGGAGACCGGCCCGAAGGTGTCCATCGCGACGATCACACCGACCGTGGTGAGCAGGCCGGTACCGGCCAGAGCCACCGCGAACAGCGCCAGCATGATGGACGTACCGCCGAGCAGGAACGCCCCGTACACGCCGAGGCCGATCAACAGGGCGGTGTAGACGGCCGATTCGAGCCCGACGGAGATACCGGCGAGGACGACGGTGGCCGGGCCGGTCAGCGAGGACTTGCCGATGTCCCTGACGGGACGGCGGTTGGTCTCGGTGAAGTAGCCGGTCAGCTGCTGGATGACGGCGGCGAGCACGATGCCGATCGCCACCGCGACGAGGGCGAGGACCCGCGGATCGCCGCCCCTGCCCTGGATCGCCGCGTCGGTGACGCCGTCAAGGTCGGCGTACTTTCCCGGGAGATAGACGAAGACGGCGATCGCCACCAGCACGAGCGAGATCACCGCGGAGATGAAGAAGCCACGGTTGATCGCGGACATGCCGCTGCGGTCGGCGCGGCGCGGGGCCACGGCGAAGATGCCGATCATCGCGGTGAGCACGCCGATCGCCGGGACGAGCAGCGGGAAGGCGAGTCCCGCGTCGCCGAAGGCCGCCTTGCCGAGGATCAGCGCAGCGACCAGGGTCACGGCGTACGACTCGAAGAGGTCGGCCGCCATGCCCGCGCAGTCGCCCACGTTGTCGCCCACGTTGTCGGCGATGGTCGCGGCATTGCGCGGATCGTCCTCCGGAATGCCCTTCTCGACCTTGCCGACCAGGTCGGCGCCGACGTCGGCGGCCTTGGTGAAGATGCCGCCGCCGACACGCATGAACATCGCGATGAGTGCCGCGCCGAGACCGAAGCCCTCGAGGACCTTCGGCGCGTCGGCCGCGTACACCAGCACCACGCAGGAGGCGCCCAGCAGACCGAGCCCCACCGTGAACATGCCGACGACGCCGCCCGTGCGAAAAGCGATCTTCATGGCTTTGTGCGAGACAGCGGTGAGATCTTTTTCCGGTTCACCCGCCGCCGGCGTCGCCTCGCGCGCGGCGGCGGCGACACGCACATTGCTCCGTACGGCGAGCCACATACCGATATAGCCGGTGGCCGCCGAGAACGCCGCGCCGATCAAGAAGAACACCGATCGACCTGCGCGCTGATTCCAGTCGTCCGCGGGCAGCAGCATGAGCAGGAAGAACACGACCACGGCGAATACGCCGAGCGTGCGCAACTGCCGCGCCAGATAGGCGTTCGCGCCTTCCTGGATCGCCGTCGCGATCTCCTTCATGCTGTCGGTGCCCTCACCCGCCGCGAGTACCTGGCGCACCAGGACACCTGCCACCACGAGGGCGGCCAGGGCCACGACGCCTATGACCGACACCAGGACTCGGTTTCCGTCGGTCAGTACCGCTGCCGCGAGGGCTGTGGAGTGGTCAAGCTGGTCTGGGGAAGGAAGCCCCGCCATTCGTCCTCCTTGACGCTGGGGCTGAGCTCAAGATGTGGACGGATTCTAGAGATCTGTTCCTGATCAAAACAGTATGCGGCAACCGGAATCTGCCACACCCCGGTAACACCTCGGAAGCATTTTCACTCGATCCGGTGATCGGAAATTGATCGTGAATTACTTCACGAATTCAAAATGCTCTTGGAAAAACACTGAGGGCCCTGCTCAGCAGGGCCCTCGGAAGTGTCGCAGCTACGCTTGCGTCGACGACGCCGGTGGCGTCAGGGAAGCACCGCGATCGACGGTGTGGTCGGCCAGGTCATGCGAATCGATCCGCCGTGTTCCCCGGCGGTGACCTCCACGTCGTCGACGAGGCCGCTGATGACCGCGAGGCCCATCTCGTCCTCCTCGGCCTCGGCGTCCAGGTCCTCGTCGGCACCGGGTGCCCGGTCGCCAGGAGCATGACGGGGCGCCTCGTCGCCGACCTCGATGGAGAACTGTTTCTCCTCCTCGATCAGCACCACCTGCACCGGCGCCGTGATGCCACTGTTCTGGTGCAGTCCGACGGCACGGGTACAGGCCTCGCCCACGGCAAGCCTGACCTCGTCGAGGACGGCCTCGTCCACTCCGGCCCTGCGCGCCACCGCTGCCGCCACCAGTCGGGCGGTCCGGACGTGCTCGGGCAGCGCGCTGAAGCGGAGTTCAACGGTGGCCATGCATCCCCCTCGGAACTACGGGCGCGTGCTGTCGGGGGGACCGGGCTGCCGTCGCCCGGACCCCCTTGTCAACTTCTGCCGTCCGGGTGCGGACGGGTGCCCGCACCCGGATCGGTGGTCAGTCGGTCGCTGCCACCGCTTCCTCGACCGAGGTGTGGATCGGGAACACCTTGGTGAGGCCGGTGATACGGAAAATCTTCAGAATGCGCTCCTGGTTGCAGACCAGGCGCAGCGAGCCCTCATGGGCCCGCACCCGCTTGAGTCCGCCGACCAGTACGCCGAGCCCGGTGGAGTCGAGGAAGTCCACGCCCTCCATGTCGACGACAAGGTGGAAACTGCCGTCATTCACCAGCTCGACCAGCTGCTCGCGCAGCTTGGGCGCGGTATATACGTCGATTTCGCCACCGACCCTGACGATCGTGCGATCGCCGATGGTTTCGGTCGACAGAGACAGGTCCACGGATCCTCCAGCACCTTGCTATCGAGCGGTCGCCCCTCGGGACACCTCGGCTTGAAGCCCCCAGGACGGTTCGCCAGCCGCGATGGCATTCAATCACTTACCGGCAGGCGTGCACGACGCCTTGGTCCCATTGTCCGTCACGCCAGTGACACACTCGGTGCCGATGGCCAAGAATCACCGATCCGATCGACCCTCGGCGCAGCCAGCTTCCCGCCTCTCGCCGGGCGAGGTCCTGGACCGGCTCGCCGCGGGACCGAGCCGGGCTTCGCGCATCACTCATACGGAGCACTTGCCCCCGCGGGAGGGCCGCCATGCCGTCTGGCCGGACCGGATCCGCTCGGAGGTCATCGCCGCGGTGCAGGCCTGCGGCATCGAACACCCCTGGGCCCACCAGGCACGCGCGGCCGAGCACGCCCTGGACGGCGAATCCGTGGTCGTCGCCACCGGCACGGCGTCCGGCAAGTCCCTGGCGTACCTCGTGCCGGTCCTGTCGACGCTTCTGGACGGCTCCGAGGCCCCGAACGGCCGTGGGGCCACCGCCCTCTATCTGGCCCCCACGAAGGCCCTTGCAGCGGATCAGTGCCGCTCCGTGAAGGAACTTTCACAACCGTTGGGCCATTCAGTGCGCCCCGCCGTGTACGACGGCGACACGCCGGTCGAAGAACGCGAATGGGTTCGCCAGTACGCCAACTACGTCCTCACCAACCCCGACATGCTGCACCGGGGCATACTCCCGTCCCATCCCCGCTGGTCCTCCTTCCTGAAGTCGCTGAAGTACGTCGTCATCGACGAGTGCCACACCTACCGCGGTGTCTTCGGCTCCCACGTCGCCCAGGTACTGCGCCGCCTGCGTCGCCTCTGCGCCCGCTACGGCGCCTCCCCCGTGTTCCTGCTGGCCTCCGCGACCGCCGCCCAGCCCTCGGTGGCGGCCGGCCGCCTCACGGGCCTTACGGTGGTCGAGGTCGCCGACGACGCCTCCCCACGTGGCGAACTGGTGTTCGCCCTCTGGGAGCCCCCGCTGACCGAGATGCAGGGCGAGAAAGGCGCGCCGGTCCGCCGTACCGCCACCGCCGAGACCGCCGAGCTGCTGACCGACCTCGCCGTCCAAGGCATCCGTACGGTCGCCTTCGTACGCTCCCGGCGCGGAGCCGAGCTCATCTCGGTGATCGCCCAGGAACGCCTCGCCGAGGTCGACCGCTCCCTCGCCCGGCGTGTCGCCGCGTACCGCGGTGGCTACCTTCCCGAGGAACGCCGCGCCCTCGAACAGGCCCTCCACTCCGGCGAACTCCTCGGCCTCGCCGCGACGACCGCACTCGAACTCGGCATCGACGTCTCCGGCCTCGACGCCGTCCTCATCGCCGGCTATCCGGGCACCCGGGCCTCGCTGTGGCAGCAGGCGGGCCGCGCCGGACGCGCCGGACAGGGGGCGCTGGCGGTGCTGGTCGCCCGGGACGACCCGCTGGACACGTTTCTCGTCCACCACCCCGAAGCCCTGTTCGACCAGCCCGTCGAGTCCACGGTCCTCGACCCCGACAAC
This sequence comes from Streptomyces sp. NPDC006602, assembly GCF_042870385.1. Taxonomy (NCBI): domain Bacteria; kingdom Bacillati; phylum Actinomycetota; class Actinomycetes; order Kitasatosporales; family Streptomycetaceae; genus Streptomyces; species Streptomyces sp. NPDC006602. The sequence goes on along the minus strand of NZ_JBIAHG010000013.1, from coordinate 158,866 downwards.
CCGTACGTGCTCGCCCCGCACCTGTGCGCGGCGGCCGCGGAACTACCGCTGACGGACGAGGATCTGGAACTGTTCGGCCCCGCCTGCGAGGAGTTGCTGCCACAACTGGAGGCCGCGAAGCTGCTGCGCCGGCGCACGAAGGCCTGGCACTGGACCCGCCGCGAGCGAGCCGCCGACCTCACCGACATCCGCGGCGAGGGCGGCCGGCCGGTCCAGGTCGTCGAGGCCGGTACGGGTCGCCTGCTGGGCACGGTCGACGAAGGCGCCGCTCACTCGACCGTGCACGAGGGCGCGGTCCACCTGCACCAGGGCCGTACGTACCTGGTGCGCTCGCTGGACCTGGAGGACTCGGTCGCCCTGGTCGAGCAGGCCAGCCCCTCGTATTCGACGGTCGCCCGCGACACCACGTCCATCTCCGTCCTGGAGACGGACGTGGTGATCCCGTGGGGCGAGGGCCGCCTCTGCTACGGCTCGGTCGAGGTCACCAATCAGGTGGTCTCCTTCCTGCGTCGACGACTCATCACCGGCGAGGTACTGGGCGAGACGAAACTCGACCTCCCTCCTCGTACGCTGCGAACACGCGCCGTGTGGTGGACGGTCACCGAGGACCAGCTGGACGCCGCCCGCATCAACCCGGAGATCCTCGGCGGCGCCCTGCACGCCGCCGAGCACGCGTCGATCGGCATGCTGCCCCTGTTCGCCACCTGCGACCGCTGGGACATCGGCGGCGTGTCCATCCCCCTGCACCCCGACACGCTCCTCCCGACCGTCTTCGTCTACGACGGCCATCCCGGCGGCGCGGGATTCGCGGAGCGCGCCTTCCACACCGCCCGCGAGTGGCTCACCGCCACGCGCCAGGCCATCGCCTCCTGCGAGTGCGACGCCGGCTGCCCGTCCTGCATCCAGTCCCCCAAGTGCGGCAACGGCAACGAACCGCTGCACAAGAGGGGGGCCGCGCGGCTGCTCACGGTGCTGCTGCGGGGGGCGGCTGGGGAGGACATCGCAGGGGCGGGGACTACTCCGCAGGAGCCTCGTGTGGAGGCGCCTGCGGGGCCTGGGAGGGCCAGGGAATCCCGGGCGCCGGCGGAGCCGGGGACGCCAGAGGAGCCAGGGGAGCCAGAGGAGCCGCGGAACCCGGAGGAGCCGGGGGCACCGACGGATCGGGCGGTCCCGCAGGTCCCGCCCGCGCCCTGACCTCCGCCGCGAACGGCCCCTGTCCCGCCGCCGCCGTCACGTCCGAGGTCTCTCCCACGATCGCGCACCGCACGAGCCGCGCACCCTGGGCTCTCGCCACCCGGTCCGCCCGGGCGCAGGCCGCCGTGCCGCCGTCCGCCCAGTGGTCCGCCGCCGCGAGCGCCGCGAGATCCGCACCACCGGCCGCGCGATGCCGGATCACGACGGCCTGCCCCATGGCGAGGACGACACCGAACACCACGCACAGGACGGCGATCGCGCCTACGCTCCATACGGTCGCCGAGCCGCGGTCGGACCGCCGGACGCTGGGTCCCACCCCCTGCGAAAGGCCGGTCATCTCCCCTCCCCCACCGTCTCCTCCACCAAGGCCACGGCCTCCTCCCGCACTTCGAACGGCAGCCCGTGCAGCGCCGGCGGCCTCGCCACGACCGTCACGCGAACCTGGTCCCCCTCCCTGCTGACAGTGACCTCGGCATCGCGCGGTGCCGTCTGCCGAGTGATCCCGACGACCGCGTCGGCCGGGTCCTGGCGGGCGGCCGCACGGGCACCGGTCCTTGCGGCATCCACGCACTGGATCTGCGCGGCCACCACGAGCAACCCCCACACCAACGCCATCGCGAAGATCACCAACACGGGCAGCACCATGGCCGACTCCGCCGTGACGAACCCCCGGTCCGTCTCCCGCTCACATCTGCGCACCGAGGGCCCGCTTCACGATGCTCTGCAACTCGGCGTTGACCTGACCGCTCGTCACCACCTTGTAGAGGACCACCGCGAACGCCACCGCCGCGACGATCCCCATCGCGTACTCGGAGGTGACCATCCCCGCGTCCCTGCGCGCCGTCCGCGCCCCGCACATCAAGGCACACAGCCGTGCCCGTACCGCCTTGTACATCTCAACCCCCGTGAGGTTCCGTTCCGTTGACCAGTTGTCTACTTGCCGTGCGTCGGCCACTCGCTGCCCACGCCGCTCCTTGTCGTCGCTCCTGCCTTACGTCATCCACCACCCCCTCCCAGCGCCCCGCCCGCCAGCCCGATCACCACGGGCAGGACGCCGACCGCGATGAACGCGGGCAGGAAACACAGCCCCACCGGCGCGCTGACCATGACGGCCGCCCGCCGTGCCCGTGCCGTGGCCTCGCGCGTCCAGTCGGCGCGGGCGTCCGCGGCGAGCCTGGCGACCGGTCCCGAGGCGGGGAGTCCGGAGACGCCGGCCCGTTCCAGGAGCCGCGCCAGGGTGCCGGCGCCCGGGATCGCGGCGAGCCTTCGCCAGGCCTCGCCGGGTTCGCCGCCGAGCCTCACCTCCGCCGCGCCCCGCGCCAGTCCTTCTCCGACAGGACCGCCAAGAGCTTCGCCCACCGCCTGTGCCGCGATCACCGGGCCGGCGCCCGCTGCGATGCAGGCCGCCAAGAGGTCGGCGGCGAGGGGAAGTTGCCGAACTGCCTCACGGGCGTCGTACTCCGTCTGAGCCCCGGACGCCGCCTGCCGAAGCCGCCACCGCCACAGCCCGGCCGCGGTCATCAGACCGACCACCGCACCGCCTAACCCGCCGACGAGAACCCACCCGGCACACGCCACCCCCACCATCGGCAGCCACCGCCGAGCGATGTCCCGCACCTCGATGCGCGGCCCCTCGGACATCTCCCCCTCCGCCGCCAACAGCTCGGCCAACCGCCGCCGCACCCTCCGCTCCCGCCGCACCGAATCCAGCCACCGCACCAGCCACCCGAGGACGAGCACCATCCCCACAGCCACCCCCAGCCTGTGGACAACTTCCGCGCTCACGCCGCCGCCTCCCTTCCCAGACCACTGCCGATTCCCGCCTCCGTCACGTCCGCCCAGGTCCGCCTGTCGGCCGCCGCCTCCCCGTCCAGCCCAGTCGGCACCCGGCCACCGCACCGTCACCGCCCTGGCGCCCGCCCCGCCCCTTCTCGGCACCCCATCCCTCACACCGCCTCCGCTCCCCGCACGATCCGCATCGCCCACCACACCCCCAGCCCCTCCAGCAGGCCGCCCACGAGCAGGCACCCCAGTCCCGCCCCGGTGTGCAGCAGCACATGCAGCGGGTCCGCACCAAGGGCCGTACCGAGGGCGAGGCCCAGGACCGGCAGGCCCGCGAGCATCACCGCTGTCGACCGGGCGCCCGCCAACTGCGCGCGGAGATCGGCCCGTTGATCACGCTCGGCACGCAACGCCCCTTCAAGTCGGTCGAGTCCCGCCGCAAGGCCCGCGCCCTGGTCCACGGCAACCCGCCAGCAAGCCGAAAGTCCCGACAGGCCCTCGGCACCCGGCTGTCGCGCGGCAACAGCGAGCGCGGCCGGAACGTCACCCCCGAACCGCGCCGCCGCCAGCACCGCAGCCTGAGCGTCACCAAGCCCACCACCGCCCCGCACCGGCTGAGCTTCACCAGGCCCGACCAAGCCCCGCAGCGCCTGAACAGCACCGATCCCACCGAAGCCGCGTACCGCACGAGCAGGGCCAACCCCACCGAAACCAGGCACCGCCCCAGCCACACCGCGCCCGGCGAAACCCCGCACCGCCACCAGCTCGTCACCAAACCGTTCGGGTTCCCACGCCCCCGTCTTCCCGTCGTCAAGCGCGCCGGCGTCCCGCACCGCCAGCAGCAACGCCTCCCCCGGTTGCCGCCCGGCCCGCACCTCCCCGGCCAGCGCCCCGCACAACGCGATCACCGCGTCGCCTCGACGCTCCCGTGCGCACCGCGCCTCCCGCGCCAGCCGAACCCGTCGCAGCAGCGGCACGGCGGCCACCCCCGCGATGGCCGGCAGCAGGGAAGAGCCGAGCACCGCCAGCACCAGCCCCACAGCCAATGCCCACCACTCAGGGCGCAGCCGCCCCCGGATCCGACGCAGCTCTCCGGCCAGTTGCCGCCAGGTGGGCGGCCCGGCCCCCACCACTCCGCCACCCGCGAGCAGCAACTGCGCCCGCCGCGCGCCGGGGTGCCGTCCACCGAGCAGCCAGACAGCGGCCCCCACGCACAGCACAGCCGCGCCCATCGGCGTCTCACCCATACCGTTCACCATCGCGTCCCCTCCTCGACCCGCCGTTCGAAACGCCCAAAGCACTCGCCGCACTCCACTCCGGCCTCGTGCAAACCGCCGCCCTCTCTCGCCTCGCAAGAACCGCCCTCGTCCCTCGCCTCGCAGGAGCCGCACCCTTCGCCGAGCAGCCGCCTCAACCGCACCCACCCCCGCTCGTACGCGAACCCCTGCACGCCCCACCGCAGCGCCGGCACCGTCCGCACCAGCCCAGACGGATCCCGCTCCAACACATGCACCTCGGCGATCCGCCGCCGCCCCGCCCGGTCACGCACGAGATGCAGTACGACCGCCAGGGCGGCCGCCAGCTGGCTGTGCAGCGCGGCCCGGTCGAGCCCGGCCGCCGTCCCCAGCGCTTCCAGCCGGGCCGGCACGTCGGCCGCCGCGTTCGCGTGCACGGTCCCGCACCCGCCTTCGTGTCCGGTGTTCAAGGCGGCCAGCAGATGGACCACTTCGGGCCCGCGCACCTCGCCCACGACCAGCCGGTCCGGCCGCATCCGCAGCGCCTGCCGGACCAGGTCCTGGAGCGTGACGAGGCCCGCGCCCTCCTGGTTGGCGGGTCTGCTCTCCAGCCGTACGACGTGCGGATGGTCCGGCCTGAGCTCCGCCGAATCCTCGGCAAGCACGATCCGCTCGTCCGGTCCGACGAGCCCCAGCAGGGCGCTCAGCAACGTCGTCTTGCCGGTACCCGTGCCGCCGCTGATGAGGAAGGACAGCCGCGCCCGAAGCAGCGCCCGCAGCACCCTGTCCCCGCCCGGCGGCACTGTGCCGGCCGCCATGAGTTCCTGGAGCGTGAACGCGCGCGGCCGTACGACCCGCAGGGACAGGCAGGAGCAGCCGACGGCCACCGGCGGCAATACCGCGTGCAATCGGGTCCCGTCGGGCAACCTGGCGTCCACCCAGGGCCGTGCGTCGTCGAGCCGGCGTCCGGCCACCGCGGCCAGTCGCTGCGCGAGCCGTCGTACGGCCGCCGCGTCCGGGAAGGACACGGTGGTCAGCTCCAGGCCACCGCCCCGGTCCACCCAGACCCGGTCGGGCGCCGACACCAGTACGTCGGTCACCGACGGGTCGGCGAGCAGCGGTTCCAGCGGACCGCTGCCGATCAGCTCGGACCGCAACTGCTCGGCCGCGCCGAGGACTTCCGCGTCTCCGAGCACCCGCCCCTGCTCGCGCAACGCCTGCGCCACGCGCGCGGGTGTCGGTTCGGCCCCGCTCTCGACCAGCCACTGCCGCACCCCGTCGAGCAGCCCCGGCGCCATGTCCGCACCCCTCGCCGGGTCGCCCGCCGTGCCATCAGGCAGCCATCGCCCGGTCGCCGTGCCACCGGACGGCCACCGTTCGGCCGCCCCACCGACCGAGCCACCGCCCGGCCCTCCGCCTCGCTCAAACCCGGGAAAGGTACTCACGCGGCACCCGCCTCCACCAGCGCCCGCTCCCAGAACTCCTTGCAGAAGCGTGCGAGCGGTCCCCGTGCGGCCGCGCCGGGAGGCGTCTTGCTCCCGTGCGGGCGCAGCAGCGCGGACTCCACAGGCACCTCCCCGGCCAGCGGCAGTCCGAGCAGCCGGGCCACCTCGCGGTCGTCGAGCCCCGGTGTGTACGGCCCTCGGACGGCGATCCGCAGGTCGCGCAGGACCATGCCGACGGCGGAGGCCACCCGGCCCGCCGCGGCCACGGCACGCAACTCCGCGGGGACCACGAGGAGCCCCACGTCGAGCTGGGCGAGGACCTCGGCGACGCCGTCGTCGACGCGGCGCGGCAGGTCTACGACGACCGTGCCGCCTCGGCGCCGGGCCGCGGCCAGCACCGCCCGCACAGCCTGGGGCGGGACGGCGACGCAGTCGCCGCGGTCCCAGCTCAGCACCCGCAGCGAGTGCAGTCGCGGTAGCGACTCCTCCAGGGCACCGCCGCCGACCCGTCCGCGTGAGGCGGCGAACGCGGGCCAGCGCAAGCCTTCGGCACTCTCGCCGCCGAGGAGTACGTCGAGCCCGCCGCCCAGCGGATCGGCGTCCACGAGTAGCGTGCGCAGTCCCTCGCGCGCGGAGGTGACGGCGAGCGCGCAGGCAAGCGTGGACGCTCCCGCCCCGCCCCGGCCGCCGATGACGCCGACGGTCAGGGCGGGTCGGCCGATGCCCTCGGCCACGTCGGCGATGCGGTCGACCAGCCATTGCTCGCCGTCAGGCAGCATCAGGACGTGGTCGGCGCCGATCTGGACGGCCCGCTGCCAGACACCGGAGTCGTCCTGGTCGCGGCCGACCAGCACCACTGAGCGCCTGCGTGCGGCGCCGCGCACGCGCCGTGCGGCGTCGTCGCCGACCAGCACGAGCGGTGCGGCCTCCCAGCTGCCTCTGTCGTCCGGCACTCCGTGGTGGACCTCTGGTGTGGCGCCGGCTGCCGCGCACAGGCGCAGCAGATCGTCGAGCAGTTCGGCGTCTTCCGTGACGATCAACGGCTTGCCCTGCCGCCCTTCGGCGGCGGGTGGCGGATCGTGTGTGACAGCTCCGGCCACGGTGTCCATCCCCCTTCCGCGGCGCCACCACAGCCCCGCGATTCCCGAACGTGTGAAGAACCGGCAACCGGCCTCCATATGAACGGCCGATACGAACCGGCCAAACGCGTCCGGCTAACCGGAACCAGCCATGAACTCGGCCCGAGCCGGACGCGTTGGAATCACGGTGCAGCGATCCCGAAAATCTTGTGGATCTTGGTCAAAAACTGTGGACGACTCGACGGCTGTGAATATCGCCGTCACCGATACCGGTGACCCTGTACCAACCCCTGTGTGACTTCCGCAGAGCAGCGCGGTGACTACACACGGTGACGGATCACGGACATACGGAAGAGGCGGCCGCAACCGCCTCACCGCGACCCCGCAGCCGCGCACAGAAGGGGAAAACCCACCAGGACATGCGACGACCCCCGCCGGGGGGGAGAGCGGGGGTCGTCTCCACGGCCGACTCGGGGGGGGGGAGGAGTCGGACCGGGTTAGCACGGTCGCGAACGATCCGTGACTTCCATGGTGTACCCGAGAGCCCTCTCAGGCAAACCAACGCGCTCACCTTACGCCGAATGGGGTGCACCTATGCTCTGGGTTGTGGAAAACCACTCCTTGCCCCGCACAGCGGCCTTCTTTGACCTGGACAAGACGGTCATTGCGAAGTCGAGCACGCTCACGTTCAGCAAGTCCTTCTACCAAGGCGGTCTGATCAACCGCAGGGCCGCCTTGCGTACCGCATATGCCCAGTTCGTCTTCCTCGTGGGCGGCATGGACCACGACCAGATGGAGCGCACCCGCGAGTACCTGTCCGCGCTCGTGCGCGGCTGGAACGTCCAGCAGGTCAAGGAGATCGTCGCCGAGACGCTCCACGAGCTCATCGACCCGATCATCTACGACGAGGCCGCCTCCCTCATCGAGGAGCACCACACCGCCGGACGCGACGTCGTCATCGTGTCCACGTCGGGCGCCGAAGTGGTCGAGCCGATCGGCGAGATGCTCGGTGCGGACCGCGTGGTGGCGACCCGCATGGTGGTGGGCGAGGACGGCTGCTTCACCGGAGAGGTCGAGTACTACGCGTACGGCCCGACCAAGGCCGAGGCGATCAAGGAGCTGGCCGAGTCAGAGGGGTACGACCTCTCCCGCTGCTACGCCTACAGCGACTCGGCGACCGACCTGCCGATGCTGAAGTCGGTGGGGCACCCCCATGCAGTGAATCCCGACCGCGCACTACGTCGCGAGGCACTCGGGCGCGGGTGGCCGATTCTTGATTTCCACCGACCGGTCCGGCTGAAGCAGCGGCTCCCCGCCTTCTCCGTGCCGCCCCGCCCGGCGCTGGTCGCGGTTGCCGCGATCGGTGCCGCGGCAGCCACGGCGGGCCTCGTCTGGTACACGAGCCGGCGCCGTTCAGCTCTGGCTTGAGCAGGCCGTCGCCCGTTTAACGTCTTTTGAACCTAAAAGTAAAGAAGTGCAGCCTGGGCTTCCGCTTGCTCCGGACCTGGAGTACAAAGGGGTTAACGGCCCGCGAGACCAAGGACATCCGAAAGGATCACCTTAAGAACGCATTTGGCCCCACGGACCGAGCATGAACACCGGGCACCCACGCGACGTCGACCCGTCGATTACGGGCCAGCCACACCAGGTGACGGGCAAAGTTCCCGACCTGATGGGCAACATTCGAGGACGCTTGGTAACCCGGTGGACATGCCAGCGGCGGTACGAATTCTCGTACCGCCGCAACCCTTTCCCGGGGGTTTTGCCGGGACTCCCTACGCCGCTCCCCGCTGCAGCGCCTCGCACACAGCTGTCGACTCACGCGCCCCCAGTTCGACCGCCCGGCCGCAGTGGGCGATCCAGGCCGCCATGCCCTCGGGGGTGCCGGAGACATAGCCGTCGAGCGCCGCCAGGTAGGCCGCGCGGCCCAGCTCGGCGTGGCCGACCTCCGCCGGGCAGACGGACTTCGGGTCCAGGCCGCTGCCGACCAGGACGATACGTTCGGCGGCGCGCGCCACCAGACCGTTGTGGGAGGCGAAGGGGCGCAGCGCCAGGAGTTCGCCGTGTACGACGGCCGCCGTGACCAGCGCGGGGGCCGAACCGCCCGACCGTCGCCCACCACCGCCCTGGTCCGAGCTTCGCGCCCCTTCGATTCCGATGATCAGCTCGGAGAGCCCTTCGAGTCGGCCGGAGACCTCCGCCGCGCTTGGCAGCGGCAGCTCGATGAGCGGCTCGTCGACCGGCTCGCCCGCCTGGCGCGGACGCCCGACCTCGTCGCCCGTGGTCGCGGCCGCCACCAGGTGCAGCCGGGCCAGCACCCGCAGGGGCGACTGCCGCCAGATGGACAGCAGTTGGCCCGCCTCGGCTGTCAGGCGCAGGGCACTGCCCATGACGCGCGCCTCGTCGTCGCCGCTGAAGTCGGTGCGGCGGCGCACCTCCTCCAGGGCCCAGTCCGCGCCGGACAGCGCCCCCGAGCCGCGTGCACCGCGCAGGGCGGCCTCGGAGGTGATCTCGGTGCTGCGGCGCCGCATGACCCGGTGCCCGTAGACCCGGTCCACGGCCTTGCGCACGGACTCCACGGACTCGGCCACACCGGGCAGCGAGCCCAGGGCCGCGAGCGGATCGGCGGTCGCGCCTGTCGTACTCATAAGTACGACCCTACGCAGCCTGGGCTCAGACTCCACGAAGGAGTGGTCTTCTTCACGCTCACATACCACCCACAGCTACTGCACCACTACGCTCGGTGAACATGAAAATTGCTTTCGTCGGAAAGGGCGGCAGCGGCAAGACCACCCTGTCCTCCCTGTTCATCCGCCACCTCGCGACCACCGGAGCGCCGGTAGTCGCCGTCGACGCCGACATCAACCAGCACCTGGGTCCGGCCCTCGGCCTGGACGAGGCGGAGGCCGCCGCGCTGCCCGCGATGGGCGAGCGACTGCCGCTGATCAAGGATTACCTGCGCGGCTCCAACCCACGGATCGCCTCCGCCGAGACGATGATCAAGACGACCCCGCCCGGCGAAGGCTCCCGGCTGCTGCGGGTCCGCGAAGACAACCCGGTGTACGACGCCTGCGCCCGGCCGGTGGAACTCGAGGGCGGCACCGTCCGTTTGATGGTTACCGGCCCCTTCACGGACGCCGACCTGGGGGTCGCCTGCTACCACTCCAAGACGGGAGCGGTGGAGCTGTGTCTCAACCACCTCGTCGACGGCTCCGACGAGTACGTCGTGGTGGACATGACGGCAGGCTCGGACTCCTTCGCCTCCGGCATGTTCACCCGCTTCGACATCACGTTCCTCGTCGCCGAACCGACCCGGAAGGGGGTCTCCGTCTATCGCCAGTACAAGGAGTACGCCCGCGACTTCGGCGTCACCCTGAAGGTCGTCGGCAACAAGGTTCAGGGTCAGGACGACCTCGACTTCCTCCGCGCCGAAGTCGGGGACGACCTGCTGATGACGGTGGGGCACTCGGACTGGGTGCGTGCGCTGGAGAAGGGCCGGCCGCCCCGGTTCGAGCTCCTGGAGGACGCCAACCGTCACGCCCTGAGCCGGTTGCAGTCGGCCGTCGACGCGACGTACGAACTGCGCGACTGGGAGCGCTACACACGTCAGATGGTGCACTTCCACCTGAAGAACGCGCAGTCGTGGGGCAACCAGCGCACCGGGGCCGACCTGGCGGCGCAGGTCGACCCCTCCTTCGTCCTCGGCGAGAGCGTCGCGGCAACCGCCTGAAGGCTACCGCTGCTTGGCCGTCGGCGCCCCCGGCACGCCCTTCGGGGGCGGGGCCGGGTGGCCCGACAGGAAGGACGCCCAGCCCTGCTTCGGGGCCTCGCCGACTGCGAGGGAGCGCAGCTTCTGAAGGGTCTTGGGGTCCTGGGCGTCCAGCCAGTCGGCGAGTTGGCGGAAGGACACGCAGCGCACGTCGGGCTTGCTGCAGACGCCCTTGATGACCTCCTCGACGGCCCGCATGTAGGTGCCGCCGTTCCAGGACTCGAAGTGGTTGCCGATGATCAGGGGCGCGCGGTTGCCGTCGTAGGCCCGGTGGAAGCCCGTGAGGAGGCCGTCGCGCATCTGGTCGCCCCAGAAGTCGTGCTTGGCGGGGTCACCCTGGGTCCTGGTGCCCGACTGGTTGACCATGAAGTTGTAGTCCATCGTCAACTGCTCGTAGGAATGCCCGGGAAACGGCACGAGCTGCATCGACAGGTCCCACAGGCCTTCCTCCTTCTTCGGCCAGACCTGGTCGTTGACACCACTGGTGTCGTAGCGGAAGCCCAGCTCGCGAGCGGCCGTCATGAAGTTCTTCCGGCCCTCCAGGCAGGGTGTGCGGGCTCCGATGAGCTCCTTGTCGTAGTCGAAGGGCAGCGGGGATGCCTCCTTCATGCCGGTGTTGGTCTTCCAGGACTTCACGAAGTGCTTCGCCTGGGCGATCTCGTCCTTCCACTCCTCCACCGACCACTCGCCGACTCCGCCGCCACTGCCGCAGAAGTGGCCGTTGAAGTGGGTGCCGATCTCGTTGCCCTCCAGCCACGCCATGCGCAGCTGCTTCACGGTTTCGGCGATGCCCTCCTCGTCGTTGAAGCCGATGTCGGAGCGCCCCGGGGAGTGCTGCGGCGGCCGGTACAGGTCGCGCTTGTCCTCCGGCAGCATGTACACGCCGCTGAGGAAGTACGTCATGGTCGCGTTGTTGGCCCTGGCAACCTTGCGGAAGCGGGAGAACAGCTTCTGGCTGTCCTCGCCGGCGCCGTCCCAGGAGAACACCACGAACTGCGGAGGCTTCTGGCCCGGCTTGAGGCGTTCGGGTCTGGGCAGGTGGGGCTGGGCTCCTGTGTAGGAGGTGGAACCGTCGCCGATCAGGCGGACTGCGCTCCTGGGCGGCGCCTGGGCGGGCTTCGCCTTCTGCGGCCCGGGCGCTCGTTCCCTGGAAGCGTCGCTGCCGATCGCGCAACCGGCCAGGGATGCGGCACAGACCGCGGCGATCACGGCGCCCGCGGCGATCCTCTGGGTGGCGGCCATGTTCCGCCCACCTACTTCCTTCTCTCGGCCGACGCCGGTGAGGGCGTTTTGTGGCCGCCAAGCTCGCACGGGACCGAGAAGGAATTAGTACGACAAGCCGATCAAGTGGCCATTTCACTCCCCTGGGTGACTTATTAGGTCATTTGCCCGGAAAGTCTATTCCCGCCCTTTACTCTGCATTACGATCCATTTACTGAGCGTTGAATCATCCCGCCGCTGCACGCCGTGACCCACGGCCGCCGACCCGACCCCCCGCATCGATCGGGGGACCACCAGATCCGCGACCGCGCTGCCCCGGAGGAGACGGGAAAAAATGTCAGCCTGCGTCCCCACTCGCGCCGCCGACTCGACTCGGCCGAAGCACATCCACCCACCCCACAGCCCGCCGCCGTCCCCGCCCCGCCGCTTCCGCGTCGCGGGCGCCGACGTGTCGGCCTCGATCGCGGTCTTCCTGATCGCCCTGCCTCTGTCTCTCGGCATCGCCCTCGCCACCGGCGCGCCCCTCCAGGCCGGACTCGTCGCAGCCGCCGTCGGAGGCATCGTCGCCGGCCGGCTCGGCGGCACCCCGCTCCAGGTGAGTGGTCCCGCCGCCGGGCTCACCGTCGTCACCGCCGACCTCATCCAGCGCTACGGCTGGCGGACGACCTGCGCCATCACCGTCCTGGCCGGCGTCGCCCAACTCTGCCTCGGCTGCCTGCGCGTGGCCCGCTCCGCCCTCGCCGTCAGCCCCGCGATCGTGCACGGCATGCTCGCCGGCATCGGCGTCACCATCGCCGTCGCCCAGCTGCACATCGTCCTCGGCGGCACCCCCCAGAGCTCCGTTCTCGACAACGTCCGTGCGCTGCCGGCCCAGTTGGCGGGTCTGCACCCGGCCGCCATGTCGGTGAGCGCGCTGACCCTGGCCCTGCTCCTGCTCTGGCCGCGGATTCCCGGCCGGGTCGGACGCCTGCTGCGTGCGATCCCGGCCGCGCTCGTCGCCGTCGCCGGAGCCACCGCCGCCTCATCGCTCGCCGGGCTGACCCTGCCCAAGGTAGACCTGCCGTCCTGGCGCAGCCACGCCCTGGCCGGGCTCCCCGAGGGACCGGTACTCGGCGTGGTCGCCGCCGTCCTCACCACCACGCTGGTGTGCAGTGTGCAGTCGCTGCTCGGCGCGGTCGCCGTGGACAAGCTGGTGGCCGGCCGCCCCGGCCTGCCCGCCCGCGTCGGACGCTCCGACCTCGACCGCGAACTGCTCGGACAGGGCGCCGCCAACATCGTCTCCGGCTCGCTCGGCGGACTGCCCGTCGCGGGCGTGGCCGTGCGCAGTTCGGCGAATGTCCAAGCCGGTGCCGTCAGCAGGAACTCCACGATGCTGCACGGCGTTCTCGTAGTAGTCGCCGCGCTGCTGATGGTCCCGATCCTGGAGCTCATCCCGCTCGCCTCGCTCGCCGCACTGGTGATGGCCGTCGGCATCCAGATGGTGTCCCTGCACCACATCCGCACGGTGACACGCCACCGAGAAGTGCCGGTGTACGCCGTCACGACACTCGGCGTGGTCCTCCTCGGCGTCCTGGAGGGCGTGACGCTCGGCATCGCCGTGGCCGTCGCCGTCGCCCTGCACCGCCTCACCCGCACCCGCATCACGCACGAAGAGAGGGAAGGAGTCCATCACGTACACGTACGAGGACAGCTGACGTTCCTCGCGGTGCCCCGGCTCAGCCGGACCCTGCACCTCGTACCCCAAGGCACCAAGACCGTCGTGGAGTTGGACGGTTCGTTCATGGACCACGCGGCGTACGAGGCAATGCAGGACTGGCAGAACACGCACACCGCGCGGGGCGGCTCCGCCGAATTCACCGGGCGCCGCGCCGGGATCCGGATCGGCGAGCCCGGAACCACGAGCGACCTCCACCCCGAGGACGGAGACACCGAGTCGGCGGCCAAGGCGGCCAACACCGCCGACTGCCGCTGCCGCCCCTGGACGGCCTGGCGCAACCACCAGTGCGACCGCCCGCAGGCCGCGCCGCCCCACGACGGACGGACGGGCAGACCCGGTACACACAACACAGCGGGCGCGCCCGGCACGCCCGGCGAGGCCGGCGGGCACGAACTGGCGCGTGGCATCAGCGCGTTCCAGCGCCACACCGCACCACTCGTGCGGGGCGAGCTGGCCCGGCTGGCGCGCGAGGGGCAGCGACCGTCCCAGCTCTTCCTCACCTGTGCCGACTCGCGCCTCGTCACCTCGATGATCACCTCCAGTGGTCCGGGCGACCTCTTCGTGGTGCGCAACGTGGGCAACCTCGTTCCGCCGCCCGGTCAGGAGAGCGGGGACGACTCGGTGGCGGCCGCGATCGAGTACGCGGTGGACGTACTGAAGGTGCGCTCCATCACGGTGTGCGGGCACTCCGGATGCGGGGCCATGCAGGCGCTGCTCAACTCCGAGCCCGGAGGCGCCCAGACGCCGCTCAAGAGGTGGCTGCGGCACGGGCTGCCGAGCCTGGAGAGCATGGCCGACGACAGTCGGCCGTGGGCCCGACTGGCCGGACGGGCACCCGCCGACGCGGTCGAGCAGCTCTGTCTGACCAACGTGGTCCAGCAGTTGGGGCATCTGCGCGCCCACGAGTCGGTCGCCCAGGCCCTGCGGGAGGGGGCGCTGGAGCTGCACGGGATGTACTTCCACGTCGGCGAGGCCCAGGCGTACCTGCTCACCGGGGTGGGCGGGGAAGATGTGTTCGACCATGTTCGGGCGGCTGATCTCTCGGCGTGATGCCGAGGCCCACTGCGGGTGGGCGGCCCCTCGGGGTTGGGGGCGCACACCCGTGGTGCACCTGGGGGACGTCTGGCGGGGCCGGGCCGTCGGGGCGTCGGCGACCCGCCCGGCCGCACCAGATGTCACCGGGTCCATCACGCGCCGGTGGAACTCCTTCGCTCGGGCCGGAGTGTGAAAGGCGTTACATGGGCTGAACTCTGCCTGGTCGGCGTCCGTGGGTACGGATGACCCCGCGGCGCCGGAACGGACGTACACAGACCCACGCACAGGTCTAAACCAATTTTTCGTCGGCCCTTGTCACCGGGCCGCCGGGTCTGATGAGCTGTGGCCTGGGACACAGCGGACAACCCTGGGATTGGGAGATGTCGTGAGCAACGAAAGCCTGGCCAACCTGCTGCGCGAGGAGCGCAGCTTCGCACCCCCCGCCGACCTGGCCGCGAACGCCAACGTCACCGCGGAGGCGTATGAGCAGGCCAAGGCTGACAGGCTCGGCTTCTGGGCCGAGCAGGCCCGTCGGCTGACCTGGGCAACCGAGCCGACCGAGACACTCGACTGGTCGAACCCGCCGTTCGCCAAGTGGTTCAAGGACGGCGAGCTCAATGTGGCGTACAACTGCGTGGACCGGCATGTGGAGGCCGGGAACGGCGACCGGGTCGCCATCCACTTCGAGGGCGAGCCCGGCGACAGCCGCGCCATCACCTACGCCGAGCTCAAGGACGAGGTCTCCAAGGCCGCGAACGCCCTACTGGAGCTGGGGGTTCAGAAGGGCGACCGAGTCGCCGTCTACATGCCGATGATTCCCGAGACGGCGATCGCGATGCTCGCGTGCGCCCGGATCGGCGCCGCACACTCCGTCGTCTTCGGCGGTTTCTCGGCGGACGCGCTCGCGACCCGTATCCAGGACGCCGACGCCAAGGTCGTCATCACCACCGACGGCGGCTGGCGGCGCGGCAAGCCGTCGGCCCTCAAGCCGGCCGTCGACGACGCGGTCGCCCGCGTGGACAACGTCGAGCACGTCCTCGTCGTCCGCCGTACCGGCCAGGAGGTCGCCTGGAACGACAACCACGACGTGTGGTGGCACGAGATCGTCGACCGGCAGTCCGCCGAGCACACGCCGGAGGCGTTCAACGCCGAGCACCCGCTGTTCATCCTGTACACGTCCGGGACGACGGGTAAGCCGAAGGGCATCCTGCACACCTCCGGCGGCTACCTCACGCAGACCGCGTACACCCACCACGCCGTCTTCGACCTCAAGCCGGAGACCGACGTCTACTGGTGCACCGCCGACGTCGGCTGGGTCACCGGGCACTCGTACATCGTCTACGGCCCGCTGGCGAACGGCGCCACGCAGGTCATGTACGAGGGGACGCCGGACACCCCGCACCAGGGCCGGTTCTGGGAGATCGTGCAGAAGTACGGGGTGACCATCCTGTACACCGCGCCCACGGCTATCCGTACGTTCATGAAGTGGGGCGACGACATCCCCGCGAAGTTCGATCTGTCCTCGTTGAGGATCCTCGGCTCCGTGGGTGAACCCATCAACCCCGAGGCCTGGATGTGGTACCGCAAGCACATCGGGGCCGACAGGACGCCCATCGTCGACACTTGGTGGCAGACCGAGACCGGCGCGATGATGATCTCGCCGCTGCCCGGTGTCACCGCCACCAAGCCCGGCTCGGCGCAGACGCCGCTGCCCGGCATCTCCGCGACCGTTGTCGACGACGAGGCTCGTGAGGTGCCCAACGGGGGCGGCGGTTACCTCGTCCTCACCGAGCCGTGGCCGTCGATGCTGCGCACCATCTGGGGCGACGACCAGCGGTTCCTCGACACGTACTGGTCGCGCTTCGAGGGCAAGTACTTCGCCGGCGACGGCGCGAAGAAGGACGACGACGGCGACATCTGGCTGCTGGGCCGGGTGGACGACGTGATGCTCGTGTCGGGCCACAACATCTCCACCACCGAGGTCGAGTCGGCCCTCGTCTCCCACCCGTCGGTCGCCGAGGCGGCCGTCGTCGGCGCGGCGGACGAGACCACCGGGCAGGCGATCGTGGCCTTCGTGATCCTGCGGGGCACGGCGAACGCGGAGGACGAGGGCCTCGTCGCCGACCTGCGCAACCACGTCGGCACCACCCTCGGCCCGATCGCCAAGCCGAAGCGGATCCTGCCGGTGGCCGAGCTGCCGAAGACCCGGTCCGGCAAGATCATGCGCCGCCTGCTGCGGGACGTCGCCGAGAACCGCCAGCTCGGTGACGTGACGACCCTGACGGACTCGACCGTCATGGACCTCATCCAGGCGAATCTGCCGGGGGCTCCCAGCGAGGACTGAGTACGGCCCTCAGGGGCACCCGGTGACAAGCGCGCCGGGTGCCCTTTTCACACCTAACGTAGGGATCGCCGGATTCGTCCCGGTGCACTTTAGGTAGACTAAACAAACAGGTGCGCCGGGAAGTCTGGTCGGCATGTGCTCAGTGCTGCCCACCGACCGGAGGTCTCCCCCCGTGACCGCGCCCCGCCCCACCGCCCCCCGCAAGGTCCTCGGCCGGCTCTCCCTCCCCGAGCGGACCTTCGTCGCGGACGCGTTGCGCACCGAGACCGTCGGCGGTGTCCTGCTCCTCGTCGCCGCGGTCGCCGCTCTGATCTGGGCGAACATCCCCACACTGCACGACAGCTACGAGAGCGTCAGCCACTTCCACCTCGGCCCCGAGACCCTCGGCCTGAACCTGTCGATCGAGCACTGGGCCGCCGACGGGCTTCTCGCGGTCTTCTTCTTCGTCGCCGGCATCGAGCTCAAGCGCGAACTGGTCGCCGGCGACCTCAAGGACCCCAAGGCGGCCGCGCTGCCCGTCGTCGCCGCCCTGTGCGGGATGGCTGTACCGGCACTCGTCTACACGCTCACCAACGTCACCGGCGGCGGCTCGTTGCAGGGCTGGGCCGTCCCCACCGCCACCGACATCGCCTTCGCGCTCGCCGTGCTGGCCGTCATCGGCACGTCCCTGCCGAGCGCCCTGCGCGCGTTCCTTCTGACGCTCGCGGTCGTGGACGACCTCCTCGCGATCCTGATCATCGCGGTCTTCTTCACCGACAGCATCGACTTCGCCGCCCTCGGTGGCGCGGTCGTCGGCCTCGCCGTCTTCTGGCTGCTGCTGCGCAAGGGCGTACGCGGCTGGTACGTGTACGTCCCGCTCGCGCTCGTCATCTGGGCGCTGATGTACAACAGTGGGGTCCACTCCACGATCGCGGGTGTCGCGATGGGCCTGATGCTGCGCTGCACGACCCACGAGGGCGAGGAGCACTCCCCGGGCGAGCACATCGAACATCTCGTACGTCCGCTCTCGGCGGGCTTGGCCGTGCCGCTGTTCGCGCTGTTCAGCGCGGGCGTCTCGATCTCCGGGGGCGCGCTGGGCGACGTGTTCACCAAGCCGGAGACCCTCGGCGTGGTCCTCGGTCTCGTCGTCGGCAAGGCGCTCGGCATCTTCGGCGGGACCTGGCTGACGGTCCGCTTCACCCGGGCCTCGCTCAGTGACGACCTGGAGTGGGCCGACGTGTTTGCGGTGGCGACCCTCGCCGGCATCGGCTTCACCGTGTCGCTGCTCATCGGCGAGCTGGCCTTCGACGGCGACGCGACACTGACGGACGAGGTCAAGGCGGCCGTCCTCATGGGGTCCGTGATCGCGGCCCTGCTGGCGACCGTGCTGCTGAAGATACGGAACGCCAAGTACCGCCGCCTGTGCGAGGCCGAGGAGCGCGACGACGACCTCGACGGCATCCCGGACATCTACGAGGAGGACGATCCGGAGTACCACCTGCGGATGGCCGCCATCTACGACCGCAAGGCAGCCGAGCACCGCCGGATCGCCGAAGTGAAGGTCGCCGAACGCCACGCGCTTGCCGAAGTGGCGGGCGGGGCAAGCGATGAGGACGGTCGTCCGGCATGATCTGACGGGACGGCACAAAAGGACCGTTCCCAGTTCAGGCACATCAGTCAGGCACACAGCAGAAAAGGGAGAACGCGATGAGCGCACCCGACGGCAGCCCGGTCGGCGCCGAACGCAGCATCGGCCAACTGTTCGCCTCGGCGACGACCGAGATGTCCGCGCTGGTGCACGACGAGATCGCGCTGGCGAAGGCGCAGCTGAAGCGGGACGTGAAGCGCGGCGCGACGAGCGGCGGCGCGTTCACGGTGGCCGGGGCGGTCCTGGTCTTCTCGCTGCCGATGCTGAACTTCGCGCTCGCGTACGGCATCCGCACCTGGAGCGACTGGAACCTCGCCGTCTGCTTCCTGCTGTCCTTCGCGGCGAACGTGCTCGTCGCGCTCGTCCTCGCCCTGATCGGCGTCGTCTTCGCGAAGAAGGCCAAGAAGAGCAAGGGCCCGCAGAAGGTCGCCGCCTCGATGAAGGAGTCGGCGGGCGTCCTGCAGAACGCCAGGCCGCACCCGCGCCCGGCGGCCCTGGAGGACGGGCTGCCGGAAGCGAAGGCCATCGAGGCTGTGGCACGCTCGTCCTCATGACGGATCCCGCCACACCTTCGGCCCAGCCCGCGTCGGTCGTACGACCGGACGGCCCCTGGACGCACCGGGAGGTCGCCGCCAACGGCGCGCGCTTCCACATCGCGGAAATGGGCGACGGGCCTCTGGTGCTGCTACTGCACGGTTTCCCCCAGTTCTGGTGGACCTGGCGGCACCAGCTGCCCGCACTCGCCGACGCGGGCTTCAGGGCGGTCGCCATGGACCTGCGCGGCGTCGGCGGCAGCGACCGCACGCCACGCGGCTACGACCCGGCCAACCTCGCCCTCGACATCACCGGCGTGATCCGCTCCCTCGGCGAGCCGGATGCCGCGCTGGTCGGCCACGACCTGGGCGGTTATCTGGCGTGGACGGCGGCCGCCATGCGCCCGAAGCTCGTACGGCGGCTCGCGGTCGAGTCGATGCCGCACCCCCGGCGCTGGCGCTCGGCGATGCTCTCGGACGTCAAGCAGACGACCGCCGGTTCCTACATCTGGGGTTTCCAGCGGCCCTGGATCCCGGAACGGCAGCTCACCGCCGACAACGGCGCGCTCGCCGCCCGTCTCATCCGCGACTGGTCGGGCCCGCGCCTGCCGGACGACGACGCGGTGGACGCGTACCGCCGCGCGATCTGCATTCCCTCGACCGCGCACTGCTCGATCGAGCCGTATCGCTGGATGGTGCGGTCGATGGCGCGTCCGGACGGCATCCAGTTCAACCGGCGGATGAAGCGGCCGGTGCGCGTGCCGACCCTCCACCTGCACGGTTCGCTCGACCCGGTGATGCGGACGCGGAGCGCGGCCGGCTCGGGCGAGTACGTCGAAGCGCCCTACCGCTGGCGGCTGTTCGACGGGCTGGGGCACTTCCCGCACGAGGAGGACCCGGTGGCCTTCTCCACCGAACTCATCAACTGGCTGAAGGATCCCGAACCCGATCGGTGACCGTGCCGATGCGCCCGGTATCCGGACCCGGCGTCCGGGCCTGAACACGCGTCCTACGAACGGCCACTTGCCCGGCGCATAGGCCAATTGGGGGGCCTGGGGGCGGTTATCGACCTTGGGGCAGGGGCACACGTCGGTGTATGGGCTGGACGCACGACTACAGTGACGCGGCACGCAATCGACGCTCGGGCAGCGGCCTGGGCTCCCACCAACGAGGGGGTGCCCCGCACATGGCGGGCACGGACCTGAGGGTGGGCATTCCGCGCATTCTGCGCCGCCGGGCCCGCTGGGTCTCGGTACGGCTGCGTCATCCTCGAGGCTGACACCTCCGCGCCTCAGAGCGCGCAGCTGTCGCTGTCCACCTGCTGGTTCGCGGTACGCCCCTTGGTGATGTCCTCCTGGATCTCGTCGGCGGTGAGCGCGTAACCGGTCTCGGGGTCGTCGAGGGACTTCGCGAAGACCACGCCGTACACCTTCCCCTGGGGAGTGAGCAGCGGGCCGCCGGAGTTGCCCTGACGGACGGTCGCGTACAGCGAGTACACGTCGCGGCGCACGGTGCCGCGATGGTAGATGTCCGGGCCGTTGGCCGTGATGCGGCCGCGCACGCGCCCGGCACGGACGTCGTACGCCCCGTTCTCCGGGAAGCCCGCGACGATCGCGCCGTCACCGCCGGCCGCGTCCTTCGTGGTGAACTGCAGGGCGGGCGCATCCAGGTCGGGTACGTCGAGTACGGCGATGTCGCGCTGCCAGTCGTAGAGGACGACCGTCGCGTCGTACTTCCTGCCCTCACCGCCTATCTGGACGGTGGGCTCGTCGACGCCGCCGACGACATGCGCGTTGGTCATGACGCGGCGCTCGCCGAAGACGAAGCCGGTGCCCTCCAAGACCTTGCCGCAACTCTGGGCGGTGCCCATCACCTTGACGATGGAGCGCTGGGAGCGCGTGGCGACGGCACTGTTGGCCAGGGCCGGGTCGGGCGGCCGGACGTCGGTGATCGGCTCGCTGGAGAACGGGCTGAAGACCTGCGGGAAGCCGTTCTGCGCGAGGACCGAGGAGAAGTCCGCGAACCAGGTGTCGGCCGCTTCGGGCAGCGCCCGGGAGACCCCGAGCAGCACCTTGGAGCTGCGGACCTCCTTGCCGAGCGTCGGCAGCGTGGTGCCGGCGAGGGCCGAGCCGATCAGCCAGGCGACCAGGAGCATCGCGACGACGTTGACGAGGGCCCCACCGGTCGCGTCCAGGGCGCGGGCCGGGGACCAGGTGATGTACCGGCGCAGCTTGTTGCCGAGGTGGGTGGTCAGGGCCTGGCCGACGGAGGCGCAGACGATGACGACGACCACCGCGACGACCGCGGCGGTCGTACTGACCTCGGCGTTGTCGGTCAGGGCGTCCCAGATGACGGGCAACAGGTAGACGGCCACGAGACCGCCGCCGAGGAAGCCGATCACCGACAGGATACCGACGACGAAGCCCTGGCGGTAGCCGACGACGGCGAACCACACGGCGGCGAGCAGCAACAGGATGTCCAGCACGTTCACCGCTTCAAGCCTCGCCTCGTCACTTTGCACAGCACGGCAGACACCCTGTCATGCGCGCCAGTCGAGAGGGACCTGCTTGTCCCGGTCCCAGGGCCGCTCCCAGCCCGAGTAGTGAAGCAGCCGGTCGATGATTCCGGCCGTGAACCCCCAGACGAGGGCTGATTCGACCAGAAATGCCGGGCCCCGGTGACCGGCGGGGTGAACGGTGGTGGCGCGGTTGTCGGGGTTCGTGAGATCCGCCACGGGGACGGTGAAGACCCGCGCCGTCTCGTTCGGGTCGACGACTCCGACGGGGGTCGGCTCGCGCCACCAGCCCAGCACGGGCGTGACGACGAAGCCGCTGACCGGGATGTACAGCTTGGGCAGTACGCCGAAGAGCTGGACACCGGCCGGGTCGAGCCCGGTCTCCTCCTCGGCCTCGCGCAGGGCAGCACGCAGGGGCCCGTCGCCCTTCGGATCGCCGTCCTCCGGGTCGAGCGCGCCGCCGGGGAAGGAGGGCTGCCCCGCGTGGGAGCGCAGCGAGCTGGCCCGCTCCATGAGCAGCAGTTCGGGGCCGCGCTCGCCGTCGCCCTCGCCGAAGAGGACGAGGACGGCGGACTGGCGCCCCGCGCCGTCCTTCGGTGGAAGGAAGCGGCTGAGCTGCAGCGGCTCGACCGTCTCCACCGCGTGCACCACCGGATCCAGCCAGGCGGGCAGGCCCTTCTTGCTGAGTGTCACCGAACCGCCCTGTGTGTTGCTCGCGCGCGTCATCGCCACCCCCGTCGTCCTGCTGGATCCAACGCCCGGCGGCCCCGAGATCGTTCCTGGGAACGCACCCACAAGCGCGCCCGAGGGCGTGTCATCCCGCCCCCAGCGGCGGCGCGGGTTTCCCGCCCGCGTCCAGATATGCCTGCGGGGGCTTCAGTCGCTGGCCCGGGAAGCCGCCCTTCTCGTACTTGAGGAGCTTCTGCGCCTTCTCCGGGTCCGTCTCGCCCTCGCCGTACGCCGGGCAGAGCGGGGCGATGGGGCAGGCGCCGCAGGCGGGCTTGCGGGCATGGCAGATACGGCGGCCGTGGAAGATCACGCGGTGCGAGAGCATCGTCCACTCGCTCTTGGGGAAGAGCGCGCCGACGGCGGCCTCGATCTTGTCGGGGTCGGTCGCGTCGGTCCACTGCCAGCGCCGCACCAGCCGCTGGAAGTGCGTGTCCACGGTGATGCCGGGCCGTCCGAAGGCGTTGCCCAGGACGACGAAGGCGGTCTTGCGGCCGACGCCGGGCAGCTTGACGAGGTCCTCGAGCCGGCCGGGGACCTCTCCCCCGAACTGCTCCACCAGGGCCTTCGACAGCCCTGTCACCGACTTGGTCTTGGCCCGGAAGAAACCGGTCGGGCGCAGGATCTCCTCGACCTCCTCCGGGTTGGCCGCCGCCAGGTCTTCGGGCGTCGGGTACTTGGCGAACAGACCGGGCGTCGTCTGGTTGACCCTCAGGTCGGTGGTCTGGGCGGACAGGACCGTGGCGACGACCAACTGGAAGGGATTCTCGAAATCCAGCTCCGGGTGGGCGTACGGATAGACCTCCGCCAGCTCGCGGTTGATACGGCGGGCCCGGCGGACCAGGGAGGTACGCGACTCGCTCTTCTTCACCGGGTTCGCCTTCACCGGACGCGCCGCAGCCACCGCTTTCACCGGAACCTTCTTTGCCGCTTTTGCCGTTTTCTTTCCGCCGGCAGGGTTCTGTTCGCCCACGGCGGAATCTCGACGTACAACCACCCGCCCAGCCCCCTCGGCCTGTGCTCTCACCGGCGATTTGGACACCCGGCCAGCCTAGAGCCCGGCACCGACATCCGCCCCGGACCCTGAAGATCGGCCCCCAATTGGACCCCTGCCGCTTACCCCGGGACACGTGTGCGGCATCCTTGTGACAGATCACACTGTTTGGACCGTCCGGCAAAATGGGGAACACGGACCCCTGGTACGCGGGGAGCAAGATCCCCTGAGCAGGTCGACAAGGAGAGAACTCGTGGACGACGTTCTGCGGCGCAACCCGCTCTTCGCGGCTCTCGACGACGAGCAGGCCGCCGAGCTCCGCGCCTCCATGAGTGAGGTGACCCTCGCGCGTGGTGACTCGCTGTTCCACGAGGGCGACCCCGGAGACCGGCTCTACGTCGTCACCGAGGGCAAGGTGAAGCTCCATCGCACCTCCCCCGACGGCCGGGAGAACATGCTGGCCGTCGTCGGCCCCGGTGAGCTGATCGGCGAACTGTCCCTCTTCGACCCGGGCCCGCGCACGGCGACCGCCACCGCGCTGACCGAGGTCAAGCTGCTCGGCCTCGGCCACGGCGACCTCCAGCCCTGGCTGAACGCACGCCCCGAGGTGGCCGGCGCCCTGCTGCGCGCCGTCGCCCGCCGACTGCGCCGCACCAACGACGCGATGTCCGACCTGGTCTTCTCGGACGTCCCTGGCCGTGTGGCCCGCGCGCTGCTCGACCTCTCCCGCCGCTTCGGCGTGCAGTCCGAGGAGGGCATCCACGTCGTCCACGACCTCACGCAGGAGGAGCTGGCCCAGCTGGTCGGCGCGTCCCGCGAGACCGTGAACAAGGCGCTGGCCGACTTCGCGGGCCGCGGCTGGCTCCGCCTGGAGGCGCGCGCCGTGATCCTCCTGGACGTGGAACGGCTCGCCAAGCGTTCCCGCTAGGCGTACGTCGACAAGGCCCCGTCTCCTACTGAGGCGGGGCCGTCGTCATGACCGCCTGGGGCCTCAGCACCGTAAATGAGCGGCTCGGGCCTCCCCTTCGCGGCACAGTGATCGCATGGCCGAAAACGCTGACCCCCGCGGTCTCGACGCACAGGGCTTCATCGCCCGCGAGGGCTCCCTCGGACGCGTCCCGCACGCCTTCCGCCCGGTGGTCGCAGCCGCCCGCGACCGGCTGCTCGACACGTTCGGGGCCCGGCTGCACAGCGCGTACCTCTACGGGTCGATTCCACGCGGCACCGTGCGCGTGGGGCGCAGCGACCTGGACCTGCTGGTCGCCCTCCACCAGGAGCCGACCGAAACGGACCGGTCCGAGGCCCGCGCCATCGACAAGACGCTCGACAAGGACTTCCCGCAGATCGACGGGGGCGGGACGCTGCTGGTCAGCCGGGCGCAAGCACTGAGCGACCTGGAGACGTACGACCTGGGCTGGTTCATCGCCTGTCTGTGCACCCCGCTGCTCGGCGAGGACCTCGCCGAGTACCTCCCCCGCTACCGCCCCGACTCCCTGCTCGCCCGCGAGACCAACGGCGACCTCGCCCTCTTCCTGCCCCGCTGGCGGGACCGCATCGCCGCCACCGCCGACACGGACGAGGCCCGCCGCCCCTTGGTCCGCTTCATGTCCCGGCACCTCGTCCGCACCGCCTTCACGCTCGTCATGCCCCGCTGGAACGGCTGGACGAGCGACCTGCGCGAGATGGCCGAGGTCTTCGCCGAGTACTACCCCTCGCGCGCGGAACAACTGCGCACGGCGGCCATCCTCGGCCACGAGCCGACCGGCGACCCGGCCGTCCTGCGGTCGTACGTCGACGACCTGGGACCGTGGCTCGCCGTGGAGTACGCGCGCGTGCACGGCGTCAAGGCTCCCAGGCCCTAGATGAGCCCGTGCTCCTCCAGGTACTCCAGCTGCGCCCGTACGGACAGCTCGGCCGCCGGCCACAGAGACCGGTCCACGTCGGCGTACACATGGGCGACGACCTGGGCGGGCGTCCGGTAGCCGTCTTCCACGGCCGTCTCGATCTGGGCGAGGCGGTGGGCGCGGTGGGCGAGGTAGAACTCGACGGCGCCCTGGGCGTCCTCCAGGACGGGCCCGTGGCCCGGGAGCACCGTGTGGACCCCGTCGTCGACCGTGAGCGACCTGAGGCGCCGCAGGGAGTCCAGGTAGTCGCCGAGGCGGCCGTCAGGGTGCGCCACGACGGTCGTACCGCGGCCCAGGATCGTGTCACCCGTCAGCACGGCCTGATCGGCCGGGAGATGGAAGCACAGGGAGTCCGCGGTGTGCCCGGGAGTCGGTACGACCCTCAGCTCCAGGCCACCGACCCGGATCACGTCCCCGGCGGCCAGCCCTTCGTCCCCCAGCCGCAGCGTCGGGTCCAGGGCCCGCACCTTCGTGCCGGTCAGCTCGGCGAAGCGGGCGGCGCCGGCCGCATGGTCCGGATGGCCGTGAGTGAGGAGCGTCAGGGCGACGTGCTTGCCGGCCTTCTCCGCCATGTCGACGACATTGCGCAGGTGGCCGTCGTCCAGCGGGCCCGGATCGATCACGACGGCCGACTCCGAGCCGGGCTCCGCCACGATCCAGGTGTTCGTGCCGTCCAGGGTCATCGCGGAGGGGTTCGGCGCGAGGACGTTGACGGCGCGCGGGGTGGCGGGACCCGACAGGGCCCCGCCCCGCGGCTGGCCGGGTAGGGCTGCTGCGTCCGTCATGCGGGGGCTCCACCGGTCGGGAGGTCGGTCGGGATGTGCTTGGTGAACTCCTCGTGCCCCGGCCATGACAGCTCAATCCCGCCACCCTTCAGGCGCGCCTTCGCCAGGACGGGCGTCAGATCCCGCTCCAGGGCCGCGGCGAGCGCCTCGGCGGCGGTGCCGTACGGCATCAATTGCCGAAGCGTCGCGATCGTGGGCGGCATCATCAGCAGCTCACCCTCGTCGTACGAGCCTGCCGCGTCCTCGGGCCGGATCCACACCGTGCGATCGGCCTCCGTGGAGGCGTTGCGCGTGCGCTGGCCCTCAGGGAGGGCGGCGACGAAGAACCACGTGTCATAGCGCCGGGACTCGAACTCAGGGGTGATCCAGCGCGTCCAGGCACCCAGCAGATCCGAACGCAGCACCAGACCCCGCCGGTCCAGGAACTCGGCGAAGGACAACTCACGGTCGACCAGGGCTGCCCGGTCCGCCTCCCAGCCCGCGCCCGTGGTGTCACCGACCACGGAATCCGATGCCGGGCCGGCGAGCAGGACGCCCGCCTCCTCGTACGTCTCCCTCACGGCCGCGCAGACGATCGCCTGAGCCGCCGCCTCGTCCACGCCGAGCCTGTCCGCCCACCACGCGCGCGTAGGGCCCGCCCACCGGACGTGGCGGTCGTCGTCACGGGGATCCACACCGCCGCCCGGGTACGCGTACGCGCCTCCGGCGAAGGCCATGGAGGCGCGTCTGCGCAGCATGTGCACGGCGATGCCGGCGTCGGTGTCCTTCAGGAGCATGACGGTGGCCGCGCGCTTGGGGCGGACCGGCGTAAGCGTGCCGTCCGTCAGGGCGCGGATACGGTCAGGCCACTCCGGGGGGTACCACTGCCCGTTTGCCATGGGCGGAGGCTATCTCGTGGTGCGCGGATGTTCGAGAGCGGTCGGTCTCCCGGCCCCCACCGTTACCGGCGTCCCTGGGGGCTCCGCCCCCAGACCCCGGCCTATGCCCACCCACCACCCGACTCGGTCGGCCAAGAGGTGGATTTCGCCAGACCGCCACCGGCGCCGCAAGGTGGACGCTCCCGCACCCGCGTACGGCGGCAAGGGGACGTGTCGGGGGGTTTCCGCCCGCAGGGTTGGCGCGTCAACACCGGCAAGTCGGTGAACGACCGTTCCGCGCCGTTCCGAGGACGGACACCCCCCCGACACGTCCCCGACCCCCAACGCACCCGTAGGCGCACCCCACACCCGCCCTACGCCCCCGTCAGCTCCACCTGGACCTCAACCTCCACCGGCGCATCCAACGGCAGCACAGCCACGCCCACCGCACTCCGTGCGTGCACGCCCTTGTCGCCCAGCACCTCGCCCAGCAGCTCGCTGGCCCCGTTGATGACCCCGGGCTGACCGGTGAAGTCGGAGGCGGACGCCACAAAGCCGACCACCTTGACCACCCTCGCCACCCGATCCAGGTCACCCGCGACGGACTTCACGGCGGCCAGCGCGTTCAGCGCGCACGTACGCGCCAGCTCCTTGGCCTCCTCGGCCGTGACCTCCGCACCGACCTTCCCGGTGACCGGAAGCTTGCCCTCCACCATCGGCAGCTGCCCGGAGGTGTACACGTACACACCGGACTGCACAGCAGGCTGGTACGCGGCGAGCGGCGGTACGACCTCCGGAAGCGTCAGCCCCAGCTCGGCCAGCCGCGCCTCGACCGAGCTCACGCCTTCGCCCGCTTCAGGTAGGCCACGAGCTGCTCGGGGTTGTTCGGCCCGGGCACGACCTGGACAAGCTCCCAGCCGTCCTCGCCCCAGGTGTCCAGAATCTGCTTCGTGGCGTGGACGAGCAGAGGCACGGTTGCGTATTCCCACTTGGTCATGTGGCCGACTTTAGCCGCTGCCGCGCACCGGCCAGACGGCCGACCTCACCGAGGTTATCCACAGCCCCCCGCTTAGCCCGCGCACGGACTGGTTACGCTCGAATACGTGAGCAGGCTCCAGGTCGTCAGCGGCAAGGGCGGGACCGGAAAGACGACGGTCGCCGCCGCCCTAGCGCTGGCCCTCGCGACGGAGGGGAAGCGGACGCTTCTCGTCGAGGTCGAGGGTCGGCAGGGCATCGCGCAGCTCTTCGAAACGGAGACGCTGCCTTATGAGGAGCGGAAGATCGCCGTCGCTCCAGGGGGCGGGGAGGTGTACGCCCTCGCCATCGACCCCGAACTGGCCCTTTTGGACTACCTCCAGATGTTCTACAAACTGGGCAGCGCCGGCCGGGCCCTGAAGAAGCTCGGCGCGATCGACTTCGCGACCACCATCGCGCCCGGCCTCAGGGACGTACTCCTGACCGGGAAGGCGTGCGAGGCGGTGCGCCGAAAGGACAAGAGCGGCCGGTTCGCGTACGACTACGTCGTGATGGACGCCCCGCCCACCGGCCGCATCACCCGCTTCCTCAACGTGAACGACGAGGTCGCGGGCCTTGCGAAGATCGGCCCGATACACAATCAGGCGCAGGCCGTGATGCGGGTGCTGAAGTCTCCGGAGACGTCGGTCCACCTGGTGACGCTCCTTGAGGAGATGCCCGTCCAGGAGACCGCGGACGGGATCGCCGAGCTGAGGTCGGCGCGGCTGCCGGTGGGACGGATCATCGTCAACATGGTGCGGCCCGAGGTGTTGGACGCGGCGGAACTGGAACTCGTACGAGCCGTGCCGCGTACGGCGGTGGCGCAGTCGCTGTCCGCGGCCGGACTCGGCGGAGCGCGACGCGGCGGGCACGCCGAGCGGCTCGTGGACCCGCTGTTGCAACAGGCCGAGGAGTACAGCGAGCGGTACGCGTTGGAGCACGAACAGCGGGCCGTCCTGGGCGAGCTGGGCCTGCCGCTGCATGAACTGCCGTTGCTCGCCGAGGGCATGGACCTGGCGGGCCTGTACGAACTCGCCACCGAGCTGCGGGAACAGGGGATGTCATGAGCAAGGGGATGTCATGAGCAAGGATCCGGCCCTCGTCCAGGAGGGCACGCGTCACCGCCTCTCCCCCGCGCGCGTACTCGACCTCGACCCCCTGCTCGACGACCCGAGAACCCGCATCGTCGTGTGCTGCGGCTCGGGCGGCGTCGGCAAGACGACCACCGCGGCGGCCCTCGGCCTGCGCGCCGCCGAGCGCGGCCGGAAGGTCGTGGTGCTCACCATCGACCCGGCCCGCCGGCTCGCCCAGTCGATGGGCATCGACTCGCTCGACAACACCCCGCGGCGGGTCAAGGGCGTGGAGGGCGACGGCGAACTGCACGCGATGATGCTGGACATGAAGCGCACCTTCGACGAGATCGTCGAGGCGCACGCGGACGCCGACCGGGCGTCGGCGATCCTGAACAACCCGTTCTACCAGTCGCTTTCGTCGGGCTTCGCGGGCACGCAGGAGTACATGGCGATGGAGAAGCTGGGACAACTCCGCGCCAGGGGCGAGTGGGACCTGATCGTCGTCGACACGCCCCCGTCCCGCTCCGCGCTCGACTTCCTGGACGCGCCGAAGCGGCTCGGTTCGTTCCTCGACGGCAAGTTGATCCGGGTCCTGCTGGCACCGGCGAAGGTCGGCGGCCGGGCGGGGATGAAGTTCCTGAACGTCGGCATGTCGATGATGACCGGCGCGCTGGGCAAGCTGCTCGGCGGGCAACTGCTGAAGGACGTACAGACGTTCGTGGCCGCGATGGACTCACTGTTCGGGGGTTTCCGCACGCGCGCGGACGCGACGTACAAGCTGCTCCAGGCGCCCGGGACGGCGTTCCTGGTGGTCGCGGCCCCGGAGCGGGACGCACTGCGCGAGGCCGCGTACTTCGTGGAGCGGCTGGCGGCCGAGGACATGCCGCTGGCAGGTCTGGTGCTCAACCGGGTCCACGGCAGCGGCGCCGACCGGCTGTCGTCCGAGCGGGCGCTCGCCGCCGCGGAAAATCTTGAAGAGCCTCGCATTGTGGATCAGGGGGACGGGAAAGCTGGTCTTCGTAACTCTCCCGACACATACGGCAGTTCAGAGTCTCCCGCTGCGGAATCTCCCGCTTCCGAACCACCGGCTCCTGACGAAGGCTCCCCCGCCGCCACACAGGAAACGGACCCCACGCAGGACAGTGATCAGGAGATGTCCGTCGAACAGCTCACCGCAGGCCTGCTGAGGCTGCACGCCGAACGCATGCGGCTGCTCTCCCGCGAGCAGCGCACGCGTGACCGCTTCACGGCACTCCACCCCGAGGTGGCGGTGGCCGAAGTGGCCGCGCTGCCCGGCGACGTGCACGACCTCGCGGGACTGCGGGACATCGGAAACCGGCTCGCGGCCGCTCGCCCCGAGCTGCCCCAGCACGATGCCGGTGCGTGAGATGCCGGTGGCGTGAGAGCCGGTGCCCAAGACACCACTGTCTGAGACTCCGGCGTCCGAGGGCCGTGCCTTCAGCCCACCGCCGCGTAGCTCTCGTACACCTCGTCGTCGTCGAGGGGCAGGATGCCAACCCCCCGCTCGTACTCCGTACGCGCAGTCTCAAGGAGCCGGCGCCATGAAGTGACAGTCGGCCGCCTGCGCAGCAGTGCGCGGCGCTCCCGCTCCGTCATACCTCCCCACACGCCGAACTCGACGCGGTTGTCGAGCGCGTCGGCCAGGCACTCCGTGCGCACCGGACATCCGGTGCACACCGCCTTGGCCCTGTTCTGCGCTGCTCCTTGAACGAACAGTTCATCTGGATCGGTAGTGCGGCAGGCCGCCTGCGCACTCCAGTCGGTTACCCAGCCCATACCGGCGCCGTCCTCTCCCGAATCGAGGCTCCCCCACGGCGGCAGCGGCATATTCACCGCCGCCAGTTGAGGACGTTACGGAAGGTGGGCACAGCGCAACACCCCCTTCGGGCCCAATCTTGAATGGCCCGAACGGACTATGGGTAAGCGGCAGATCACCCGGGGGAGTGAGCCCGCGACATACCTGACTGTTCCGGCAAACCGGGACAGTTCCATGGCGTCACAACGGGCACCAGATGACACACGAGGCGGATTCGGGCACGTCCCCATCAAAAAAGTCGAGGAACTTCCGGAACGATTCGGGGTCGCCGGACGTATTGATACGTAGCCCTACAGCTGTGACAGTTGAGAGCAGCTTAGGCCAAGGCCTATACGCGTGTCCGGTGAATGAGAACGTAGGCTGCCCCTATGCCAAAGAAGCGCTCGGGCGGTGGTCTGTCCTCCACACAGCAGGCCGCCAAGTTCCTCGGTGTCAGTGTGCTCGCGGGAGCCGTGATGGCAGGCATCGCGCTGCCCGCGGCCGGTGCGCTGGGTCTCGCGGCCAAGGGGTCGGTGGAGAGCTTCGACGAGCTCCCGGCCAATCTGAAGACGCCGCCGCTGAGCCAGCGCACCACCATCCTCGATGCCGACGGCGGCCAGCTCGCCACCGTCTACTCGCGTGACCGCACGGTGGTCGGGCTCAAGAACGTCTCGCCGTACATGCAGCAGGCGATCGTCGCGATCGAGGACTCGCGGTTCTACGAGCACGGTGCGATCGACCTGAAGGGCGTCCTGCGCGCGCTCAACAAGAACGCGCAGAGCGGTGGGGTCTCGGAGGGCGCGTCCACGCTCACCCAGCAGTACGTGAAGAACGTCTTCGTGGAGGAGGCCGGCGACGATCCGACGAAGGTCGCCCAGGCCACCCAGCAGACCCTCGGCCGCAAGATCAACGAGCTGAAGTACGCGATCCAGGTCGAAGAGGAACTCGGCAAGAAGAAGATCCTCGAGAACTACCTGAACATCACGTTCTTCGGCCAGCAGGCGTACGGCGTCGAGGCCGCGGCCCAGCGCTACTTCTCGAAGTCCGCCAAGAACCTGAACCTCCAGGAGTCGGCCCTCCTCGCCGGCATCGTCCAGTCGCCCAGCCGGTACGACCCGGTCAACGACGAGACGGAGGCCACCAAGCGCCGCAACACCGTGCTGAGGCGCATGGCCGAGGTCGGCGACGTCTCCCAGGCGGAGGCCGCCAAGGCCATGAAGCAGCCGCTGGGCCTGAAGGTCAGCACGCCCAACAACGGCTGCATCACGGCCGTCCAGGGCGCCAGCTTCTTCTGCAAGTACGTCGAGCGGGTCTTCCTCAGCGATCCGGTCTTCGGCAAGTCCCGCGAGGAGCGGGCGAAGACCTGGAACCAGGGCGGCCTGACGATCCGCACGACCCTCGACCCGCAGGCGCAGAACTCGGTCGAGGAGTCGCTCAAGGACCACGTCAACAAGAGCGACAAGGTCGCAGCGGCGGCCACCCTGGTCCAGCCCGGCACCGGCAAGGTCGTCGCGATGGGCCAGTCGAAGCCGTACGGCTACGGCAAGAACGAGACCGAGTACAACTACTCGGTCGACGCGGCCTACGGCGGCTCCAACTTCGGCTTCCCGACCGGCTCGACGTTCAAGCCGTTCGTGGCGGCGGCAGCCCTGGAGGAGGGCCGCCCGGCGACGCAGGAATTCTCGTCGCCGTACGAGATGGAGTACCCGAGCCCCGTCCAGACCTGTGACAGCTCGCCGTGGACCAACCGGGACGGCGACAAGGTCTCGAACGAGAGCAAGTCGGAGGTCGGCCCGTACCAGCTGAAGGAGGCGATGGCCAAGTCGGTCAACACCTACTTCGTGCAGATGATCTCGGACATCGGCCTGTGTCCGGTCGTCAACATGACCGACAAGCTGCACGTCCGGCAGGGCAACGGCACCAAGCTGCCCGAGCGGCCCGCCATCGCGCTGGGGTCGGTGGGTCTGTCTCCGCTGACGA
The DNA here is from genome assembly GCF_042870385.1 of Streptomyces sp. NPDC006602. Classification (NCBI taxonomy): domain Bacteria; kingdom Bacillati; phylum Actinomycetota; class Actinomycetes; order Kitasatosporales; family Streptomycetaceae; genus Streptomyces; species Streptomyces sp. NPDC006602. Next base: position 126,221 of record NZ_JBIAHG010000013.1, on the reverse strand, counting down.
TGGCGAGCGCGTACGCCACTTTCGCCTCCCGGGGCATGTACTGCTCGCCGGTCGCCATCGAGTCGATCACGCAGAAGGTCGGCGACGAGCAGAAGTCGCTGGAGGTCCCGAAGTCCACCTGCTCGCGGGCGATGAGCGAGAAGACCGCGGACACGGTCAACACGCTGCTGCGTGGCGTGATCGACTCCGGTACGGGTCAGCAGGCCGGTCTCACCGACCGCGAGAGCGCCGGTAAGACGGGTACGACGGACGAGCGCAAGAACGCCTGGTTCGTCGGCTACACGCCGAACATGTCAGGCGCCGTCTGGGTCGGCAGTGCCACCCAGAAGGTCAAGATGAAGAACATCACGATCGGCGGCGTCTACCACCCGCTCGTCTACGGCGGCCAGGTCCCGGGCCCGATCTGGAAGGACGCCATGACCGGCGCCCTCGAGGGCAAGGCCACGGAGTCCTTCAACCTCGTCAACATCCCGAACCCGGAGAAGGACCGTGGCGACGAAAAGGGGAACGGCAACGGGAACGGGAACGGGAACGGCAACAACGACGGGGACAACGGCGGAACCACCGACGGCGGCGGGGGCACCGTCCCGTCGCCCACCTTCTCCATCCCGGAGGGCTTCTTCCAGGGCAACGGCAACGGGACCGGCGGCCGCGGCTGACGCGGTGAGCTGAGACGGCCGTTTACTGCGAGCGGCCCCTCATCTCCCGTACGAATTGATGTCGTACGGGAGATGAGGGGCCGCTCCTGCTTGTGATGCGGGCCGGAGTCGGTCAGCCCGCGAGGAGCTTCTTGACCGCGGCGGCGACGCGGCCGCCCTCGGCCTGGCCGGCCACCTTCGGGTTGACGATCTTCATGACGGCGCCCATGGCCCGCGGCCCCTCGGCGCCGGCCGCCTTCGCCTCCTGGACGGCCTGGGCGACGATGTCGTTCAGCTCCTCGTCGCTGAGCTGCTTGGGCAGGTACGCGGCGAGCACCTCGCCCTCCGCCTTCTCCCGCTCGGCCGACTCGGCACGACCACCCTGCGCGAACGCGTCCGCGGCCTCGCGGCGCTTCTTCGCCTCACGGGTGATCACCTTCTGCACTTCGTCGTCGGAGAGCTCGCGCTTCGTCTTGCCCGCGACCTCCTCCTTGGTGATCGCGGCGAGGGTCAGCCGGAGCGTCGAGGAGCGGAGCTCGTCGCGCCCCTTGATCGCGGCGTTGAGGTCTTCCTGCAGCTTCGACTTGAGCGTGGTCATGGGTTTGATTGTCGCAGGTGCCGCGCCCCCGATGCCCGTCCATTTAGAGGGCGGTGAGGCACGGAGCACTCGCACGGTCTGACACGATGGGCGTATGCGCTCGCGATACGGAGTACCCCTGGGAGTCGTGGCGGCCGGCACGGCCGGTCTGGTGTACGCGGCGGGCTTCGAGACCCGCTCCTTCCGCCTCCGACGGGTGACCGTCCCCGTCCTCCCCTTGGGGATGCGCCCGTTGCGCGTGCTCCAGGTCTCCGACATCCACATGGTCGGTAGCCAGCGCAAGAAACAGCGCTGGCTGCGCTCGCTGGCCGGTCTGCGCCCCGACTTCGTGATCAACACCGGGGACAACCTCTCCGACCCGGAGGGCGTGCCGGAGGTGCTGGACGCGCTCGGTCCGCTGATGGAGTTCCCGGGCGCGTACGTCTTCGGCTCAAACGACTACTACGGCCCCAAACTCCGCAACCCCGCCCGGTACCTGTTCGAGAAGGCCCAGGGCCGCCACGGCCTGAACGGCAACGCACCCGCCGTCAACGCGATACACAACCCGTGGGAGGACCTACGGGACGGCTTCGACGGCGCGGGCTGGCTGAACCTCACGAACACCAGGGGCACGCTGAAGCTCGACGGTGTGTCGGTGGAGCTGACGGGCCTGGACGACCCGCACATCAAGCGGGACCGCTACGCGCAGGTGGCCGGCGGCCCGTCGGCCGGCGCCGACTTCTCGATGGGCGTGGTGCACGCGCCGTACCTCCGCGTGCTGGACTCCTTCACGGCCGACGACTACCCCTTGATCCTGGCCGGCCACACCCACGGCGGCCAGCTCTGCCTCCCCTTCTACGGCGCCTTCGTCACCAACTGCGACCTGGACACGGACCGCGTGAAGGGCCTGTCCACCCACACGGCGGAGGGGCGTACGGCGTACCTGCACGTGTCGGCGGGCTGCGGCACGAACCGCTACACGCCGGTACGGTTCGCGTGCCCGCCGGAGGCGACACTGCTGACGCTGGTGGGGCGGGAGTAGGGCTGCGGCGAGGTCGGCGGGGACGGCTAGCTGAGTCGGCGGGGCGGGGGCGCGAAGCCGGCGGGCCGGGGGCAGCGAAGCGGGCGGGCCGGGATAGCGAAGGCAGAGGGCCGGGGTTGACCCGCACGACCCGCCCGTATCACCCCCTTTGTCCGCTGTCTGCCCTACTTGGCGTGAGGGGCATGACCGCGCCGATATCCAGGGACATCCCGGGCATGCCCGCGCTGCTGGCCTCACCAGTCCCCGCAACGGCGGTGGTGCCCCCCGTACGCCGCCTTCTGGCCGCCGCCTACCGCCTACCGTCTGCTGATCGCCCTGACGGCGGCCGCGGCCGCGGCCGTGACGATCGACCTGCTCCTCGGCAGCCCGTCCGGATCCTGAGCCACTTCTCGATCCAGAGCACCATCCTGCTGGCGCTGGTCACGGTGTTCTCGGCCCGCCAGGCACGGACGGCCGCCCGCCCCCTGCCGTCCGCTCTGACGGACGCGGTCCTGTTCTACGTCACGATCACGGGCCTGGTGTGCCACCTGCTGCCGGCGAACGAGGCGAGCCCGTTCTCCCTGGCGGGCGAGGCAGCCACCCCCAAGCAAAACCGGATTTCGCCTCCAGCCACCGGTGGGCTAAAGTAAACGACGTCGCCGCGACAAGCAGCGACAATCGGGGTGTAGCGCAGCTTGGCAGCGCGCTTCGTTCGGGACGAAGAGGTCGTGGGTTCAAATCCCGCCACCCCGACAGCTGAAACACCAGGTCAGGGGCCTGATCCGCTTTGCGGGTCGGGCCCCTTCTGGGTTTCTGGGGCACTCTTGGGAGCCATTTGGGAGCCGGACCCAAAAGAGGGATCAGTCCCCCTGCACAGCTCCACCGAGGGAACCGCCGTCACGTGTCGCTGCTCGGCTCCTGCGCCTAGGCGTCGTCATCCCAGCACCAGCAATCCTTCGGATCGCCAAGCGCATGCGGAACATCGACGCCCCCCCAAGGCACGGCGTGATCACGAAGGAAGTCCTCGGCCGCACTCATGGCTATCCACCGGACGGTATACACCTCCTCCGCCTCCCGGTGTGTTCCATCGTCGCCGTGAGCAGTCCAGCCCCAAGCACACCGGTCTGGAAGGTATGTGATCTCGGCAACCCCGCCGTACCTTTCCACCGTGATCTTCTCTGGTTGCCCCGAGCCGTCGTCGACCGCGCCGGGCCACTTCTTACGCGCTGCCTGCTTGGAGATCCCCCAGGCAGATCCCAGATGGCCATAGGTAGCGCCCATTCCCCCGCCCATCAGCGCAGCCTCTGCGGCAAGCGCCTCAGCGGCTTCATGCACCCACCGCAGGGCATGCAGGTAGGCGAGCTGCCAGTCTGCGAACAACTCCGCCATAGCAGAGGGTTCGTGTCCGTTGACCAGGCATTCCTGACCACGCGCCGAGATCCGACCCGCGATCTTGCAGGCAAGCTCCCTCAACTGGTCCTGCATCCAGGCTGCTTCGGCAGCATGAGGCGGACGCCACGGATCCGCCATGGCGTCCGAATCGAACCAGAACTCGTCATCGCTCACTGAACGCATGGGGACAACCGTAGTTGTCACAGCATGCCCGGTGAGGACAACCGTGATTGTCGCAACGGGCCCGTCGCAGAGCGGACTTCGAAAGTTTGATGTGCTCGGCTACTCGACTCGAAGCCACAGAGAGGAGAACAAAACTGCAGGTCACGCCCGCATGACCTGGCCTAGAGAAAGTGACCAGCCATGACAGCAAGGCCGGAAGGCGGGCGGATTGACTTGCGGTGCTAAGTAGCAGCTGCTCGAAGGTGGGCGCGCTCGAATCACCGGGCAACCCACTTGCTTACGGTCGATATGCGCCGTAGGCCCGAAGAATCGGAGAGGCCATGGCCAAGCACCTCAACTCTCACGTGGTTCCTGACGCTCAAGCGGTCTACCAGTCAGAGCCGCCCTCACGCACGCCGGCCTTCGAGCTTCGTTGCGGCCCCTTGCACGTGACACTTGATCGCGCACCGCTCAAGTTGCTGGCACTCGGGAGCACGATGACGGCCGTTGCCATGGGAGCAGCGAACTGGTTGCCGGGTTCTCGTCGCTCGGGGCAATTGAGAGTCCCGAGCGACGAGCCCTCGTTTCCTACTAGCGTGCGCGCAGTAGATCATCCAGCACACGCACCGGTGACGTCGGGCGCCTCGCGAGGCGAGCGTCGAGTGCCATCTCCCACTGCTCGGTGAGACCGAGCATGAGGCGCTTGCGCATGCCCAGTGTGACGTGGGCATAGCGCGCCGAGACCGAGCCGTCGATGTGGCCCATGCGCTCGTCCATGAGGACCTTCTCAGTGCCGAGGTCCTCCATCATCGTGCGGTGAGTGTGGCGTAGGCCGTGGGGTGTGAGGCCCTTGGCGATCGGGAGCCAGCAGGCGTCTGCCCGCTGACTCGCGCCGCGCCAACGTGCCGGGATACCGGGCCACGGCTCACCGAGGATCGGCACCGGTCGGGCCTCCTGCGGTGCCTTCTTCGGGTACCAGCCGGAGACCGCCGGGGTGAACAGCCAGGTGCCGAAGCCGTTCCTGCGCCAGTGGGCCGCGTGCTCAGTGGTCGTGCCGCCCCGCACGAAACCGAGGTCGGCGATCGCCTGCTCGACGCGGACGCGGGTGTCCTCCCGCACGCGGTCGGGGTGGTTGAGGACGTTGGACACCGTCCCCGTGGACACCCCTGCGAAGCGTGCGACGTCAACGAGCTTCGCGCCCTGGTGGCCACCGGTGCGAGCGGCTCCCAGCCCCCGGAAGACGTAGGTCCTGCCGTGGCATGAGCAGGGCGCCGGCTTCGTGCGGGCGACGTGGTTGAAGACCAGGGCGGACAGCCAGTCCATCGAGTCGATGGTGCGGTAGCTGTCGTCCTTGGGCGGGCAGCGCACCAGTTCGCCGGTGTCCAGCTCATAGAGCTGCCACTCGACGCGGAAGGCACCGGGGCGGACGAACTCCGTTTCTAGGCCGACGATTTCGCCCCAGCGCATGCCGGTGTAGCCCTTGAGGACGACGGCGACGAACTCGTCGTCACGGCCGGAGAGCAAGGCAGCGCGCTCCGCGGTCAGCAGGATGCCGAGCGGGTCAGTGATGACCTTCTCCGGGCCGCGGTCGCGGGAGCGGCCGGCGCGCTTGCCGCGTCCGCGCCTTCTGGCCGCCGGGTTGGACGTGATCAACCCCTCGTCGATCGCGTCCTCGAAGATCAGGTGGAGCGTCGAGCGCCAGGTCTTGACGCTGGAGGCCGCGTACACGGCCTTCTCCTTCTTCTCCCACAGGTCGACGTCCGTGCGCAGTACGCCGGCGAGCGCTTTGTCCTCGAAGTCGGGGAGCAGGTGCTCTTCGATGTGACGCTTGTAGTTCTGCATGGTCGAGGCGGCCAGATCCTGGGCCGCGTACCAGCGGTTCGCGTACTCGCCGAAGGTCTCCTGGCCCAGTGACGGATCGCGCCAGTCACCGCGCCGGTACTTGTTCTCGGCCTCGCTCGCGGCGCGCTGGGCCTCACCCTTGGTGGCGAACCGGATCGCCTTGCCGTTCTCATCGACGACCGTGAGGTGCATGCCGGGCGCCGTCTTGTACCGGCCGCGCCAGTAGCTTCCGCGCTTCTCCGCGAAACCCAACTTCCGTCTTCCTCCTTGCTCTTGGCTCGTGGCTGGGTGCGGGCGCGCTACACGAAGGTCTCGTACTGAGCACGGCGCGGCGGCCGGGCCCGCAGATGCCCCGTCGTCGCGGCCGTAGTCGGCCGAGGAGACTGGGCGGCACGAGTTCGTGCAGCGGGAGGACTTGTTACTGCTGGACCTGTCGGCGCACTGCTGAAGGATCGCTTCGGGCGCTCTTCGTGGAGGCGGACGATCTCGGCGAGGTGTGCGGCGGTGAAGCGGTAGGCGCGACCGACGCGGGTGTGCGGGATGAGGCCGCGCCGGGCACGGTCCTTGACCCACCAGGCGGAACAGCCGAGGGCTTCGGCGATTTCTTCGGGGTGGTAGAGACGGGGCAAGGGGGCTCCGCCCTCGGTGCCGGGAAAGCGGCGCAAGGGGGCAGGGGGTATCTCGGAGTGGTGCAAGAAGAGTGGGTCCTTACTCGGTTGGGGGCCTGCTCACTCAGCAGTGCTGGGCGGCCTTCGTCACATGGCGCTCGGTCCCTGCAGCAGCACGAGGGGCGAGACGCGGAGGGCCTGGGCGAGGGCGACGAGGTCGTCGATGTCGCAGTGGCGTTCGGCGCGTTCGATGCGGGACAGCATCGTGTTGGACATCGGGCGGCCGATGGCGGTGACTCGGGCGGCCAACTCTCGTTGGGCGAGACCTCGTTCGGTACGGAGGATTTCGATGGTGCAGGCGGTCCGTATTCCGGCCGGACTGATTCCCAGGGATCGTGCTGCCATAGCTCCAATTGGAACTCGTATTCGCCGGTTTGGTAAACCGGCGATCGTCGGCTATGTTGCGCCCGGCCGGGCAAGGGGAGTCGCCGCGGGTTGGGTTCCGGGCAGCCGACGGGTGGGGGCTGCATCCGGCGGACGGGTGCTCTGACATGGGATGTTGTGTTGTAGCTTGCGCTCCGACGGAGGTCAACGGCTTCCCGATGTGATCCTTCTGGCTCGGCCCCGTGGGCAACCAATTTCTGCAACCGGCAGTCTGGGATTATCATTTAGGGAATGCCCCGGAGTATGCGTTCGCCGTCAGCTGTCTGAATTCTCGGCGGAATGCTGGACTTCTGCGGCGTTGATGTGGCTGTCTTGGCCAGGCGAAGCCGCCAGCCCCACGCCCCTCGGGCCGGGGCTGTACCGCCACTCCCCCCGCGCGCCGCCCGACAAGGGCGCGCAACTCCACCTGCCCGTCCGGACCCAGGAGCCGCCGACCCATGAGCCTCGACGCCCGAGAGTGGGTGTGGGACCACAGCCGAAGCAAGGGCACCGCCCGCATGGTGCTCGCGTTGATCGCCGACCGCTGTCGCGACCGGAACTGCGTCGCGTACGCCTCCGTGCCCACCCTGATGAAGCGAGCGAACGCCTCCCGTACCGCCGTACGCGACGCCCTGGCCAAGCTGATCGCCGACGGCGAGCTCGTGGCGCTCGGTGACCGCAAGGGGCCACGGGGAGAGACGTACTACCACCTCCCGGAAGCCGCCCGGTTCCTCGCCGAACACGCCGTTGAAAGGGACCGGGAACCGGCCCTTCCGGGGGATCGGATTCCGACCCTCGGGGTGCCGGAATCCGGCCCTTCCGATCCTTTCGAAGAGGGGCCGGAATACGGCCTGGGGGAACGGAATCCGACCCCGGGAGGGTACGGATTCCGACCCGCCGGGGGCACGGATTCCGACCCCCAGAACGGTAGAGAACCAAAGGTGAACGGTAAGAGCAGCAGCTCTGCCCCACTCATCTCCGCCGACCAGTGGCAGATCGACGACGGCACCCGGGCCTGGTTGCAGCAGCACGGCCATCTCGACCGCCTCGGCGAGCAAGCCGTCCGATCGGCCGACGAGAAGTGGCGCGTCTACCGGGCCACGTGGCCTCCCCGTACCGCAGCCGCTTGGGCTGCCGACTGGCGCGCTTGGATCGCCCGGGAGCACACCCCCACCCCAGGCCGCCCGAACCTCTACGCCCTGCCCGGCGGCACGCCCACCCGGGCACCTGCCATGACGCGCTCCGAGCAGCACATGGCCGCCTTGCTCGCCGCCCTCGACGAACCGACCGGAACGGAGTAACCCGCCCTTGGACTCACGCGAAGTCGCCGCTGTCCTCGCCTACACCGGCCGCCTCGACCCCCGCACCATCCGCACCGGCACGGGCGAAGCCCGTGACCAGATCGCCCAGTGGCAGGAGCTGCTCGACGACGTGCCCTTCGCCACGAACCACGGCTGGGACGTCCGCGAGGCAATACGGGCCCACGTCCTCGGCTCCCCGTACCCGATCCTGCCCGTGGACGTCGCCCGCAGATGGCGGGCCCATCGGCGCGACCGCCTCGACCGGCACACCGACCCCACACCGGCTGCCGACCCGGACGATCCTGCCGCTTGGCGAGCCGAGTTGCTCCGCGCCCGCCACGCCGTCGCGGCCGGCGCGGCCCCGCCTTCCACACACCGGCAGATCACCGGCGGTGACCCGCAACGCGACATCGATGAGCACCTGCGCGCGATCGGGTCATACATCCCGCCGGCCGTCCGCACCGAGCTGACCCACTACCGTCCAACCCGCGCCGCACGCGAGGCCGCCGCCACCACAGGTGTCCCCGACGCGCTCAGTGTCCGGTGCGAGTGGTGCCACGCGCCCGCGGGCACCCCGTGCCGACAACGGCGGGCAAGCCCGGACGGCACCGCCAAGGGCAACGCGGTACGTGCGACTCCACACCCGTCGCGCATCGACCTCGCGACTGCCCGGATGGACCGACAGCGGGCTGCGTGACGCGGGCCAGCCTCGCTCCTCACCGTAGCTTCGTCGTCCTACAGCCGTCGGGTCCCGGATCAGTAGGACCCGATGGACGAGGACGTCTCGATGAGCACCTTGGGGACCGCGTCCCGGGGACCGAGCCTGCGAAGTTCGGGGACCGGATCTCGGTCCCCGACGGTCCCCGCGGTCACGGTCACCTCTTGGCGGGGACCGTCACGTGCGGGAACACCGCGCGTCGGAATCGGGGACCGTGACGCCACCGAACTGGGGACCGACTCGGGACCGGTCCCCCGGAAACTGCAGCTCAGACCGGCTATCTGGTTGGTCTCCAGAGCGTCCCCGACGACGGGGACCGACCCCGCATCGGCGCACGCGGTTGGGGACCGGTCCCCGCAGTGCAGCAGGACGGGACGGTCCCCCTGACGACGTGTCACGGGGACCGTCCCCGATGAACATCTCGTCACGGTCCCGAACCGTCTGGGGACCGTGCACCGCCGCACGCACGCCGGGGAACCGGTCACCGGCGCACGTCCTTCGACCACGACTCTCGGCCCGACGGCCCTACCTCAACAGCCCGTCCCAGATCTCGTCCCGCAACAGCCCAAGAGCTGCCCCATTCCTGGTCAATCGGCGCCTTGGCAGTTCAGCTCCCCCACCCGAACACACCCCGGAGAACCGCACGTGCACGAACGACACAATGAACGCCTCGGCACCCGTCAACAGGAGATGCCCACCACCCCAACCACCAGCGCAGCCAGCGCAGCAAGTTGGAGGTTCGGACACTCCCCCGCAGGGGGAGCGCCCGAACCCGACCCCGCCCCGAGGGTGGCGGGGTCCGTCCGGCGCCAGGGGGCGCCGGATGGGAAGGCTGCGACCGAGGGCGGATCGCAGCCAGGGAAGGCCGGCCGCAAGCGCCGGACCAAGATCAGGGGGAAGGCGCGTCCGCGCGACAAGAAGCAGCGTCCTGCCCAGAGTGTCCGCCTCAGCGATCAAGAGCACGCCATCATCCAGGTCGGCGCTGATGCCGTCGGCATGAGTCTGGCCGGCTTCCTCGCTCACTCCGCGCTGGCTGCCGCCCGTGACCAGTCCCGCACCGCCGCCACCATTGCCACCGAACGCGATGTGCTCACAGAGCTGTTCGCCATGCGCCGTCAGCTCGGCTGGGCCGGCAGCAACCTCAACCAGGTGGCCAAGGCCCTCAACTCCGGCGGCGATGTGCCTCACCTCAAGGAGGTGCTCGCCGACATTCACCGCGCGGCCAACGCCGTGAAGGAGGCCGCCGACCGGGTCACCAACCGCCAAGGGCAAGAAGGTGAGGCGGCTTGATCCCCAGCATCCACAAGCAAGGCAGCCGTACCCTCGGCCTGCTCCACTACCTCTACGGCAAGGGCACGCACGAGGAGCACATCGACCCGCACCTGGTCGCCTCCTTCGACCACATGGCGCCCGACCCCGGCCGCGACCCCTCGGCCACGATGGAGGGCCTCAAGCAGCTCCTCGACCAGCCCCTCCATCTGCTCGACGCCGACCAGCGGCCCGAGAAGCACGTGTGGCACTGTTCGGTGCGCTCCGCCCCCAACGACCCGATCCTGACCGACGAACAGTGGGCCGACATCGCCCGCCGCATCGTCGCGGCCACGGGCATCGACCCCGGCGACGGCGCGGGCTGCCGCTGGGCCGCTGTCCGCCACGCCGACGACCACATCCACATCGTCGCCACCCTCGTACGCGAAGACGGCCGCCGCCCCGACCACCACCGTTCCGGCAAACGCGCCCAGGCCGAATCGCGCCTCATCGAAGCCGACTACGGCCTCCACCGCGTCACCCCCGGCGACGGCACCGCCGCCAAACGCACCACCAGCGCCGAGCGGCACAAGGCCGAACGTCTGGGCAAGGAGCGTGCCTCGCGCGACGAACTACGCGAAACCGTCCGCCGCGCGGTGGCCGGCGCCGCCAGCGAGAAGGAGTTCTTCGACCGCCTGGCCGCCGCCGGCGTGCTGATCCGGCAGCGCGTCGCGCCCTCCGGCGATCTGCTCGGGTACAAGGTTGCGCTGCCCGATGACCGCAACGACGACCAGGAACCAGTGTTCTACGCGGGCTCCACGCTCTCTCCCGACCTTTCCCTGCCCCGTATCTGCGAACGTTGGTCCGGCGACACCTCGCCCCAGAGCACCGACACACTCTCGGAGCAGCCCACAGGCCCGGCACCCAGCAGCCCTGCGGCGGCGCGGCGGCGGGCGGCCACGGCCGCGTGGCAGGCGGTGTTGGTCATCGACGGTGGTGAGGACGCCCAGGTGGCCGCGCACATCGCGGCGGCCGGGGAGATCCTGGACTCGCTCGCCAAGACCTCCGCCGCCCACACCCGGACCGAACTGGGCAAGGCGGCCTTCGCGTTCGAGCGGGCCACCCGCTCCCACATCAAGGCTGAGCGCGGACATGACCGTGCCCTGCGCCAGGCCGCCCGCGACCTCGTCTACAGCGGGCCGGCACTCGGCCGCGGGGAAGACGGCGAGACCACCGCGATGGCGATCGACATGCTGTTCTTCCTCGTCACCGCCGCCGCCCACTGGCATGCGAAGAAGGAGCACGCCCAGCAGGCCGCCGCCGCCCACCAGTCGGCCGAGCACCTGCGCGCCGCCTACCGGGCCGCGGCCGACATCCCACTGGCCGCGCTGTACCAACGAGGCCGACGTATGTCCCAGCCCTTGCGTCAGAAGCAGGCTGCCCACGTGCGTCAGGCGGTTCCGGAGCTGGCGGAACAGGTCCTGGCCGAACCGGGCTGGTATGCGCTGGCCGCCACCCTCGCCGACACCGAGGCCGCCGGACACGATCCGACCGCACTCCTGACGGAGGCGGCTGGGCGGCGGGAGCTTCAGACCGCGGAGTCGGTCAGCGACGTGCTGGTGTGGCGGCTGCGCCGCATGGCCGACCTGCCCGCCGACGCCTCCGCAATACCTCAGCCCAACAGCAGCCCCACGGCGCCGTCGGCCGGGCGCACCACTGGGCCTTCCACGAGCCAGACCGACCTGCGCCGTAAGGCCAGATGATCTATGGAATTCGGGACCTGGCGGCAGGTCAGATGTCTCGGTCCACACTCCGTGCGGCCCGAGACACGGCGGGTTCGGCGCTCACGGCCGCGCTTCCGATTTCTCGGTCTGCTCGCTGGAGATGAGATCCAGGACCTGATCTATGACGCCCTCGGGGTCCTGGGTGCGATCGATCCAGCTGGTGACCTCCTCGTGGAACTGCCTCCACCCGTCGGTGTCGAACCGGTAGGCGGCCTCGCGGATCTGGTCGAGGATGCGACCCTCGGTGTACGACACGTAGATGCCGAGGAACTGGCGGACGTTGAGTGGGCTGATCTGCTGGGGGTCGTAGACGACGTGATGGTCGTCGCCGTCGAGCCGGTGGGTGAAGAAGGTGCCGTCGTCGAGAAGAGCCTGCTCGACGTGAAGGTGGCGCTGCGTTCGCTCGGACACGGCGGCGAGGTGGTCGCACATGCGCTCGCGGAAGTTGTCGAAAGCCGCCTGCCTGTCGATTGTCGTCATGCCCGTACCTCCGGCCGCGGCTCGGAGATGGCGGCCATGACCCGGTCAACCTCCCGCTCGACACGTTCCTGCGGGGTCGGGCCCTCGACTGGCGGTTCGGTCATCTGTAGGCGCATGACGCGCAGGTGTCTGTGAAGTCCGAAAGCCGGGAGATCGTGGCGTCGAGGGAGGGCACGTCGAGGAACACACCGGGGCCGTCGGGGTCCTCAAGAAAGACGTCTGGGTATTCCTTGGTTGTGCCCTCGTCGAAGCCGAGATGGGCATGGAGTCGGACCGTGTCGGAGCCGTCCGTGTCGACCATGACCGCGGTGGCCTTGCGCCCGTAGTGCTCGATGTACGTCTCGCCATCGTCGTATTGGTGGGTGACGCACTCGTCGGGCTGGCACCACGGCCAGTGGCCGGACTCGGCTGCCGCCCTGCCTCCCGTGAGAAGGCCAGCCATCTCGTCGATCGCTTCCGCCAGCTTGCGCAACTCGGCCGCCTTTGCCCGGGCCTGCTCGGCGTCGAGGTCATCGCCCTGCAGGCCGATGACCGGTTTCGAGGTGGAGAGGTGGACCAAGTGCGCGTATATGAGGGGCTCTTCCCGGGAAATGCTGGTGACTACGTGATCGGAGCTGTTGTGGTCGAAGTGGTAGCCGGTCTCGACGCACCACCCATGTACGGTGCACCGGCCTTCTGCGGCTGAGCGAGTGGCGGCGATACACGCGAGCTCTTTCTGGAAGAGCTGCCCGAACAGGGCGAGCGCGGCTGCGGGGTCGGGCGCCCGATTGATCAGGGGCGAGATCTCAGCGGTCAGTTCCGTTACGAGCGCCTCCCCGGCCTCGGTGAGCTTGCCATCGGCAACGATGAGGCTGTCGGGGGACCCGTTCGTGCGGGAAGCGGTGCTGGGGCGCTTGTCGCTTGGGGCAGGCAAGGACTCGGTCGCCGGAGCAGCCGACTGTTCATGGGTGGTCGGCTCGGTTGCGGTGTTCACGGGTTCTCCCTTGATCGGCATGACGTGGGGTTGAACGCCTCGGCCGACGGCTCCACCCACCGGCTTCGAGACTCTCGTGCTGCTGTTCTGTCCTCGTAGCCCCAGCGTCAGGTGCGGTCCACGCGTCCCTTCTCCCTTCGAAGGCATCCAGCCCGAGAACCCTTACGCGGCACTACAATTCGCGCTCTTCAACGCACGGACTGGGCGGCGACAAGCAGTCCGCGTACTCAGCCGCACAGCAAAGATGCCCCTGCCAGAAGGCGCACCCTTCATCCGGTCCTGCACAGCGCAGGAGCACCTACGTGGGTGACGTCGCGCGGGATACGAGATAGCCGGTTGCAGGCTGAGAGGCGTCAGCCGCGGCGGACGACGCTGAGCTGGCCCTCGGCGCTCTCGGGCAGCGTGCGGCGGGGCACCGGGTCCGGTGAGGCGAGCGAGGAGGCGAACGCGGCGACCAGGTCATGCGGGACGCTGGTGCTGAAGCTCGCGCACCACAAATACGGGGCGCGGAGAACGGGTTGCGCCCATGCCTGCCAACCCACCAGGTCGGGACGCGGATCGGCGTCCTCGATCAGCGGCGGCAGCATCTCCAGGGAGACGCTGGAGGAGAACCCGGGGTCGATGGCGGTGGTGCGGGGTCGGTCCACGTCGCGAAACCAGCCCCGTGCGCCGAGTGCGTTGACGACCGTCTCGGGCCCCGCACAACCGACGTCCGGCGCCTCACGGGCGTCGAGGGCAACGAGGAGATCGGCGAGCGCCTCGTACGGGACGCCGGTGGTGAAGTAGGCGTTCCACTCCGACAGCGCGGAGGCGGCGTGGGGGCGTGCACTCAGTTGCCAGGCAACGGGCAGTTCGCCCAGCTCGAACGGGTAGGCCGCCAATATCCACTCGGCGCCGCACAGCCCGTCCCGGCTCACGTACAGCAGGGTGTGGCGGGCCGTGGGCCACATGCGCCAGCCGAGGCCGACCAGGGTGTCGCCGATCCGCTCGGCGAGTACGCCGTCGTCACCGGCGAGGTGGCGAGGGGTGACCCAGTACACCGGGTCCGGCGAGTCGGGACGGGAAGGGTCGTTGAGATCGTGCGGGTGCAGGGGCGCCTCCGTGGGCTCAGGGTGTTTCCGGCAGGGCGTTGTACGTTGGCATCCTTCGCCGCGGAGCACCAGTCCCTTCCGGATCTTTCCCGTCTGCCTCCGGCGAACTGGTGTCCGCTGCCGGTCTGTGACCTGGGCTGACTAACTTGGTTGGCAAGAAGCTCCCTTGGTTGACCTAGCTTTGTACTCCAACCGTAGATCGTGATCTTCATGTCCGGTCCGTGACTTGTCGGCGGTAATGGCTGGCCTGCACTCGGGCTTGATGACGGCGTCGCCAAGCCGACAGTTGAGCCGAAGGGCCGCATCACGCATGGGGCGGACGACGGGTGTCGTGAACAGCGCTGGATCTCGTTGCAGGTGAGTGGGATCAGCCCGACCGGGGCGCGACGGTGAGTGTGCTCGTCGGCACGGACGACTACGAGGAAGGGGTGGGCGAGGTGACTCAGCGCAACCACGAGGTGAAGTGGTAGACCTGGTGCTCGTCTGGAAGATCCTCATTGTCCGCTACCGCGGATTGCTGACGGTCTCCCCCGAGATCTTGGAGAATGTCACCCAGCTCGAGCTCTACCTGACTTGGAGCCCGGCATGATCGACATCGGTCTGGATGGCCTTCCGGGCCACCGGACGGGAACAGGGATGGAAACGTGGATCGACACGAGAAGCAGCGGCTCCGCGACTACATCGGCGAGCGTCTGGACGTCTCCGGCACGCGCCTGACGGACGACGAGGCGACGTTCCTGAGCGACTTCCTCGACGCGTACGACGAGACCTACAAGGGTCGCACGGAGACCCGCACCACGAGCCGTGACTGCTGGAGCTCCGACGGAAAATACACACGTCGCGAGACGTTCACCGACACGTTCACCGACGACGTCGGCATCCGCCAGGACTACGAGTACCAGGACGACGACGGGCAGAGCGGGTCGTCCACGAACGTGATCACGGACGCCCGAGGGATCCTGAACTGGTTTAGAGACCGCACCTAGGCGGTCACCGTCCACGGGGAGTTCGGCAGGTTCGCTGCGAACCATCCGTCAGCCAGCTCCAGCACCCGGTCAATATGCGCGGCATCGAAATATTCGGAGCCCATCACCGGTCGGATGCCCTGGCCGACCAGGCAGTCCAGGACATGCCGCTCGACGTCACGAGCTGCGCCGACGGGCAGGTCGACTATAAGTCTGCGGACTCGACCCAGACCGTGCTCGCTGCGGTGGGTATCAAGCCGCCCTCGTCCGTCACCCGAGGAGATTCCGGGCTTCACCATGGCCCCGTCGGTAACAACGTAGTACACGGTTGGTTCGGGGCGAACGCCCGCTCCGCTGCATCGGGCGCACAACAAGTCGCGCTTCAACCCAGTGTTGATGCCCACCGAGGTCAGGTGCCCGGCAACGCAGCATAGGCGCACAGTCTGGGCGATGCGGTCCGACATGACGTCCAGGATCATCACGTTCTGCTCGCGGGCGCGGCGCCTGAACTCAACAAGCTTCGGCGTCTGGAAAATACCGCGACACGTAACGCAGGGGGCGCCGACGCCGTCGGAACCCGTTGTGAATCCGTAGCCACTCCCCGGCACGCGCCCGGGGGTACGAGGATTCATCGCGGTGATGGTGAACTCATGCCCGTGCAGGCAGCGAACCTTTTTCGCCGGATACCCGTTAGGGGATGCGGCGTCGGCCAGGATTCGAAGATCGGTCTCGATGGCGTAGGCGGCGAACGACGCTCGGGCGACTTCCTCCCACCGCTTCCCCGCGCAGTGCTGGCACTCCTTCAGTGCCATGGGGAAAGCGCCCAGGGACGTCATTCCCGCCGCCATGAAGAACGCGTTCCCCGCGGGTGCCGGGACGATCGTGCTGCCGAGCTCGGGGTGCAGCGCGGTCACAGGGGTTACCTGAGTCGTATGCCCCGCGTCGCAGGACAGCGTCACGTGGTCCAGGATGCCGCTCAGCTTGCTCCGTACTGTCCAGCCCAGTTCGTATGCCCGCGTGGCGAAGAGCGCCATGACGGCCGCATCGGCACGGGCAAGCAGCCGGGCAGAGCGCAGCGCGTCCTCCGGCGAAGGCGCGGCGGTCCGCGTGTCGTTACTCATGTCGTCCTCCACCTCAGCAGGTGCGCCGGCTGCGCGAGCGCTTGGACGAGGTTGAGGTTCGCATGACGCACTGACAACGGGCGCAGGTACTCGCCTGGTTGGTGGACGCGGCCGACGTACGGACCGCGTGGAGGGGCTCACCCTGGATCGGCAACGGGCTGTGGTCAGCCTCCCCGCCGAGGTGACGATCCTGTGGTGAGAGAAGCCGAAGCGGCTGGGTTCGCTGTCAAACGCTTCGATTGGATGACGAAGGACCAACTGGTGTAAAGATGGACAGATTTTCCCCGGCAGTCGAGCTCGACCTCGCCAGAATTCCTCCGTCAGATACCCAACTCCTCCTCGATCGCCATGGCCACGGCTGGCCATGGGACATTCGGCTCGCCGAACAGTCGCCAATAGCGATACGAGGCGCGGACCAGAGAGCTGACGCCCAGCCGCGCCGAATCAGGGTCGATCGTTCCGATCACCCGGCGTGTGATTCCGCCGGCCCCCCGTGCGGCGGGACGGATGCCATGTCCAAGGAGGAGAGTGGCGGTTCGGACGGCGTCCAGGGTTGGTGGGGGCGCCAGGGTCGCGAACCTGCCGAAGACGAGGTCTCTCCACCCCAGTTGCGTACGTGCCCAGGCCAGCCGTTCCAGTCCGGTGCCGAGGTCTACCGCCATGCGCTCAGGGTTGTCGGTATTCCAGAGGAGGACGACGTCGCCGAGAGTCAGGTCGAGGTGGCTGAAGCGAAGGGTGATGCCTTCGACTTGACGGCGCCGCCATGTTGCCAGTTTGCCCTGGACGCTGATGTGGCGCGCATGGAAACCCAATCGTGACAGCACGCTGAGCCAACCGTCCAAGATCACACCGTATTCGTCCATGCGCTGAATCGGCTGAACACGGGAAACGTTGACGAACGAGGTCAGGAATCCTTCCCGGAGGTCGCCCGATGCGTCACGCTGCCCGGTGAAGCGGACAACAGGCTGGGGCAGGAAGCCGCTTCGGTAGGTCAGCGGATGCCCGTCCTTGAGGAGGGGGTCAAGGGCTTGGACGGCCGAGATCGTCAGCTCGGTCTCGCGGCCCCACCGAATTGGCAAGCAGGCGTCCTGCGGGACGCCCTGGGCCGCGAAGCCCGCCTTGAGCCCTGCCAGTAGCTCTTCCCACGACGGGGTCCGACGAGGCGGACAGTACGGCGATCCTCTGTGCGCATGCTCGATCGCGATCCGGCCGTCGGAGACGGTGAACTCCCATTGTGCTCCGAGGACTTGGCGTAGGACCGCAGGTAGGCGGACCTCCGAACGGGCCGACGGCCCGAGTACGAGATGTCTGGAACCGCTCGTCAGCATGGCCGAGTCGACATCGCGGTGAAGTGGCGGGCCGGATCGAAGCGATGCATCCCGATCTCTTGGACCTCCGTGTGCTTGAGGCCCTCGGCCTGCTCGATCGCAAGGGCGAGAAGCTCCGCTGCTGCCTCGTCGTCCTCGTCGGGGTCGGCCACCGTGTTCACGCCTGTCTGATCGCACAGGGCCGCCTCGGCGCAGGTTCCCTCGCGCCACGTGAGCGCGGCCATGGGGGTGCCTGCGCGGAGGGACTCGCCGAAGACGGCGGCGCCGGCCTCCACGTATGCACGGGCATAGGTGTAGACGAAGACGGAGGCGTCGCGGATGGCAGCGGTCTTGGCGGGGCCGCCGAGTTCGCCGGCCCGCTTCACGTGGCCTGCGCTGAAGAGACGCTCGTGGCGTCGTACGTATGTCTCGTCGAAGACGGGGCCGACGATCTGTATCCGGCGGCCGAGGATCTGGGCGGCTCGGACCGCGATGTGCGGCGCCTTCTCCTCGTCTATGCGGCCGAGCCACACGAGGTCGTCACCGGCGACGGCCGACGGTTCGTCCTCGTCCAGACCGAGGTGTACAGCGAGTTCAGGGATCGGCTGGTGCTCCGCGTACCGCTCGATCATCTCGGGCGAGTAGCAGTAGAGCCGTGACCGTTTGCCGTCGAAGGCGGTGTCGGCGTGCTGGAAGACGGGCGAGTGCTGGAAGGTGGCGACGTCGCAGTCCAGTTCGTTCCAGGTGCGCGTCCAGGCCGGCAGAGACGGGTATTCGTGGCCCACGACCAGGAGGTCGTATCCGGTGCTGCGGAGCTCGCGCTCGGCGAGCGATCCGGTGTTGAGGTCCTCCAGGCGGACCGGCCGGCGGACCCAGTCGTTCTCCAGGTCCGTGAGCCAGCCCGGCCCGAGGAGGTGTACGTCGGCGCCTGCGGCTCGGGCGCCTACGGCGACCGCCCATAGCCATCGTTCGATCCCGCCGTAGCCGGCGGGTGGAAAGGCGTAGCTACCAGGGAAGTCGCAGACGCCGACGAGCACGTTATGCCTCCGGTTTTCCGTCCGCCGAGATACGGCGGAAGCCGAGGTACGGGACGAGCGATTCGGGCAGGACGATGGAGCCGTCCTGTTGCTGGCACTGCTCAAGGAGAGCGGCCAAGGTGCGGCCGATGGGGAGGCCGGAGCCGTTGAGGGTGGCGACGAGCTTGGGCTTGCCGTCCTCGCCGCGGGTCCGGATGTTGGCCCGGCGGGCCTGGAAGGTGCCGAAGTTGGAGACCGAGGAGATCTCGCGGTACGTGTTCTGGCTCGGGATCCAGACCTCGATGTCGTAGGTGAGCTGGGCCGAGAAGCCCGTGTCACCGGCGGCCAGCTTGACGACGCGGTAGGCGAGGCCGAGTTCCTTCAGGCACGCCTCGGCGTGGCCGACCATGGTCTCCAGCGTGGCGTCCGCGTCCGCCGGGTCGACCATCTGGACGATCTCGACCTTGGCGAACTGGTGCTGGCGGATCAGGCCCCGGGTGTCGCGGCCGTACGAGCCTGCTTCGGAGCGGAAGCACGGCGTGTGCGCGGTGAGCGCCAGCGGCAGCTCGGCCGGAGGGATGATCTCGTCGGCGTAGAGATTGGTCAGCGGTACCTCGGCCGTCGGGATAAGGAACAGCTCGCGGTCGGCGACGCCGGTCTTGAACAGGTCCTCCTCGAACTTCGGCAGCTGCCCCGTGCCGGTCATCGTCTTGCGGGTGACCAGGTACGGGACCGCGTGCTCGACGTACCCGTGCCGACGGGTGTGCAGGTCGAGGAAGAGCGTGGCCAGGGCACGCTCCAGTGCTGCTCCGGCGCCGCGCGAGACCGCGAAGCGCGGGCCGGACAGCTTCGTCGCCCGAGCGAAGTCGAGGATGCCGATGTCCTCGCCGAGGTCGACGTGGTCTTTCGGCTCGAACGGGAAGGCCGGCGGAGTGCCGGCCCGACGGACCTCGACCGCGAACTCCTCGGAGTCGCCGTCCGGGGCCGCGTCGTCCGGCAGGTTCGGGATGCTGAGGAGGAGGTCGCGGAGCTTCTCCTCGACCTGCACCTGCCCGGCCTCGATGTCCCGGATCTGGTCCTTCAGCTCGCGGGCGCGCTCCTTCAGTTTGGAGATGTCGCCGCCCTGCTTGGCCGTCTGCTGGACCTCGCTCGCCACCCGCTTGGACTCAGCCCGCAGCTCGTCGGCCGAGCGGATGTTCTGGTTGCGCCGAGACTGGAGGGACTCCAGCTCGGACAGGTCCAGAGAGTAACCGCGACGAGCGAGCCGACGAACCGCTTCGGCACCCATTTCGATTAGGGCGCGGGCATCATGCATGAGGAAGATCCTTTTGATCCGGCTGGTGGGATACGGAATCGACGGTAGCAACCGCCGAGCCCTCGCCGATCCGGAATATGTCCGCGCCACCACGGTCGGCGCGACCTTGGGGAACGTCTCCGCCGAGATCCCCCATCAGCGCCGTGATCCAATCCGGCAGCTCATCGTCGGGTATGGCGATCGGCTCGACGTACGGCGCCTCCGGGAAGAAGAGCGGCATGGCCTCCTTCGGAGATCGGCTCTGATGCCAGAGGAGCACGGAGGCCAAAAGGCCGTGGCCTACGAGAACGCGGGGTCCGGGGCGCTCCAGGGTGGCGAGCAGTCCGGTCAGCATCCTCCGGATGCCGTCGCGCTGGCACTCGATGCCACCCGCAGGCCGCTCGTTGGGACCCTGGCCATCAAGCCAGACCGCGTACTCCAGGAACGGGCGGCCTTCGAACTCTCCGTAGTCGAGTTCGTTCAGACGAGGGTCGATGACCAGCTCCGCCGCCGGCACACCCATCAGTAGCGAAGCCGTCTGCTGGGCACGCGGGAACTCGCTGGTCAGCCACGTCCGCACGGTGTGGAGGGGGAGGGTGGACCAGCCCAGGACCAGCGATTGCCGGCCCTCCTCGGTCAGGTGGATGGGCTGGGACGGGTCGCCGTTGACGAGGTACCGCTTGCTGTAGTTCGTCTGTCCGTGGCGAAGGACGTAGGTGGTCACGAGTCCCTCCTTGGGGGCGACGCGGAAAGGCCGGCGAGCACTTCAGCCATCCGCGGTGCTCTCGGGTCCCCGGTCTCCAGGTAGTAGAGGAGTCCGTCGAGGGCCAGCGCTCGGCACCACGGCGCGAGTACGGGGATAGGGATCCGGGAGATCCGGGCGGCAGCGGAGAGCCGCCCGTAGGTCCCGTGCCCAAGGTCGTAGTAGACGGTCCAGAAGGCCCAGTCGAATGCCGCGTCGCCCAGCATGGGCAGCGGATCGAGCAGGCGCGGATGCCCCAGCCAGTCGAATGGCACGTTCTCCCGATACAAGTCCGCATGCAGGACAGTCGTCCTGCCTGGGTCTTCCTGCAGTCCGGCGAGCGCCGGGAGCGCGGCGTCGACGAGGAGGTTCCATGCGTCGAGGTCGAGCGTCTCCATCCGTCGCCGGATCCGCGGCAGCATCTCCGTGCCGAGGTGGTCGGTGAGCAGCGGGAAGCTGTTCGGTCGCCTTCGGCGCTGGCCGAGGGTGTGCAGCCCCTGAAGGGCAGCCGCCACCATCTGAACCTCGCGCTCTGGCCGCTCGGCGCCACCAGGGCGCCCTCCCACCAGCTCCAGGGCGGCCACCGCCAGGTCGTCAGCGGCCTCGATGACGTCCGCCGTCGGTCCGCCGGCCCAAAGCCGCAGTGCACTCACTTCGTGGCGATACCGGGTGGGGTCGGTCCATGCCTTGAGGAGTAGCGGACGCCCGTCGAAGGCGGTCGCTGTCGCGATCACCGAGGCGTGTCCGGCGTCGTGATAGTCGCCGAGGGACAACTGCCAGCATTCGGCGGCCTGTTCCAGCAGAGCCGGTGCTGCGTCCAGCCACGCCTGGGCTTCCGGCCCGTAGTGCGCGAGTAGCCGCTGTCGGCACCCTGCGGGAACCTCTCCGAGCGTCCGCAGCACCATCAGCTCAGCACGATCCCGTCGGAAACCAGCTCGTCCGTCAGGGCCGGGAACTCGCCGAGCGCCTCGGTGACCAGGGCCTGCACCTTGTCCACCTCGGCGTCGGGAGAGGATAGGCGGACGAGGATGCGCCAGGGCTGATCGAGTCGCTGCCCGGTCGTGCTCACCAGGTGAACCTCGGCGTGCCCCTCGGTCGCCTCGTGGAGCCGGTTGGCGAGTCGCTGCGCGGCCACGTTGTAGAGCTTTCCGACGTGATAGACCGGGTTCTTGCCGTTGGCGCCTTCAAGGTTCATCGGCCGCAGCGGTGTGATCAGCCCGTTGACCCGGTTGCCTCGCCCCACGACACCTTCGTCACCCGACTCGATCGAGCTACCGGTGTACGTCAGGTACAACTCGTCCTTCTCCGGGACGTCGCGGGCGTTCAGCCTGAAGCGGGCCTCCGCTCCGGGCAGCCGGAGGTCGGCGAGGCGGTGGCACTCGGCAAGGACGGTCTCCGCGTTACGGACATACTCCGCCCGACTGTCGACGTGGCGCGACTTCTGGGGGACGCACAACACGATGTCGGCCTGAGCGCCGTCCCAGTAGCCCATGAGTTTGACGTCCGCGCCGCACCAGGCGTGGGCGAGCGTGAACTCGCTCTTCCCGGAGAAGTGGTCCACCAGTTCCCGTACGAATGACTCGAAGGGGTTCTCCGGCGCCCAGCCGGTGCCGAGGGACGTGTCGTTGGAGAGCCGTACCCGCCGCTCGCGAAGATCTTCGACGGAGCGCGGGTTGAACCAGCGGGTGCGGTCGGGCACCCCGTCGCCGGTGAGGACAGCACCCGGGCTCGAATTGCTGGTGATGTTGAAGACGATGTCGAGGTGGGCCGAGACCTCGGGCAGTCGCTCGGCGAAGAACGTTCGGACCTCGGCCTCCACTATGTCCTCGACCGGGATCCGCTCGCCGCCGCACAACGGCGCGGCCCTCCCATTCACCGGCATGGCCCAGCCGGATCGATGACGAGGTGGCTGTTGTCGATGGTCGTGCTCGTACGAGGCATCACGAACTCCCGTTCAGGGGTGGGCAGAAGGGGATGAGCGCAGGCGTCAGCACGCCTGGACGAGCGCTGGAGTGGAGGATTCAGCGAGGAACGCCAGCCGCGCGGAGGAACGCGACAGTCTGAGCGAGCGACCGGTACGCGGAGGCAGCCTGTTCCTCGGCAGCGAGTCGATAGACGTCGTGGACAGTGATGAGGTCGATGTCCTGCGTCCGACGGCGATCGAGCCAGAGGAGCAGGCGCCAGGCAAGAACCGGCCCGCTGAATGGCAACTGGGTCAAGAGATCCACCGGGATGTGGCCGGGCGCTACGCCCTCGTACAGCAGGTCGCGTACGAGGTGGAAGACCACGTCGGTGTAGTCGAGGACGGCCGGTCCGCAGGCGCTCGCCTCCCAGTCGACGACGTGCAGGCGCTCGCCGTCGACGAGGAGGTGCTCGGGCTTGAGGTCACCATGCAGGCGAACGACCGGATGGGAATCGATCGGTTGGAGGGCCTCGCTCAGCACCGCCCACCAGGGCAGCGACCGGCAGCGAGAAGAGAACTGATCGAGCAGGAACTGGTGCGAGGAAAGGACACTTGCTTGCCGTGCTTCCCAGCCGGAGCCGGCAGTGGCGCCAGCAATAGGCCGGTGCAGCCTGCTGCTCACAGCCACGACGTGACCGACGTACTCCTCAGTCGCTGAGTGCGTGCTTACCGAGCACGGCGTCCCATCCACCACCCGGAATGCCGTCCAAGAACCGGCCCCATCGTTTCCCGTGGCCAGGACGGCGGGGACCGAGATACCCCACAGGGCAGCGCGCTCGACCGTCGCGGCCTCACGCTGGCGCCGGCCCTCGGGGTCGACGCCCACGTAGATCTTCAGCAAGGCACTGCCGTCCGTGGCGAACCGCGTTCTGGAGTTCGGCTTGAGAGCTGCCGGGCCGAACGGGCCGAGACCCTGCTCGATCCACGGCTCCGCCGTCTTCGTGCTGCGCACCCTCCACACCTCCAGTCCGTATCAGCGAGCCGTGCCCTGCTCCCATCTGAGAAGCAGGACCGATCACCAAAGCCAGGCGAGGCGAAGGAAGCTGACCACATTGCCCCGCGGCTTTTTCGATCTACTGCGACAGTAGGTACGGCACCCCGCAGCACCCCGGAAAATCCTTCCGGGGTCGATTCCGGCCACGAGGTGATGCTCAGGACATGCGAGGGATGACAGAGAACCTGACCATCGGCGAGCGCGTCGCCTGGTACCGGCGCCGACGCGGCCTTTCCCAAGAAGTCCTGGCCGGCCTTGTCGGACGAACCACGGACTGGCTGAGCAAAGCGGAGAACAATCGGATCGAGCTCGACCGGCTCTCGGTGATCACCTCACTCGCCGAGGCCCTCGACGTCTCCCTCGGAGACCTGCTCGCCGAACCGACCCTCATGGAGTGGTCGAACGACAGCGGCCGCCGCACGGTCCCCGCCCTGCGCGAAGCCCTCATGGACTACAAGCAGCTCACGCCGCTGCTGGGACCTCCGCCCAATGACGAACCGCCCGCCCTGAAGGACCTTCGGGCCAACGTGAAGGAGATCCTCGACGCCTATCAGGCGTCCCGCTACGGCTTCGCCACGCGACGCCTTCCCCTCGTACTGGCCGATGCCCTCGCCGCATCCCGCGCGTACTCGGGGCGTAAGAGGGAGGAGGCTCATGCCCTGCTCGCCCTGACCTACCAAGGCGCGGCCATGGTGCTGGGCAAGGTCGGGGAGTCGGAGCTGGCATGGATCGCGGCCGACCGCGGCCTGACGGCCGCGCAGCACAGCGGTCAGAGCGCGGTGACGGGCTCGCTCTTCCGGGCGGTCACACACTGCCTGCTGGCCACCGGGCGCTTCACCCCGGCGGTCCAGCTGGTGAACGATGCGGCGGCCGTGATGCAACCCAGCTTGAGCACCGCGAACGACGAATACCTCTCGGTCTACGGCACCCTCTTCCTCGCTGGTGCTATGGCAGCCGCCCGAGCGGAGGACCGGGCGACGACGCAGACCTTCCTTCGAGAAGCCGACGAAGCCGCGCAGCGGTTGGGCGCCGACGCCAACCACCTGTGGACGGCCTTCGGCCCGACCAACGTGGCCATCCACTGCGTCGCCACTGCCGGAGAGCTTGGAGACATCCAGATAGCTGCCGACCTCGGACAACGCATCGACACCAGCCACCTGCCTGTGGAACGACGTGTGAGGCACGGCTTGGAAGTCGCCAGAGCACTCAGCGCTTGGAACCGGACCGATGAAGCCCTGGCCACCCTGTTGGACGCCGAGCAGGCTGCCCCGGAACAGGTGCGCCACCACTACCTGAGCCGGGAACTGGTCATCGGCTGGATCCGAGGCACCCGAGGCCGCCCGTCCCAGCCAGTGGCAGACCTGGCACGCAGGCTCGGCGTCGTCGGCGGTTAGAGTCCGTTCCGTGAGCGAGAACGAGCACGAAGCGAAGATGGCCCACCCGCGTATGGCAGCCGGCGCACTCTTCTTCGACGACGCCGACCGAGTCCTGCTCGTCGAACCCTCGTACAAGGACTACCGCGACATCCCCGGCGGATACGTCGAGGAAGGGGAGTCTCCCCGGCAAGCCTGCGTCCGCGAAGTCCACGAGGAGCTGGGCATCAAGCCCCACATCGGCCGCCTGCTCGTCGTGGACTGGGCGCCGAATCCGGGGGAGGGAGACAAGGTCCTCTACCTCTTCGACGGCGGCCGTCTCAGCGCGGACCAGCGCCAGCAGATCGCGCTGCAGGCCGACGAGCTCCGTAGCTACGACTTCCACCACGCCGAGCAACTGCCAGAGCTCACTATTCCCCGCCTCGTACGCCGAATCACCGCCGGGATCCAGGCCCGCGCAGCTGGCCTGACCGCCTACCTGGAACAAGGAGTGTCGCCAGAAACTGGGGCTTGAGTAGGAGCCGCTTGGCCTCAGCCCGCGCGACGATCCTGGGCAGCGAAGGCTCACTGTAACGGCGATTCTTAAACCAGCGATGCATGGCCCCACGCCCATACTGCGCTCCGGGACTCCGCAGGAACTCATACGAGTGACAACCTGAAGGGGCCGATCGTTCTCCGTCTTCCCAGATGACCAGCGGTAGTACTCGTCGTCAATAACCGTTGGAGATGGCAGGATTGGGGAAGTTTCGAGTGGGGGGCCGTTCGTGGCTGTACGCAAGACCATCCAAGTGGTGCCGCGAGCGCGGCGCACGCTGACTTCGCTTCGCAACCTGGGTTACGACCTGCGTCACGCAGTGGCAGACATCGTCGACAACAGCGTTTCCGCGGACGCAGCGACTGTGCACGTCACCGTGCACTTCGACGGCACGCGTTCCTGGATCCGTATCTCGGACGACGGGCGAGGCATGGACGCCGAAACGTTGAGCGAGGCGTTCCGCTATGGGAGCGACCGTGAGTACAACAGGGCGGAATTGGGGCGCTTCGGCTTCGGGCTCAAGTCGGCGTCCACTTCCCAGTGTCGAAGGCTGACCGTGGTGTCCCGTGCGGACACCCCCGGAGCCACACTGGAGGCCCGTCAGCTCGACCTCGACCACATCGACGAAGTGGACAATTGGGAGATCTTCGACCTGGCCCCTGACGAGTTGCCCGAGCCGACCCGGGCTGTGCTCGGTGAAGCTTCTGGCACGGTCGTCCTGTGGGAGGGCCTCGACCGCGTTCTCCGGTATCAGGATCCGTTCGGAGGGTGGGCGAAGAAGCAGCTGATCGCTCACGCCGAGGACATCGACCAGCACTTGGGCATGGTGTTCCATCGCTTCCTTGCTGGAGAGGTTGCCGACCGGGAGCCGCTTCAAATCACGGTGAACGGAACTCCCGTGGAAGCATGGGACCCGTTCTGCCGTGCAGAGCCGAGCACCTCGGCCCTGCAGGAGGAGGACATGGAGGTGCGCTCCCTAGACGGCAACGCGATTGTGCATCTGCGTCCCTTTGTACTCCCCAACCAGAACCACTTCTCGTCGCAGGCTGTATGGAAGCGGGCCTCAGGGCCCAAGGGCTGGAATCGACAGCAGGGCTTCTACATCTACCGAGCCGAACGTCTGATCCAGTCCGGTGGCTGGTGTCGCCTGCGAGCCGTCGATGAGCACGCCAAACTCGCCCGTATATCGCTGGAGTTCTTCCCGGAGCTCGACAGCGCCTTCGGCGTCAACGTGGCCAAGGCTTCCGTCACACTGCCCGAGGAGCTCCGCAAGGAGCTCACACCCCTGGTGACGACCTGGGGCAGGGCGGCTGACACTGCCTACCGTCAGAAGCAACGACCTCCGAGCCCGCCGCCTAGACGCCCCAGGCGGTCAGGTGCCGCGTCGGCGTCACCAGCGCCCACCGTACGTCTATCCTCCGGCCAGCCCGACCCCGGCCACGAGCAGGCGTCGAGTATCAGGCCCACTGCTTTCTCACCTGCGTTGGCAAATCACCGGGACGTCGGCACAACCTCGCGAGTGCCGGAGGCCGCTCCGCTGTCAGCGCGTGGGGCACTCGAAGCTGCCGCGAGTCAAGCCGGTGAGAGCGAGGCACTCAACCGGATCATGTCGGCCCTGCGCACTCTGTCCCCGGAGGTGGCTCATGACCTCGGTTGGTGACCGTATAGAGGGGCACCTCTTTGTCCTCAAGGCCATCATGGACAGGGACAAGCTGACCCTTGAGGAAAGCCTCTCCCGCTACCCCGGCCTCGTGCCGACGGAGGACCACGACGCCGTTCGCCGCCACTGGGAACAGCAGCAGCGGACCACGACCATCATCCGCACTGTGCGCCCAACCGAGCTCACCGCCATGGGAGGACCGCGGCCCTGGGCCGAGGACTGGGACACCGCCGAGGGCTACTACTGGGCGCGTCAGCGTCGCTTCCTCAGCCACGTACTGCGCCGCCAGGACTACGAGATCGACAGCGTCGACCTGGCGAGTGACCGAGTATTGGCCCACCTGGAGAACCCGCGATACCCGGAACCGTTCATTGTGCGCGGTCTGGTCGTGGGTCACGTACAGAGCGGCAAGACGAGCAACTTCTCCGCCCTGATAGCCAAGGCGTCCGACGCTGGCTACAAGATCATCATCGTGCTTTCCGGGCTCCACAACACGCTGCGCCAGCAGACGCAGAGGCGCCTTCAGCGCGACCTCGGCCACGAGAACGTTCCGTTCCCCAAAGGCGTGGGGCAAGGGGACCCGGAGAAGTACTGGACCTGGTTGACCCGGGACGACCTCGATGGCGACTTCGACCCAGGGGTCAATGTCGGACCTCTGCAAGGGCAGAACCAGGTCATCCTGGTGGTGAAGAAGAACAAGACACGCCTGGACAGACTTCTTGACTGGCTCGAAAACAAGGTTCCTGAGCATGTGCCGGTCCTTGTTGTCGACGACGAGGCCGACCAAGCGTCGGTGAACACGGGTGGCAACCGTCCCGATGACGAGCCAGTGTCCGAGGTCCTCGACCTCAGGGCAGCGGACTTCGACGGAGAGATACCGGCAGACGACGAGCTGGACCCCAGCGCGATCAACCTTCGCATCCGGAGGCTGCTGCGCTGTTTCGCGCGGGTGTCCTACGTCGCCTATACGGCGACCCCCTTCGCCAACATTCTCATCAACCCCAACGCGGAAGACCGCGAAGGTGGAGACGACCTGTTCCCACAGGACTTCATCCTCACCCTGCCCCATCCTCCTGGCCAGAAATACGTCGGCTCTGACCGTCTGTTCGGCCGCGAGCAGCTCCCCGGTGAAGTCGGGCAGGTCGACGGGCTTGATGTAATTCGGATCGTTCCGGAACTCGAGGTGGAGCAGGTCATTCCTCCGAAGGGGAAGCGAAAGCCTTACACTCCCGTAATCCCAAGCACTCTCAAAGCTGCTCTTATTGACTTCTTGTTGGCAGCTGCTGGTCGGATGGCGCGGAACGGTGCCGATCAGCCTTGCACCATGCTTGTGCATATTGATATGCGTAAGGAAGCCCAGGACAAGCTCGCTGCCGAGATCACCGCCGAGCTCGGTCACATGCGACAGCAGTGGCGCTATGACCGGGAAAACTTCCTGCCCGTGCTAAGTGATCGATGGGACACTGAGTTCCGTCCGCTCACCTCGTCGATGGACCTCGACAATGACGCGCCGTTCGAGAAGCTGGAGCAGCACTTGGACGCTCTGCTCACCCCAGGAGTAGAGGTCCGGATCCTGAACTCAAACCACGAAGACGAGCTCGACTTCGAGATCGAACCGGACCTCAAGGCCGTCTTGGTTGGAGGTAACAAGCTCTCCCGAGGTGTCACCGTCGAGGGACTCCTCGTCTCGTACTTCGTAAGACGCAGCCCCTACTACGACACGCTCCTTCAGATGGGGCGTTGGTTTGGTTATCGAGGCGACTACGTCGATCTGACGCGCTTGTACAGCACCCAGCTGCTTGTCACGTGGTTCCATGACCTGGCCACGATCGAGGAGGAGCTTCGACGGCAGATAGAGCACTACGCGCGCCGGAAACTCAAACCGTGGGACGCCGCGCCACGGATCCGTAGCCACGAGAAAATGCTGCCGACAGCCAAGAACAAGATGAAGGACACCTCGCTCCAGCAGGAATCCTTCGACGGCAGGAAACTCCAGACCCTCCGCTTCCCATTCGACGACCCCATGATTCTTGACCTGTGTAGTGAGAACCTCGGAACCACTCGCGCTCTACTGGGCTCCTTGGGAGCACCACACCGCGCAGACCCTGGGCGCCTAAACTGGGAAGGCGTCAGCGCCGAGGCCATTGTTCGCTTTATCGAACTGTTCCGGTTCAGCGACCAGAGCGCTTTCGACGTGCCGTCCGTCGCGAGTTATATTCAGGCCCAGACCCAGCACAATGAACTTGTGTCCTGGCGGGTAATGGTTTCGTCTGCCCGCGTCCAGCAGAACGAGCACCGTACGGTCGATTTGGGCATCTCGGGACATCCTGAGGTGACAATGATCCAACGCAGCAGGCTCGCGAAGGACCCCAGCTCACTTGGTGTGGTCACTGAGCCGGAGGACGAGCTGCAAGGACTCACCTCGGCCCAGATTGAAGAGGCTCGCAAGCTGCAAGAGTCAGGGGGTTTCTCCACGCTTGGTGATGCGTTCAGGTCCCAGCGGTCGTCGCGAGAGGGATTGCTCGTCCTCTACCCCATCGATCCGAGCAGTGGAGTGGGCGCCAACGCGAAGAACCGACGAAGGTTGTTCGATGAGGGAATTGAGCGGCCCGAATGCGTTTTGGCATACGCCGTTTCTTTTCCCTACTCCACGAGCCCGAGGAGCCTTCCCTACGTGGTTGGACATAAGGCAGGGCGCCCGTGAACGCGGCTGAGCTAGAGAACCTGTGGAGTCAGATTCCAGATGCGCCAGCTCCTGGCCTGCTGTCTGCGGAAAAGCTGCCAGCCGATGACCTGTGGGCCGCAGTAGATGCCGACGGGCACTGTCATCTACTGCTACACGTGCCGCCAGGCACACAAGCACCGAGCACCCTCACCAAGGGCCTTCAAGTCCGGGTGGGTGAGCATCAAGTGGCCGGTCAACCGGTCAGCGATTATCTGGATGTTGCCTGCCTGGACGCAGCAGCAGTGACAACTTTCGCTGCCGTGGCCGCTGACATCATTCACCTCGCTGGAGCACTGCAGGGAGCGGAGAGGGCCGCCGCTGTGGGTGACGTCCTTGAGCGGTGGAAGTGGTTCTGGGAGGTGGACTCCAGCCGCCTCACCAACAACGACGCATTGGCTCTCTTTGCGGAGCTGTGGTTTCTGGTGCGGTGGGCCGGCGTGACGCCAACGCATATAGAAGCCTGGACAGCGTCCGAGGGATCCCGCCACGACTTCCAATGGCCGAACGCATCCGTCGAGGTCAAGGCCACCGCCCGTAGTGGCGATGCCGGCAGCGTCCACACGATCCGGAGCCTGGACCAACTCGCAGCTCCAGAGACGGGGGAACTCTATCTCTTCAGCCTCCGCGTGACGCGGGACCAACTGGCCAACAACACGCTGCCCAAGCTCGTCGACAGGGTGGCGACGGACCTAGCAGATCACCCGGCCGCCCGAGAGCGATTCCTACAAAAGGTTGGAAGGCGGGGTTACAGCCCAGTCCAACGTAAGACCCATGAGATACCCTACCGAATTGTTGAGGAGTGTCTCTACCGGGTCACGGATGACTTCCCTCGCCTGACTCACGATTCCTTCCCCACTGGGTTGCCGGGCGGAGTCGTGCGAGTCTCGTACGACCTCGACTTGGCTGCTTGTGGGTCGTGGCTTCTTTCCACCAATCCCAAAGACTGGTCACCCACCTAATGCGGTCGATGTGGCCCATGCGCTCATCCATGAGGACCTTCTCGGTGCCGAGGTCCTCCATCACGGTCCGATGGGTGACGAAGGCCGTGGGGTGTGGGGCCCTTGGCGATCGGGAGCCAACACAGCCCGGTCGCTGGCGCCGCGTCGTCGGGCGCAGAGACCGCCCTCCGCCCGGTGAAATCGCAGTCCGCCAAGCCGTAGCGGCTGGCCTAGACGACACCTGCTGGCAATCAACGGTCGAAAGAGCAGCTGCGGGCCCGGCCGACGAGACGATCTCGCTCGGGTGTACCCGACTCCTGCAGCAACGGTGGCGTTCCAGGTCGCCGACCCGGCCAGGACCAACTTCAACGCGTCCGAGGTCCAGCCGGAAGGCTGGCCCCACTCCCGAGCGGGCCCTACAGCTCGCCCACAGCGACCCAGCAGTTGGCTTCAGTGCTCGTCGAATGCCTCGGCCAGTTCGACCGCGAATGACGGTAGTGACTGTGGGGCGATGGCGGTCACCATGTCTCTGTCACCGCGCAAGCTGGAAATCCGCAGAACACCGGATGATTGATCCCGCGCCTACTAGCATCGACCTTGGGCGGGCGTTTGCCGGATGCATAAACTGACGACGCGGAGGGGGCACCTCCTTGATTTCGCGGTGTTCCTTTGGTTCATGTGGATCATGAGTCAGCCGCACAGTGAGAGGGCCCATATCGGGGAAGCAGGCTGGAACCACCCATGACGTACGACATCGCGGCCCCCGAACCCGCGGGCATGGTGGCTTCGCTCAGCTCCCTGGGGTACTCGCTGCCGGCTGCCGTCGCGGATCTCGTCGACAACAGCATCGCGGCTGACGCCCGGAACATCGACGTCGAGTTCACCTGGGCGGGACGGGACTCATGGATCGCAGTCGTCGATGACGGCAGGGGCATGAGCGCCCAGGAACTTGTCACGGCAATGACCGTGGCGGCTCGCGGGCCCGCGACGTCACGCTCCTCCACTGACCTGGGCCGCTTCGGCGTGGGTCTGAAGTCCGCCTCGTTCTCGCAGTCACGGCAACTCTCCGTGGCCACAGCGACCGATGGGGTGTGGCACATACGGACCTGGGACCTCGACGTCGTTGAGGAGTCCGGCGAGTGGAGGCTCCTCCACGGAGCAGACGTCGACACAACTACCGTGCTGGACAGGCTTCGGAGCGGCACTGGCCACGGAACGATCGTGCTCTGGCGGCGGCTCAACGGCTACAACGGCGGTGACGTCCGCGAGGACGATGAGCGCACCCAGAAGCAGTTCTACGCCGAGGCGGCCCGCACGGAGTCACACCTCGGAATGGTTTTCGCCCGGTTCCTCGCCGGGAGCCGGCGCCGGAGCCTGCGTGTGTCCGGAACCCCGGTGGAACCGTGGGATCCGTTCATGGGCAACCACCCTTCTGTCCAGCGGCTCCCCACCGAGGAACTGCCTCTCAGCGGCAGTTCTGTGAGGGTCGAGGCGTTCATCCTCCCCAGCGCCCACCGGCTCACCCCTGAGGAGTACGGCCTGGCTGCAGGGCCACAAGGGTGGCTCGACCAGCAGGGCTTCTATGTCTACCGCCGCAACCGTCTGATCCTGGCCGGCGACTGGCTGGGGCAGAGAGGCATGCGTCGCGAGGAGAAGTACAACCTGGCGCGCATCGCCGTCGACATCCCGGCCGAGACGGACGTCGAATGGGGTGTCGACGTGAGGAAGTCCAGCGTTGTCCCACCCGTGGGCCTACGCCCGCACCTCCACCGCATCGCACGACAGGCTCGGGCGAGGGCCGCAGACGTGCTGCGGCACCGTGGACAGGTCGCTGCACGTACCCACGGTGATCCTCTGTCGTACGCGTGGAACGTCCGCCGACCGGATGGCCGGGTCACGTGCAGGATCAACCGCAGCCATCCGCTGGTCCAGGCTGCCCTGCGACCCGGCGGCAACAGCACTGCAGACGTACGCGCATTGATCCGGCTTCTGGAGGAGACGGTGCCCGTCGCTGCCCTCCGCGTGATGCATGAGACGGACACCAGTGACGACCCGGAACCGTTCGGTGGTCCAGGACCCGCCGACGAGGCTGCTACCGAGGTGGCTGAGCGCATCTACGAGTCACTCGTCTCGGGCGGCCGATCGCCCGCCGCCGCGCGCGAGAGGTTGCGGACCATGCCTCCCTTCGACCAACTGCAGGGCTTCTGGAGCGGATGAGCCCTGAGTCGTTGTCAGTGGCCGCCCCTACTCTGCTCGACACCGTCTACATCCCGCTGGAGGTCCCACGTGAGCGCCGTTCCCGACGACCCCATGGCCAAGGCCACGCGTCTGGTTCTCGGATTCCTGCCACAGGACCGTCAGCCGAAGCCGGACGAGGTGCAGAACGCGGTCAACGCCATCTTCGGGATGCTGGCCGCGCAGGGGGAGGACCTTGACCGGGACCAGCTGGCCAAGGAGATCGAGGCCATGACCGCCGTGTTCCAGGAGCGGTCGCTGGCACTCGTGGACCCCAAGGGGCACGAACCCTGGCTGCCCGAGGCGAAGAACGACCGCGCCTGGGACTTCTGGGAGCGCTACCGGCGGTATCTCGAAGACGTGGTGAACCTTCCGCCGTGGGTAGTGAGGCGACTGGACCAGAGCTCGGACGAGGTACTGAGCCAGTTGGAGGATCCTCGCCGTTCTGGCCCCTGGCGTCGCCAGGGTCTCGTGATCGGCCAGGTGCAGTCGGGCAAGACCGGCCAGTACATCGGGCTCGCCGCGAAGGCCGTGGACGCGGGGTACCGGTTCATCGTGGTCCTTGCCGGCATCCACAACGACCTCCGGAGCCAGACACAGCTGCGGATAGACGAAGGGCTCCTGGGTTTCGACACCCAGCACCAGAACCGATCGAACGAGGACGGCCGTTCACGCGCGATCGGAGCGGGAGCCATGCCCCTCGCCAAGAAACTCGACATCGCGTCGCCGACAAGCAGCGCGGAGAAGGGGGACTTCGGACTCGCGACGGCCAAGGCCATCAACTTCCCCCTCGGCAGCTTCCCGGTCGTCCTCGTCGTCAAGAAGCACTACAAGATCCTCGAATACCTGCGTAACTGGGTGACAGACGTCCACGGCACCGAGGACGAAAACGGCGAGAAGGTCGTGAAGGACCTCCCTCTGTTCGTCATCGACGACGAGGCCGACAACGCCTCGATCAACACGGTCCGTGACCCCGAGGCAGACCCGACCAAGACCAACGCCGCGATCCGCAAGCTCATGAAGAGCTTCGACAAGGCCGCGTACGTCGGGTACACGGCCACCCCCTTCGCCAACATCTACATAGACCCCGACGTGGACCACGGCGTCGCAGGGGAAGACCTCTTCCCGTACAGCTTCATCCGCAGTCTTCCCTCGCCGTCGAACTACCTAGGTCCGGAGCGGGTCTTCGGGCTCCAAGTCGACGACGAGGACGAGGAGGACGTGCAACCGCTGCCGCTCGTGCGCCATGTGGACGACGCCGACACCTGGCTCTCCACCAAGCACAAGTCCGGTGACATCCCTGGCGACAGGCTCCCGCAGTCCCTGCGCGACGCGATCTTCTCGTTCGTGCTCGCCTGTGCCGCCCGCCGAGCGCGAGGGCAGACCAAGGCTCACAACTCGATGCTGGTGCACGTCACCCGCTTCACCGCGGTGCAGAGCCTCGTTCGCGACCAGGTCGACGACCACCTGCGGCTCATCGTTGACATGATCCGAGACCGGTACGGAAAGGGCCCCGAGCTCCGTGCCGAACTCCGGGCTCTCTGGGAGCGGGACTTCGTTCCCACCACGGACGAGTTCCCGGCTGAAGAGGTGCAACGCCTGACCTGGGAGCAGGTCTCCGAACAACTCCTTCCTGCCCTCAGGAAGATCCAGGTCAAGACGGTGAACGGCACCTCCAAGGATGCGCTCGACTACTACGAGAACCGGAGAAACGGCCTGTCCGTGATCGCCATCGGGGGACAGAAGCTCTCCCGCGGCCTCACCCTGGACGGCCTGACCGTCAGCTACTACCTGCGCGTGTCGAAGACGTACGACACCCTCCTCCAGATGGGCCGGTGGTTCGGATACCGCCCCGGATACGAGGACGTGTGCCGTCTGTACACCACGCCCGCACTTGAGGACGCCTACGTGGAGGTCACCGCCGCGACCGACGAACTCCGCAGGGAGGTCGAGGAGATGGCGGCACTCAGCCTCACCCCGAAGGAGTTCGGGCTGAAGGTCCGTTCTTCCTCTCTGGGGCTCACCGTGACCGCGGCCAACAAGATGCGCCAGAGCGCGAAGATCCTTCTCAGCTACTCGGGGGAGGGACCGGAGACCGTCATCTTCAAGCTCGCCGACAGGACCGTCGAGAACAACTTCAAAGCCCTCGAAACCCTGGTCCGTCGGCTGGACGACGTCGCGGAGCTCGTACCTGGGGGTTCAGGTACCAACGTGCGGTGGGGAGGGGTTCCCCCTGAGGTCGTCTCGGAGTTCCTCACCACCTATGAGACCGACCGCATGGCTCAGCGGGTTCGTCCGAGGCTCATCGCCAAGTACGTGGAGCAGTGCGCCAGGGTGGGTGAGCTGGGCAACTGGACCGTGTGCCTGGTCAGTAGCACGACGTCGCAGTCGCCACGAGAAATCGCGGGGCACACTGTCGGCCTCGTGACCCGCAAGGCGCTCAACGACGGCTTCAGGGCCGAGGGAAGGTACACGATTCGCCGGGTACTCAGCCCGCCCGACGAACTGATCGGCCTCGACAAGGCGCAGGAGGACGCGGCACGAAATGCCGCGAAGAAGGAGGCTGAGAAGAAGGAAAAGGCGTCGGCTCCGAAAACGCCGGCGGGCCCGCACATCAGGCGGCAGCGGCGGACCGACCAGGGCCTCCTGCTGATCTACCCCATCGAGCTGCCACAGGCCGCCGACGGTGAGGCGACGACACCCCTCGTGGGCTTCCAAGTGAGCTTCCCGCACTCCGACTACCAGTCCAAGACCGAGTACATCGCCAACACCGTCTGGCTCCAGGAGGACATCTACACCATCGCCGAGGAGGACGAGGCGTGACCGTCACCGAGGACGAGTGGCGTGAACTGGAGAGTCCCCAGGACACCCCGGGGCGGTCCAGCCTCCGGCTGTACCCGGAGTCCCCGCTCGACATCTTCCTCTCCGTCTCCCACCCTGGCCGCCAGCGCATGTTGGTGTTCCGGGCGGACGCTCGCTCCGCAGACCCGATCGTGCGGTCGGTGGGCCGACTCCCCAAGGCAGCAGGTATCGAGATGAACCTGAGTGCCGTATCCCGGGTTGAGTACGAGCTCCAGGTGATCCTGACGGCGGACGGGCTTCGCGAGGTGTTCAACCCGCTCGTCACCGACGTCGCCGAGATCGCCAAGTCCGCTCCGGCCGCCGCTGAGGCCCTTGCAGCCGCCGTGGACCGGTTCGAGAGGTGGCAGGACCTCCTGCGCGCTGTCAGCCGGGACGGGCTGAGCGCCGAGGCACGTCGCGGACTCTACGGCGAACTCCTGGTACTGGGAGACGTCCTCCTGGCCTCCCTGGGCCAGGCCGAGGCGGTCGAGGCGTGGACCGGTCCCACGGGGACCAACCAGGACTTCCAGCTGTCCGAGCTGGCCATCGAGACCAAGGCCAGTGTCGCGAAGCGGCCCCGGAGTATACGGATCGCCAGCGAGAGACAGCTGGACGGAACCGGGACGCCCGCGCTGCTCCTCGCACTCGCGAATCTCGACGAGCGGCGGGGTGGATCGGGAGAGAGCCTGAACAGGAGGGTGGAGGGCATAAGACAGCAGCTCACGAGTCCCGCCGCCCGGGCCCGGTTCGACGGTCTACTCGTCCAGGTCGGTTACCTCCCCGGGCACCATGACCTCTACGAAGAACCCCGATACACCCTCCGCGAGCTTCGGTTCTGGCACGTACGGGAAGGCTTTCCCAGGCTGGTCGAGTCGGACCTGCCCGAGGGCGTCGGTGACTGCACCTACCACGTGAGCACCTCGGGTCTGGACGCCTATCGCGCCACGGCCGACGAGGTGAAGGAACTGATCGGGGGATCCCATGGCTGAGCTCGACCTGGCCGAGTTCTCGCGGAGCCTCGTCGCCGACGTCCAAGCGACCGCTGACGCCGAGGGGACGACCACCCCGGAGGCGTTCACACGCCGGGTCTTCGAGGACCTGGAGCAGGCCGGCGTCGTATCCAACACCTTCACCGCCTACCACAAGATGCACGGCCACGAGGTGCACGGTTACGGCATAGGAGAGTCGGGCGAGTCCCTGGACCTGTTCGTGACGGACTTCCAGCTGGAACCACTGGAGTCCAAGCTCACGAAGGCACAGACCGAGACGTCCTTCAGGCGGCTTCTGGCGTTCGTACAGCGTTGCCGGGACGGGCTGCAGCAGCACATCGACGAGTCATTCGACGTGTACGACATGTGCGCTGCGGTCGAAAAGGCTCTCACCGAGGTGCAGCGGATCAGGCTCTTCCTGCTCAGCAACAGGGTGGGCACCGCAACCGAGTTGCCGACCTCGGAATTCGACGGCCTCCCGGTGACCCACGAGGTGTGGGACCTGGCACGGCAGCACCGCCATGCGACGTCGGGCGCACTCGGCGAGCCCATCATGGTGCCGTTCAGCCCTCCGCTGCCCTGTGTCTCCGCCCCGAGCTCGGAAGAGGACCATTCTGTGGTCCTGGCCGTCATACCAGGGGAGATGCTCGCCGAGCTGTACGCCGAGTACGGCACCCGGCTCCTCGAACTCAACGTTCGCTCCTTCCTCCAGACCCGCGGCGCGGTCAACCGGGGTATCCGGGAGACCCTGCTGAACGCACCTGGCAGGTTCCTGGCCTACAACAACGGGATCACCGCGACCGCGTCGCAGGTCGACTTCGTGAGGGGCCCGGACGGCGAGCCCACCCACATCTCCGGAGTGCACGGCCTCCAGATCGTGAACGGCGGCCAGACGACTGCCTCGCTCCACTATGCGCTGAGCCGCGACAAGGCCGACCTGTCCCACGTCCGGGTCCAGATGAAGCTGACGGAGGTGGCGCCCGAGCGGCTCGCGGAGATCGTTCCCAAGATCTCGGAGTACTCCAACACGCAGAACCGGGTGACTCAGGTCGACTTCAGCTCCAACCACGACTACCACGTGGACATGCAGCGGATCACCCGATCCCTGTGGGCCCCCGCGACGGACGGCAGTGGTCAGGAGACCCACTGGTTCTACGAGCGTGCACGCGGCCAGTACACGGACGAGTTGGCGAAGGCCCGCACCCCTGCCAGACAGCGGCAGTTCAAGAAGCTGAACCCGACGAAGAAGAAGTTCACCAAGGCGGACCTCGCCAAGTTCGTCCATTCGTGGAACCAACTGCCGTACCACGTGAGCCGCGGTGCACAGAAGAACTTCGTCGAGTTCATGTTCAACATCGACAAGGCACCGCCCCGCGTCGACATCCAGTACTGCCAGCGGGTGATCGCAATGGCCATCCTGTTCAAGGCGGTGGACCGGATCGCCGCCATCCACGGAGCAGGCAGCCACAAGAGCCTGATCACCACGTACACCGTGGCTCGCCTGTCCTCGGCAACAGACCGCCGGATCGATCTCGACCGGATATGGCGAGAGCAGGACCTCTCACCGGTGCTGGAGGCCGCGATCCACGACCTGTGCCCCCGCGTCATGCGCGCGGTGACCACTCCGCTTGAGGGCAACCACGTGGGCGAGTGGGCCAAGAAGGCGGCCTGCTGGGATGCCGTGTCCAGGGTGCCCTGGACGACCCCCCGAGCCCTGACGGCGGAGCTGCTCGACCACTCACTGGACGAGGCGGCACTCGCCGGCGGTACCGGTGCCGAGGAGGGAGCAGGTGAAGAGGCAGCTCTGATCCCCGCCGACGAGTGGTACGCAATCGAGCGCTGGGCCAAGGAGACCCGCAACCTCGAACCCTGGC
Organism: Streptomyces sp. NPDC006602; assembly: GCF_042870385.1. NCBI lineage: Bacteria > Bacillati > Actinomycetota > Actinomycetes > Kitasatosporales > Streptomycetaceae > Streptomyces > Streptomyces sp. NPDC006602. The sequence goes on along the minus strand of NZ_JBIAHG010000013.1, from coordinate 87,391 downwards.
AGCGGCAGCTGGCCCAGTTCGTCGGAAGGCGCCTCGAACTGGAGCAGGAGGTTCCAGAGACGCAGGCCGTTCAGGCCCTGCACGCCCGTAACGAGGCGCTACGGCTGGGGTTCACTCCCGACCCGTAGCCAGCGGCTTCGCGTCCTGGTCGCGAAGCCACCGACTTGTCAGAGCGTCCCCTTCTCAATGAGGTCATGGATCGCGTCCTCGGCCCGCCTGAGTACGATCCGCCCGTCCCCGTCGCTGAACGCGACAAGGTCAGTCCCCGGCGCGATGCCGGCCTCTGCCAGCAGGCCGAGAGGCAGCTCGACACGGCCCTGGTCATCGACGTGAAGTTCGGCTGGTTCCCGGAGCATGAGGAGAGTGTGGCACTCTCCCTCTCGGAGGACGTCGACAGGCTGGGGCTGCAATCATGGCCGGAGCTGGCAGGACACCGGATCAGCTGTGGGTCGCCACTGCGGAGGGGGAGCATCTTCGTGGTCGACGTGTGAGGGACACCAAGCCCGAGATCGCCCTCAGGAAGGCAGTGCACCGGTTGGGCCTCAGGTTCCGCCTCCAGCGGAGGGTGGCGCCGCGGTGCACGGCCGACTTCGTGCTTCCCAGGTATCACGTTGCTGTCTTCGTCGACGGTTGTTTCTGGCACGGCTGTCCCGACCACAGCCCCAAGGAGTTCCGAGGGCCCAACGCCGCTCTCTGGCAGGAGAAGCTCGAGAGCAACAGAGAACGGGACCGACGCAACACAGCGCAGGCCACGGCCGCCGGATGGACCGTGGTTCGAATCTGGGAGTGCGAGATTCGGCGCGACGTTGAGAGAGCCGCGCAGCGGGTCGCGGAGACTACCGATTCGAACGGCGCGGGGTGAGTCGCCGATCGGCTATCCCTGCGTGACGGCCAGAGTCAGCAGGTCGTCGGACAGGTTCTCCCGGCTGACGCAGTGGGCGACGAGCGGGCACTCCGAACACACGGGTTGGTCCTCCCTGCACAGGTCCATCCCGATGAGCCGGATCGCCCCCATACGCAGAGGTGCGTCCTTGCCCGCGCCCACGAGCTTCACCAGGTTCACGCGGCCCTCGCTGAGGCGGTTCGCGTGATCCGTTTCGACACCGTTCACACGAGCCGCGACCCGCAGCGTGCCCGTGCCGACCAGCATGAGGTCCTCTCCGATCAGCAGTCGGTAGAGGGATTCTTCGGCTGGCTTCATGGCCAGCTTGGCGGGTACGTCGAGCCGCTTTCCCCACTGCCAGTCGTAGGGCTTTTCCACCAGCGGTGCCAGGCGGTCCACGCGGGACCGGACGGGCATCGTGGGCGCCGCGTCGACCAGCTTCTTGAACAGTGTCGCGGTGAGTGTCTTCGACCTTCTGACGGCGGTCATCAACTCCGCCATCGCGGCCGGCTTGATCTTCGCTCCGGAGAGTATGGCCACCACGGCGGCATGCAGCGGTACTGACGCCTCGCCCGGAAGCTGGTACCAGTCCCCGCCATCACGCCTTTGCTTCGCCCACTCCGCGAGGCCGTTCCTGACCTCCCGCCAATGGGGCTGGAGCCCGGCAGTCTCCGTGGTGGCGTCACCAACCGGCTTCAGTGCCTCAGCAGCGGCCTCTCCCAGGAGCGGGGGTACGGCGTTCCCGATCTGCCGGAAGGCGTCACTCCGGGTGCCGGCGAACCGGAACTTGTCCGGAAAAGTCTGAACGCGTGCCGCTTCCCGCACGGTGAGAGTCCGCAGCTGCTCCGGGTGGATGTACCAGTAGCCGTCCTTGGCGATGTGGGCGGTGATCGTACGACTGAGTTCGCCCCAGGCCAGCTTCTTGTACTTGTCCGTGTACTTCTCCGCGCTGTACCGCTGGTATTTCTTCTCGTCCCCGGTCAGTTTGTCCTGAAGATCCGAGTACTTGGTGTCGGATTCCATGACCTCGAAGATCCGGTGGTCGTCCCTCCGGACCCTCCGGGTCATGTGGTCCCAGAGCAGTCCACGAGGCGCCTCTTCGCGCATCTTCGTGGCGAAGCTGGACAGGTTGCGAGGCTTTCGGTACTTCAGCTCCCGCTCTCCGACCCGTTCCGTGGGAACTACCTCCAGCTCGGGCAGGTCACCGATGGCGTCGCGCAGGGTAGTGCGCTCCGAGTCGGGCTTCCGCCAGGTGAAGTCGTCGACGTCCTTCCTGGCCAGGAGGATGAGACGCTTCCGATGCTGCGGGACGCCGTAGCTCCATGCGTCAACGAGCCGCACCTGCGTCGCGTAGCCGAGCTCCTCCAACTCCTCCTCGATCGTTCGGATGACGAAGAAGTCGTCGTGAAGCCCCATGTCGGGGACGTTCTCCATGAGGACCGCCCGCGGATTGATCCGCTTCACCATGTCCAGGTAGGCGCTCCACAGCTCCTTCCGGCGGTCTTCCGGGTCGCGGCCATGGTTCTTGACGAGGTCACGGATCTTGTTACGCCCGGCCCTGCTGAAGGGCTGGCAGGGAGGTCCACCCGCCACGAGGTCGATCTTGGCGGACTTGAGGATCTCCTCAAGCCTGTCGCGCTCGGCGGGATCACCGAGATCCATCTTCAGGCTGAGGCCCGGGAAGTTCGCCCTGTGGGTTTCAAGCGCACGCTCGTCGGAGTCCACGGCTGCCGCAGTGGTCCATCCCGCCCGCTCGACACCGGCGCTGAGACCACCGGCACCGGAGAAGAGATCTACGGCCAGCCTCTTGCCCTTACCGAAGCCTTCCAGCCAGTCCTGGAAACCCTCCGGGGTGCAGCTGTTCTTGTTCGGATCCAGCTTGAGGTAGTCACTGCGTTCAAGAGGTACGCCGTAGTGACCCTTCGTCACAGCACAACCCTTCGTACGCAAGACATGAACGAGCACCAGGAGATCACAGACGCGCTGGTAGAAGCAAGGATTCCGCCGAAGTGGACGTCAGGAAAACCTGCTGCTCACCCGCCGCGTACCCCCAGGTATCCCGATCCTCGGGACCCCCGGTCTCCTGGGGCCGGACCTATGCTCTGGTGGACTCTGAGACGACCAATCGTAAACGATCGAGAGATCACAGCCCTCATCGATTCAACGACTGATCCCGCCACTGGGACACGCTCATACGTTCGCCGGGCTCGGCTAGCCAGCGCAGGTGGCCCTCGCTGGGCTACGAACGCTCCTCCTACCTGCCGGTGGACAGGGTGATGCCCCAAGGCGGGCTGATCTTTTTGGGGGCCCTCTTCGCTGGCGCGGGGGACTGGGGTGGCCTGGACGCGCTACCAAGAACGTCAGACGGCGGAGTTTTCGAGTCCTGTGATCCACGGCCAGTGAGGCGCATGCCTCCGCAGGGTCCGATCCGCAGGGGCGAACCCGTGAACGAGTTCGAAGGGGGGAGCGCTGTCCAAACGGTGGCAGTCCCCGGCGAGAATTTCAGCGAAGGCCAGCAGCTTGCGTCGGGTTGGGCCCTCAAGCAGTTGAGCTGCAGCCTTGGCCCCGTCGCTGATCAGCTTCGTGGTGCTGATCAGCTCGTCTTTGGCGGCAGGATCACCCTGTCCTAGGGCAGGCGCCAAGCGGTCTCGTTCTCCAACTACGTGGGCAGCAGCCGAGAAGAGAACCGTTGAAGCAGCTGTCTCGGCGGACTCTCCTGCATTGGTCATGGCATTTGCCAGCATGGGGAGCTCAGCGAAGGGGAGGGGATCGACAATCTTCCAGAGAGATTCCGCGACTTGGAGCCCGGCGCGTGTTCCCGCACGGTCCACGCACAACGGCAGGCGGTCAGGGGAGAGCTGACGTACTTCCCAGCGCTCGACTCCGGGGTCCGCCATGGCAGCCCTAAGAATTGCCCGGCATGCCTCTCGCAGAGTCTCAACGGAGACGTCGGGAACGTCCAACCGCACAAGACTTCCTTGGCGTCGGATGTCTAGCACCGGGAATCTGGCTTCTCCAGCTGCTTGAAGGATGGCGAGGTCTCGGCTGACGTAGTTCGGGTCCTCCGCGCCCTGGATGATCAGTGATGCGTTCTGCGCGTAGGACACGGCGACCCCGTGCTCGAACCCACGGCAGATGGCGCGAGCGCGGATCGCCGCATCCAGTACCTGCTCCAACTCAGCTGACTGCCCGCCGAGAACGAGCGTGCTGCTGACTGGATCCCAGCGAAAGTCTTCGTGTGCGTTCGCATTGCGCCAGTCAGAGCGGATCGTCGAAGCCAGCAACCTGCATAACGGCTGATCATCTTCAGCTGCCAGCAGATCCCGTACGGTCGCGAGTGAGGCCCCTTGTGGGACAGCCGTGCCCAGCAGTTCCAAGACCACAGTGGCCGTGCGCTTGACGTCACCTTCCAGTACCGCCCGGTGCAGGTCCATGGCCGCACGCGCCTTTTCTTCCTGGTGCTCCGCACGGTTGTAGGCATCGCGGTAGGCGAACTGTCCGCGATGGGAGGACAGCATCTCCGGCTCACGATCACCATGTCGCGCAATCGCTGAACACGTCAGTTCCGGTTCTGACTTCAGATGACACGTCACCAGATCACGTGCCAGGAGAGTGGCACGGTGCGTCACCAAGGGACGGTCGGTCAGCGCGAGAACGGCAAGGTGATTAAGAAGGTGCACCGTCAGCGGTAGCGAGTCGTCAATCAGGTGCCTCATGCTCAGGCGCAGCCGACGATCGAGTATCTTCGGATCCTTCGCCCAGGCAGCCAGCAAACGGGCTCGTGACGCCACGCCTGAGCCGGGACTCAGTTCCTCAGCCGGCACCCCGAGCGTTCGCTGATAGCGGTCCTCGTCGGGAAGGCTGGCCGGATCAATCCTGGCGGCAGCCTCCAGAGCCCGTCCAGTTGCCTGGGCCGCGAGAGCATGCCTCCGTACTGCGGCCCAAGCGGACTCCATCCATCCCTGTTCCAGACAGGCGAACAGCGCTTGGGCCTCGCTCCGATTCGCGCGCGCCAAGTCATCCGCCAGCCGTCGCTCGGCCGAGCTGGTCCGGGACGGACCGAACCGGGACACCTCATCTGCGACGGCGCCCAAGGCGACAACCGACCTGCCGAGGCGCCGCAACAACTCTGGAAGTTGTTTCCCCACGGTCCCGCCGGAAGCGGTCCGCAGGCGCAGGATCTCCGCAACCATCTCGTCAGTCTCCCGCTGAAGCCTGGGCAGGTCAGCGTCCCTCAACACTGACTTCCACTGCGCGCGGGTCACCGGTACAAAGGCAACTTCCTGCTGTCCCGCGGTCTGCTCGGGAGGCGCAGTGAGCTTCAGTTTTCTGATCACTGCTTGCGCAGCGGCACAGGACTCTCGTTTGACCGCGCCCAGTTGGTCAGGGAGGGATACGTCCATCAGTACAGGATGACACCGGTGCCCTGCCTGAAGCCCGTCTTTTCCCCGCGCCAGCTGCGTCCTTGAGAGGCTTGCCAGGGGACCCGTAGGAGTCGTTTGAGATCCGGAGAAACCGACTGCCCGAAGGGCCGATGTGCCCGTAGGCTCTGGGTGCCCGGCGTGACGCTGCCAGGCGCACGAGGGGGAAGTAGTGGATCATCTCTTCGCTGTTGCGGGCCGGTTGGCAACACCGATCTCACCGACCGGGCTGGCCGCGGAGGGGCTTCTCGAACGGCAGCACCTGCAGGAGTGGGTGATCGCCAACCCTCAGGTCCTGGGTGAGTCGGTACTGGTGATCACCGCGGAGTTCGACCGGTGGGCCGATACGGACGGGGTGCCGACACGGGACCGGCTGGACGTCCTCGGTCTGGACGCCACCGGGCGCCTCGTGGTGGTCGAGCTGAAGCGGGGAAACAGCCGACCGCGACGGCCGCCTGGAACAACAACACCGCCAAACCTCTGACCTGGGACGCCGACGGCAGGCCGTACACGCCGACTGGATTGGCCAACCACATCTTCAAGAGCGTGACCGGCCGGACACCTGACGGGATCCAGGGGACGACCTGGTGGGATGTCGAGACCGACGACGTCCCGAACACGGTCGACCCCGATGTATGGGCGGCGTTGGCAGGGGCCAGCCTCGCTGACCTGGCCAAGCAATTCAAGGGCGCCCGCAGGGACTGGACTAGTCTCCACACCCTGCTGGGCGCCATCCCATCCGCGGGGTGGACGACCTACGGCGACGTAGCGTCCGTCATCGGCAGCCACGCCGTTCCCGTCGGCACCCACTTGGCCACCTCTGGTCAGTGCCCCAACGCGTGGCGGGTCCTCACCGCGTCCGGTCGCGTCAGCGCAGGCTTCCAGTGGACCGATCCGAAACGTACGGACTCACCCGCGGATGTCCTAGCGGCCGAGGGTGTCCGATTCGACGGTGGAGCTGCCGTTTCGGAAGCCCACCTGTCGTTGGAGGCACTCCGGAGTCTGCTCGACGGCTGACCGCGGTTCCTTCGCACACAACCAGGGGAGGATCCGTGGACCGAGTGGCTACCTGAGACGAAGACTCCTGATACGAGGGGGACATGAACCAGTTCGAACTACGTCGCGTAGAACAGCAGCTCCGCGAAGCGCTGCAAGACACCGCCCTAAGTTGGGTACTCGACGATGTCGACGCGGCAATCGCCGCGGGAGTGCCTGAGGAGAAGATCCTCCGCCGACGCCAGCAGCGCCGCGGTGATGACTCCCCTGCCGCGAGCCCGGCCGCGGCAGCGGCTCGGTACGAGGTCGTGGACCGCAGTGTGCTTGGCCTCGTCGAGTACGAGGCATCGCGGAAACGGGGAACGCTGGTAATTGCCACGCGAGCCATGACGGATGAAGAGCGCGTCCAGCTCCTCCTGGATGCGGTGAGGCGAGTCCTCGTCGAACTGCCTGAAATGGAGTTGGAGGTCCTGAAGACGCTCCGGACCGAGCCCGAGGGCGACGCCGGCAGCCGGAGCATCGCTGAGGCGGTCGTGTTCGAGCCGGACGAAAGCGCTCGATCGCGCCGTAGTCGAACAGAGTTCCGGGGAGATCGGATGTCGGCTGAACGACGTAACGACGTCAGCCAACTGCTGGCCGACGTGACGAGGGAGGTTGTCAGTTGAGCACGGTCGACCGCCTGGTCAACGAGATCAAGAGCCTTCTGGCGGCAGGGGCGGTGTCGTACGACTCCGCTTCGAAGCCGTCCGACGTCTACGAGGGCTTCATCTTCTCCCTGATCGTCGCGACTGCGAGTCGGCACGGTGCCACTGTCACCTACGAAGACGTCTACGGGGCGAAGGCCAGCAGCCTTGTCTTCCGAACGGGGCCCGGTCACCTGTACAGCAACAGCCAGCCCTTCACCCACGCTGTGATCGAGTTCGACGGCGCTCCCGCCCTTGAAGTCCACCTCGGCGTCTACGTGACCGGCTCGTCGGGCGTCCTGCACGAGTGCGACGTGCTGGTGCTGCCAGCCGAGGAAGCCGCCCTGAGCCGGGCACAGGGCATCGCACCACGAGGCAGTCAGAGCGTCCTCATCGTCGAGTGCAAGTACTACGTTTCCAACCTCGGCATCGGCCTCGCGCGGAACTTTGAGGGACTGCGTGCCGACATCCGCACCCAGGGCGAACTTTTCGTCGCCAACACCAGATCATCGAGCATCGTGCGGTACCTCGATGCCCGAAAGAGAGGCTTCGAGCCGGACGTGGTGCCCAACTCGCCGCAGGCAGGCTATCTACAGGCGGAGATCAGAAAGACCTTCAAAAGCTACCTGAGCAAGCACGCACCCTCAACGGTGATCTGAGCCCGCCGGTCGAGCGTCGCGCACCAAGGATTCCGCGCAAGCCGATACGGCGGGACAGGCGGCCTCAGCGGCCGTCGGTTGGGAGCCATCTGGGAGCCGATCCGCTCCCCAAGCCCCTTCGACACCACCCGAGACCGCCCCACCTCAACGCCCTGAACAGGCAAAACAGCAAACCACCCGGTGCCGATCACGCCCGAGCCTCATTCGGGACGAAGAGGTCGTGGGTTCAAATCCCGCCACCCCGACAGTGAAGTACCAGGTCAGGGGCCTGATCCGCATCGCGGGTCGGGTCCCTGAGTGGTTACGGGGGCCACGTACGCGAGCCGGCGCAAGTCGCGCAGAAGGCGCTCAACGACACGCGCAAGGCCAGGGACGAAGCAGTCACCCCGGTCTTTCGAGGGCGCCGCTTTGGCCCTTCGAGGCAAGGGCGGCCCGACGTCCGCCCGCAGCCAGTGCCCACCGCCTGCGGTTCGCCGACATCCGGGTCGCGCGGAACCTCCCGGGCCACCTCCCTGTCGCTGGCCCCCGGCCATCGATCAGATGGGCAGCCTCCAGCCGGATCCGCTCCCGCCGAGCCCGCTCATCAGCCACCGCCCACCGCCATCGGGATTACCTCATCCATCCGCGGGCTTCGTCAGCCGCCGTCACCGCACCCCGTAACCCGCAAACCCGCACCTTCGAGGATCCCTGGTCGGGTGGACCGGGTAATCGGCGCCGCACCGATAGGCGGGCGCGTCGGGTGTATTACCGTTCAAGAACGCGCAGGTACCTTGCTGGGGGAGAATCGGTGAGCGCTCGGATTCTGGTAGCCGAAGACGACGAGAAACAGTCTCGACTGATCCGGATCTATCTGGAGCGGGAAGGAAACGCGGTGCAGGTCGTGGCCGACGGCCGCGCGGCACTGGAACGGGCCCGCTCGGCGAAACCCGATCTCATCGTTCTCGATGTGATGCTGCCGCTGGTCGACGGACTTGATGTGTGCCGAATTCTGCGCGCCGAATCGGACGTTCCTATTCTGCTTCTCACCGCCCGCACCACCGAGGAGGACATGCTCCTCGGCCTCGACCTGGGCGCCGACGACTACCTCACCAAGCCCTACAGCCCCCGCGAACTGACTGCGCGGGTACGAGCTCTGCTGCGCCGGTCGAGGAAGGCCGTCGGCTCGGCGGAACCCGCGGTGCTGCGGGTCGGCGCGGTGGAACTGGACACCGCGCGCTTCGAGGTCCGAGTGGCGGGGCAGCCCGTGGCCCTGACCGCCAAAGAGTTCGCCATCCTGGAGGCACTGGCCCGGGAACCGGGCCGGGTCTTCACCCGGGCGCAGATCATCGAGCGCGTCTTCGGCTTCGACCACGACGTGCAGGAGCGGACCGTCGACGCCCATGTGATGAACCTGCGCCGGAAACTGGAGGCGGACCCCGGGCGCCCCCGCCACCTGGAAACGGTGTACGGCCGGGGCTACCGCCTCAACGACGGGCCGGGCTCAGCGTCCTCCTGACGCCACGCCTCCCGGAGCCGTGGGCAGCACGATGGTGAACGTCGTGCCCGCCCCGACCGCGCTGCGCACCTCGATCGTCCCTCGGTGATCGGTGACGATCTGGCGGGCGATGGACAGCCCCAGGCCGCTGCCGCCGGTCGCCCGGCCTCGGGACGCGTCCGCCCGCCAGAAGCGGTCGAAGAGATGCGGCAGGTCCTTCGCCGCTATCCCCTTGCCGGTGTCCCGCACTTCCACGACGGCCAGCTCGCCCCGGGGGATCAGGGCCAGGGTCACGCTGCCGCCCGCCGCGGTCGCCCGCAACGCGTTGCCGACCAGATTGCCGACGACCTGGCGCAGCCGGTCCGGGTCCGCGGTCACGAACACGGGCCGCGGTGCCTCCAGTTCGAGCGCGACGCCCGCCGACTCGGCCTGGGCGTGGTGGGCCGTGCGGCCGGTTTCCAGCAGCTCCCTCAGGTCGACCTGGGCAGGGTGGTACGTGAGCGTGCCGGCCTCCGCCAGCGCGAGGTCCTGAAGGTCGTCCACGATCCGCTGCTGCAGCATCGCCTCCTCGTGCAGGGAGGCGAGCAGCTCGGGGGTCGGTTCTACGACGCCGTCCCGCAGGGCCTCCAGATAGCCGCGCAGATTGGCCAGCGGGGTGCGCAGTTCGTGCGCGATGTCACCGGTGAGGCGGCGCTGGCGCTCCTCGCCGGCCTGGATGGAATCGGCCATGCGGTTGAAAGCGCCGCCGAGTTGCGCGATCTCGTCCCGGCCGGAGACGGGAACCCGGCGGCCCAGGTCGCCCTCGCCGAGCCCCTTCGCGGCCAGCGTCATGGCCCGGACGGGGCGCAGTACGGCCCTGCTCAGGAACAGGGCACCGAGGATGGCCGCGAGGGCGACGCCCGCCGCGACCGCCACGGTGGGTGCGGCGGCCAGGGTGGGCGGTGACTCGTTCTGGACGCCCAGGCGGATCTCCAGGCGCGGCGGGGCGACGGAGGCGGTCTGTTCGTTGAACGCCCGTTGCAGGCAGTCGGTGAACCGCCGTTCGGTCCCGCACGACCGGACCGCGTCTAGGTCCCGCGAAGTCGGCGGGTTCGCTCCCGGCTTCGGCTTCTCGCACTGCGCGGGCGGCCGGTCGGTGCTGATCCGGGGCACCCCGAAGTCGTCCGCGGCGGCCGTCACCTCCGCCCCGGCCCGGGTCAGACAGGCCGCGTACGCAACCGCTGCGCGGTAGTCGGCGATCGCCGTCGCGGCGAGTTTCGTCGGGGTCTGCGGTGCCTGGCCCTCCGGGAGTTGCAGGACGGGGCGCGGGTCGACCAGGACCGGGGGCTGGCTGCTGAGCGCACGGGGATCGCGGCCGGCAAGGGCGTCGGAGTCGGCGAGCAGGACATCCGATTCCGTGACGACCCGGATGCGCTGGCCGGTGTCCTGGGCGAGCTGGGTCACCGTGGGCGAGAGCCCTTCCCAGGTGCCGTGCGCGAATCCGTACGCGCGCAGTTCGCCGGTGATCCGGGAGACCTCCTGGCGGCCGGCCGTGACGGTCTCCTGCACCTGGCGGTTGGCCTGGCGCAGCGTCAGCCACGCGGTGGCGGCGGTGGCGGTCAGCGCCACCAGCATGAGCAAGCCGAGGACGCGGAGCCGGAAGCTCACCGTGCCTCCTTCGATTGTTTCCGGATTTCAAGAGGGCGCCTTCGGCCAACACCCTTCAGAAATGTCTCATTTCTTTCACTTGGACGTTTTTTGGTCTCTGGTAAACGAAAAGCGGTCACACGCTGGCGGAATTCTTTCTTCACCTTAATTCGGAGGTGATCGTACATAAGGCACTCGCACCCCGGCTGATGCAGGGGCCGCCGCTTTCGCTCCGGCCTCGTCCGGCACGCGAGTGCGGCACTGACAAAACAACACAGGGGGTTCATCATGAAACGACTCACAGCTCTCGTACCCATGCTCGCGGCCGTCGCCGTGGCGGTTCCGCTGTCCCTGGCCACGCCGGCCGCCGCGCACGCCTCGTGCGGTACGAACGTCTCGGACAGGGACGGCAGCTCCTGGGGCAGGACGGCCAACGGGGCCAACGAGCGCAGCGGTTCCAGCACCGGCTGTGCCATCAAGGGCATCGCCTACAACACCCAGGCGCTGGACTACCACTGCTACACGGTCGGCAACGACGGCTACACCTGGACGTACCTGAGAAACGACGCCACCGGTGTCACCGGCTGGGTGCGTGACGACCTGCTGAGCGACGGCGGCAGCTACGTCAGCTGTGGCATCTGACCGTCCCTTCGGCGAACTGAGCACCTCGCAGTGACGCACCAGCAGGGGCGGTCCCGACCGGGGCCGCCCCTGTCCTGTGCGCGCACGCCGACCGGGACGCCGACCGGGACGCCGGACAGCGCTCATGTGCCGGACAGCGCCTCCGTCGGGGACAGCCTGCTCGCGCGGACCGCCGGGTACAGGCCGGCGATCATGCCGATGGCCAGGGTCGAGGCGATGCCCGCCAGGCTCGCCCACGCCGGGACCACCGTCGGCCAGTCGCGGCTGAGGGCGTATCCCGCCGTGATCAGTGTCCCGAGGACCGTTCCGGCCAGACCGCCGATGAGCGACAGCAGCAGTGACTCCGTCACGAACTGCGTGCGGATCTGGCCCTTGGTCGCCCCGAGGGCGCGCCGCAGACCGATCTCCGAACGCCGTTCCAGTACCGAGATGACCATGGTGTTGCCGACGCCCACGCCACCGACGAGCAGGGCGACTCCGCCGAGGCCGAGCAGCAGCCCGGTCAGGGCCGACTCGGTGGCCTCGCGGGCCGCGAGTGCGTCGGATGGCCGTGAGATCCGCACCTCGCCCGGCTTCTCGGGGTACGCCGTGGCCGGGAGCACCGCCCGTACCGCCGTGACCCGGCTGTCCTCCGCGCGGACGTACACCGTCGACGGATGGCCGTCGAAGCGCAGATAGGTCCGGGCCGCCGACCATCCGACCAGGGCGGCGCCGTCGAGTTCCGGTGCCAGCGGTACCGGATCGAGGACGCCGATCAGCGAGAACCAGCGACCGCCGAGCCAGACCCGGGTGCCCGGGGTGTACACGTCGAGCCGCTGGGCGGCGGTGGCGCCGAGCACCACCGCCGGGTACTCGTCGGTCGCGGAGTCCAGCCAGCGTCCCTTGCGGACCTGCCCGCCGACGGCCGGCAGGAGATCGGTGCCGGCCGCGAGAACGATCAGGGAACCGGTCCGGCCGATGGCGATGTGGTCGTTGCGGTAGACGTGCGCGTCGGTTGCGCCGGTGGCGGCGACCTGCTGCACCGGCCGGATGCGACGGACCATCGGAACGGCCTCGTACGGCAGTTCGGCCTTCTCGCCCGTCAGGGACTCGCCCGGAGCCACCCGCAGCAGATTCGTGCCGAGCGCGTCGAGCCGCCGGTCCACCTCCGCCTGTCCGGAGCCGGAGATGCCGACCACCGCGATCATCGCGGCGACGCCGATGGCGATACCGAGCGCGGAGAGGAAGACCCTCAGCGGACGGGTCCGCAGACCCGTTCCGCCGAGCCGTACGACGTCCGCGGGCCCGAGCCGGGCGGCCTGCAGCCGGTCGCCGGATTCGTTCGTCCGCCGACGGCCCCGGCCACGAACCGGCGCCGCCGAAGCGAGCGAGTCGGGCGATTCCGGTTTCTGCCAGGGGGAATTCGGGGTGCTGTCCGTCATCGGGACGCCCCGATCGTCGCGCCGGTCGCCGTGTCGGCCACCAGGCGCCCGTCGCGCATCTCGATGCGTCGCGGGAGTTGCGTGGCTATCTCACGGTCGTGCGTGATGACCACGACGGTGGTGCCGGCCGCGTGCAGGTCGCGCAGCAGGGCGAGTACGGCCGCTCCCGACACGGAGTCGAGGTTGCCGGTCGGCTCGTCCGCGAGCAGCACCGAAGGCTCGCCGACCACCGCACGGGCCACCGCGACCCGCTGCCGCTCGCCGCCGGAGAGCTGGTTGGGCAGATGCCGGACGCGGTGGCTGAGCCCGACCCGGGCCAGCGCGGCCTCGGCCTTGGCCCGGCGGCGCCGCATCGGGACACCCGCGTAGAGCAGTCCGTCCGCCACCGAGTCCAGGACCGGGACCCCGACCGCGAGATGGAACTGTTGGAAGACGAAGCCGATCCGGGTGGCCCGCAGCGCGGAGACCTCGCGGTCGGACAGCTTCGCCACGTCGTAGCCGTCGACCAGGACCCGGCCCGCGGAGGGCCGGTCGAGACTGCCCATGAGATGGAGCATGCTGGACTTGCCGGAGCCGGACGGGCCGACCACCCCGACCAGTTCCCCGCGCCCGATCCGCAGACTCACGTCGCGGACCGCGGCCACCGGGCCCGGATACGTCTTGGAGACGGCGTCGAACTCGACGACAGCCTGAGACCCGCCGCTCACTCCGGAATCCTCACCTTCAGTCCCGCGCGGACCGCGGAACCGCTCACTTCCACCTTGCCGTCGGCGAACAGTCCGGTCTTCACGGCGACGAAGCTGCCGTCCGCCGTCTCCAGTCCGTGGCCGCCCTCCGCGAGCGCCACCAGCGCGGCGACCGGGACGGCCAGCACGTCCTTGACCTCGCGGCCGACGTACTCGACGGTGACGGGGCCGCTCTCCAGCCGCCCCACGGACTTCTGGTCCTTGATGGTGATGGTCACCGGCAGCGTCGCGGCGCCCTGCCCCGAACCGTCCTCGCCGGAACCGCCCTCGGGCGCACTGGCCTGCCTGCCCACCGACGCCACCTCGCCCTTCACGGACTTGCCGTCGGGCAGCTGAACCTGGACGGCCGTTCCGCGTACGGCCCAGGAGGCGTCCCCTGCCGAGGCGTTGACGACGACCTTGCGTGCCGTACCGGTGTAGGTGAGGGCGTTCTCACCGACGGCCTCGCCGAGCCGGACGCCCGGCCGGCCGATCCGCACCTTGCCGGCGGAGTAGATGACGTCCCCGATACCGACCGTGCCGGTCTCGGGCACCCCGAGCGACTTCTGCCAACGCTCGACCGCGTCGGCGGTCTTGGCGGTGAACGTCTCGTCCACCGTGAAGCCGGTGTAGCCGAGTGCGGCCAGGTTCGTCTCGAACTGCAGGACGTCCATGCCCTTGAGCTCCGTCGCCTCGGCGACCTGGGCGCCCGTCGACGTCGGTGGCGCGGAGGGGCTCGCGGCGGCGGCCTTGCCGGTACCGCCGTCCGACTGCCGCTCACCGGAAGCCGCGGCGCCTTCCGCTGTGTCGCCCCCGGAGGTCTCGCCCCCGGACGCGGTCCCGCCCGCGGACGCGGTGGCGGTCAGCCCCAGGTCCCGGTACATGGGCAGCGACCCGTACAGCAGCAGCACCGGACGGTCGTCGACGCGCAGCAGCGTATCGCCGCGCTCCGCCATGGTCCCCGCCTCGGGCAGCCAGGTCACGGTCCCGGTCGCCTTGACCGGCAGGGGTATCTCCGTGCCGTATCCCAACTGGCCGTCCACCTGCGTGCGTTCGGTCAGCGTCGCCCGGGTCACCGGAACCAGCGAACCGGCCCGGGGCGGTGCGCTCGGACCGTCGTCCTCGCCGCCGCCGAGCCCCAGGGCGCCCACCACGGCGACCGCCGACACGACGACCACGGCACAGGCGATCAGCGCCGTACGCCGCCCCCGTCTGCCGCGCGGCGGCTCGGAGGCCGCCTGGGGCTCGTCATCGATGTGCGTCACCGTATCCGCCACGATCAGCCCTTGCCGGGGCTCGGGGTCGCCGGAACGCCCACGATCGGACCACAGATCCGGATGGCCCGCTTCGCGCCGGCCGAGCTCTGGTTCCATTCACCCTGTCCGAGACCGTCCGGGCCCGGGTCGGGGAAGTCGGCGGCCCCGTTCTCCTGCATGCACTGCGCGTACTGCTGCTTCACCTTGATCTGCTCGGCGGTGAGCTTGGACTGGTTGTCCTTCTCGATGCTCTCGGGCACGGCTGTCAGGTGGTCGGCGCACTTCTCCGTGGCGGCCCGGAACTTCGCGTCCTTCTTCAGGGCCAGGTTGTCACCGAAGTCGATGGTTCCTTTGTCGTCCGGGTCCGGAGCGTCGACCCCGTTCTCCCGCAGGCACTTCACGTACTCCCGCTGTGCCTGCACATAGGCGGCCACGTCGTCCCCGCCGCTCTGCCCGTCCGAGCCGACGGACGAGGTGGTCGCGCCGCCGCTCGCGGCCGTCGGGATCTCCGACTCGCCGTCGTCGCCCCCGCAACCGGTCAGCGCCAGCGCCATGACCGAGGCCACCGCGGCCAGCAGTACCCGATTCGTCCTCACCGGTTCTCCCGCTCTCCTGTCGGACCCGTCCGCGGACGCGGCGGGCAGAGCGACCGTAGGACGGAGCCGATGAAGAACTCTTGAAGAACCTGTCAGCTGATCATGCGACCGCGCGGCACATCGCGACCGGCGCCGCACCGCCACGACGGGACGGGCCGACTTGGCGACTGTCGGCCGAGGTCCCGCTGGGAGCCATCAGGGAGCCGACCGACTCCCGGATGCCCTCCCGAACCACGCGAGACAAGCACAGGCCAAGTCGCGACCTGCACAAACGTCATTTGAGCACGTCGAAATCCTGTTCCGACCTCATACGGGGAGAGACGAAGAGGTCGTGGGTTCAAATCCCGCCACCCCGACGCTGGTCAGAGGCCCATTCGCTTGATCGCGAATGGGAGTCGTGCCTCGTCGACCAGCGAAGGCCGCGCCCCCTTGACCAAAGGCCGCCAGTGATCGGCGTCTCGGGGCTGACGGCCACAGCGTCCAGCACCTGCGAGCGGGCGACCGGCAGCACCCGCTCTCCCTGACGGTCGGCGGTGCGGGGGCACCGTGCCGACCGCGCCGAAGGGCGAGGTCAGCCTTCCCGGCGGCAGATGGCTCGTCGTCAACGAGCAGCAACCGGTCGCCGGGGCGTCCGAGGGGATCACGGTCAACGCCTTGCACCGGGTCGTCGCCGGCAACCTCGGTGACGTCGTTCTCGGCTCGGTCACCAGCGCGGTCCACAACTGCGCGACTTGTCGGAGGATGTCACCCGTGGACGTGGACGTGAACGAGACCCGGGACGAGTACGTCGAGCGCTTCCGCGCCCTCGCACGCGAAGGGCTCGACGAACTCTTCGTCCCGGATCGGCTCCCGGCCTTGGCGGGCGGACGCCTGGCGCACTTCGCCATCGTGGACAGGGAAACTTCGGTCCACGCGGAGACCCGCTTCTCCTTCCGCGGCCACCGCTTCCGCTACGAGCGACAGATCTGGCCGCCCGACTTCCCGCTGGAGATCAAGACCGCCCTCTACATCGAACACCTGAGGGAACGGGTGCTCACCGGCCGCTACCGGTCAGGAGCGGACCCGGAGGCCGACATCGAGGTCTAGCTCTTTTGCCCTGGAGCACCTCAGCCACGAGCTCCTTGCGTGCGGTCGTCCGCAGGAGGAAGATCCTGCCGGTCAAGGGAGCTGTGATGCTGCGATTCATGGACTGGTCCGTAGTCGCGACGGGGTGCCTGCTCGTTCTCGGAAGCCTCGCCGGCCGGTGGTGGGAGCGCACCCAGGCTCGGAAGGGACAGGGCCTCGACCAGGGCATGCGCTTCCTCTGGGCATGGTTCCCTCTCCTCATGGGTCTGGGGATGATCGGAACCAAGGTGCCGGGCATGGTGCACGCACCCCACTCCGTTGTCGAGGTCGTTGACGCGCTCAACTTCACGCTCGCGGCGACGGTGTTGGTCGTCGTCCTCTGGACAGCGCGTCGCTTCTTTCGTACGCACGGTGCCAGGTAACACCAACCCGGTCTCGGAACGGCGACAGGCGCACACTGGAAGTGCACGCGCCTGGGCGAGGGGCCGGTGACGGGACTCACCGGAACCGCGGAGGCGTCCGCCGACGGTCCCTGGTCCAGCCGTGCTGACCAGGAGGAACCATGCCCGTATCGTCGACCGGCAGTGGCGCCACCTTGCGACACCGTGCCGTCCGCCTCGTCGCACGGCTGCGTACCCGGCCTTGTCCGCCCCGGCTGTCGCGCCCAGCGCAGGTGCGAGTGCTGGTCGAGGTGCTGAACGAGGCCCTCGCCGCCCAGCAGCAAGCCGACGCGGCGGTGGCCTCCTGCGGGGAGCCCGGCCCCCTCTCCGGGCAGGCCGCCCGGGACTGCGGCCACGCCAACTCGGCCTTCCTCCACCTGCAGGCCCGACTGCGGGGGCTGCCGCTCACTGACCCTGACCTGGTACGGGCGCAGGCGTACGCGGGGCGGCTGCTGGCCTACGACCAGTGGATGGTGCACCAGTCGTTGAACCTGGCTTTCACCGTGCACCCGGACGCCCGTACGGAGGCGGCCCGGTTGCAGCTGAACGGCCTGGGACGGCCGGCGGACGATCTACGGCGGCTGCGCGACACCCTCAAGCCGGAGGAGCGCACGGCGTGATGGCGGACGATCAAGCCCACCACCCGCGCCTCAAGCCCACCACCCGCGCCTCAAGCCCACCACCCGCGCCTCAAGCCCACCACCCGCGCCTCAAGCCCACCACCCGCGCCCGGTCCAGTGCACCACCGACGCACCGCCCGCGGACACGCGCTCATGGCGGAACGTCGCGTCGGCCGGGAGGAAGGCGAGAACTGACGGGTGCAGCCGGGCCGGAGGTGCAGGTCAGGTACTTACCGTGCGCAGGAAGTGGTCCGCGTCCTCGGGCTCGGCAAGTCTGCGGAGCTCCAGCCAGGAACCGTCGGCGAAGCGGAGTCTGAAGGTGGCGAATCCGCGCGGTTGGCCCGCCTCGGCCTCGACACGGGCTTCGTCGAAGGAGAATTCCGCGACGGTCCGGAAGTCGTCGGCTGTGGTGGGCGACATCGAACGGCGCGGGGAGGCGGCCACGCAGACGCGGTCACGGGCCAGCATCACCAGGCGCTTGGGGTTGGGCGAGTGGCCGTACCAGCGCAGCAGCAACTGACCCGCGGTCAGGTTCCAGTCGCCGTCGAAGACGCCGCTGGTCGGATCGTTGGCTTGGTGGCCGACGCTTCTGGCGGCGCGGCGGGTAGTGCCTTCCCCTCCGTAAGAAGTCTGGCCCAGCATGTCTGCGAGCTTGCCGACCAGCACCATCGGCACCAGGACGAAGAAGAACACGACACCACCGACGTACAGCAGCCAGTGATGCCCAGGCTTCAGCCGTCCTTTGCCCGCCGCCCGGTGAACCTCCTTGGGTGGCGTGGGAATCGGCTGGCCGAGCTCGCACCAGACCAAGGCCACGGGGTCCTCGCCCAGAACCTTCCGGGCCCGCCGCTGAACCTTGCGCTTCGCCATGCCGGAGAGCCTAGACGGTTGGATGTCACGCATCCCGGCGGGACAAAGCCACCTGGTCGGCTGCCGACACCGCCGCCCAGACCGTCTTGCCCACGGGGTGACGAGGCGTCGAGCCCCAACGCACGGCCGGGCGCGCACCCATGCGTACGAGACCTTGCCTGCTCGGGCAGGACGCGCGGGCGGACGAGGTCAGGTCAGGGCCGGGGCGCGGTGGGACGCGGGTTTGCCCCGACGAAGATGCCGAGGATGTGGGTGAGGGGATCGAGGAGGGCCGCATGCCGGTGCGGGACGGGCTCGTGGGACGCCTCGGGGTCGGGGCGTGCGGTGTCGTCGGTCCGCGGCAGGTCTGGTGCGGTGCCGGCTTGCGGGCGGGTGGTCGGGCCGCGCATGGGGCTCTCCTGTCTCGTCGGCTGCTGGAGCTGTCGTGGAACGCTGGTGACCGGCCGGCGGGCAGCCCTGGTCACCTGTTCTGCGGGCGGAGTTCGAGCAGGGAGATGTCCGCGGGGGACCGACCCGGACCGGTGGGCCGAAGAAGCCGGCGCCGCTCGTGACGTAGAGGGTGGTGTCGTCCACGCTGCCGAGCCCGGCGGTGACCGGACTGGACATCGCCGTCACGGCGGTGAGCGGGAACATCTGACCGCCGTGGGTGTGCCCGGACAACTGGAGGTCGACACCGTGGCGGGCGGCCTCCTCGGCGAACACCGGCTGGTGGGCGAGGAGCACGACGGGGCGCGAGGTGTCACGTCCGCTCAGGGCGCCCTCCAGGTCGGGACCGCGGCCGGTCTCCTCGCCGGCCAGGTCCTCCACCCCCGCCAGGTCGAGGACGGCGCCGTTGTGCCGGATCTCGACGCGCTCGTTCACCAGCGGCCGGACGTCGACGGCGCGCATCTCGTCCAGCCAGTCCTCCACGCCGTCGTAGAGGTACTCGTGATTGCCCGTGACGAAGAAGCTGCCGTACCGCGACTCCAGGTGCCGCAGCGGCCTCGCCGCCGGTCCCAACTGGGCGGCGGTGCCGTCGGCGAGGTCACCGACGATCGCCACCAGGTCGGCCTGGAGCCCGTTGACCATCCGGGCGGTCGCACACCGAGCGCGTCGGGCCCGCCACGGGCAGCCTTTGAGCAATCTTCCGGCCGCTTATTGACTGGCAGAAAGCGCTTTCAGTGCATACCGTCCTGCTGTCGCATGGCTAATTGACCGGGGGGTTGCGCATGTCAGGCGTGCTGCTGCGTGAGGTCGGCTTCGAACCCAGGGACGAGTCACCCTGGCATTTCCGCCTCTTCGGCACGCTTCAGGTGGCACACGCCGACACCCCACTGGAGCTGGGCCCGCCCAAGCAACGCGCCCTGCTGGCCGTGCTGCTGCTGAGGCGGGGTCTCGAAACAGGGATCGATCAACTGATCGAGGCGCTCTGGGGTGAGGACTACCCGGCCTACGCCAAGAACCTGATCCAGAAGTCCGTCTCCAGCCTCCGCGACCTGTTCGCGGCGGAAGCGTCCTGTGAGGAGGGCATAGCCCTGGAGTGGTCGGCGGGTGGCTACCACCTGGACACCGGGAACGCGTACGTCGATCTCTACGCGTACGAAGGGCTGGCGTCGGCCGGGATCAGCGCAGCCCGCGAGGGCAAGATCCTCAAGGCGGCGGAACTGCTGGAGCGAGCCCGCGTCATGTCCACCGGACCGCTCGCCGAGGGCCTCGAAGGCCCGATGCTCCAACGCGAACGGCTGTACCGCCAGGAGCGCTTCCTCTCCGACATGGAGGTACGCGCGGAGCTCGAACTGGAGCTGGGCAGACACCGCAACGCCGTCCCGGACCTGCACTACGCGGTGGACAAGTACCCGCTGCGCGAACGCTTCGTCTGGCTGCTGATGCTGGCCCTCTACCGCTCGGACCGAGGCAACGAGGCCCTGAAGCTGTATTCCGACCACCGCGCCCGCGGCATCGAGGAGATGGGCGCCGAACCGGGCCCGAGCCTGCGCGCACTCCACGCCCGACTTCTCCTCCAGGACCCGGAGCTGATGGTCCTGCCGGCCCTGCAGCCGACCACCCTGCCCCGCCTCGGCACGATCCTGCCCACACTGCGCCCCGACCAGCTCACCTGAGCCACCACGGTCCCAGCGCCGGGCAACCGGTCACGGCAGGGCGGCGGGTGCGGCCGTCCGCCGACGCCCGACTCGGCGGCTCGGTGGCCCGCGCCCGCCGGCAGGGCGACGTCACCGTCTTCACGTCGGACGTCGACGCCCTCGAGAGGCTCGCCCCGAGAAGGGTCGTCGTCAGAAGGTGTGATGCCGCGGGCACTGCACGAGAGTCCGCGTTGACACGGGCCGACGTCGGACGTTGACTGGCGGCACGGCGCAGAGCCATGCCGCTCCGGAACACCCGGCACGACACACAGGAAAGCGGCACTGATGATGTACGACCAGACACGCGCCCAACAGCCCGCGGACCAGCCCCGTGGGGTGTCCGGACGCCGCACCTCGGGGCCGGAACCGCTGGTCCCGTCGGACGAGCGGGAACAGATCGCCACGCGGCTCGGACATGCCGTCAACAAGTTCGCCGACACCCCGCGGGAAGCGCTGGAAGAGGCAGAGGGCGCCTTCGACGAGGCCACCGCCCAGCTCGTGAGCGCCCTGGCCGAGGTGCGGCGGGTCATGCGCGAGGGCTGGGAGGACCGGGATCCCGAAGAGGAGTCCACCGAGCTCCGCCTCGCGCTGCGGCAGTACCGGGAGCTCACGCAACGGCTGCTGCGCTTCTAGAGCGCCGCGCCGTTCGAACAGGCGAGCCGACCGGTGGTGAACCGGGCGCGATTCCCTCATGGGACGCCCCCCACGGCTCGTGGTCCGAGACCGGCGAAGAGCCGGTGAAAGTGCTGCCCCGCGCGCCGGTCAGTCCGTCTCGCGCCCCGTACGCCGGGCGTACGCGCGGGCCGCACGGGCGCGGTCGCCGCAGCGGGTGGAGCACCACTGGCGGCGGCCGTGCTTGAGGAGGTAGCGGCCGCAGGGAGGGGAGCCACAGGCGGTGAGGCGTTCGGCGTCGGGGCCGGTGAGCAGGTCGGCCGTGTTGGCGGCGAGGACGGCCAGGGCGTGGTCGACGATCTGCGTGGTGGGGTGCGGGGCGGCGCGGTAGGGGCCGTTCTTCTCGTCCCAGTGCAGCAGGGCGGCCGTGGGTGCCCTGGTCAGCGCGTCGTTGACGGCGGAGAGGGCCGCGGGCAGGGCCGGGAGCCCGGCGACCCGGGACGCCAACAGCGCCCTGACGTTCTCGCGCAGTGAGCGCAGTTGCGCCGCGCACATCTCCCGCATGCCGGCGTCCGCCGGGGCGAGTCCGCGCTCGTACAGCCACTGGTTGGCGGCGGCGGGGGTGCCGAGGAGGTCGAGGAACTGGCCGCCGGGCAGCGCGATGGCGGTGTTGGCGAAGTCGAGGGCGAGGTACTGCTCCGCGCCCGGCGCGGGCGGCGGTGCGGGCTCGGCGGTCGCGGTCTCCTGCATGGCTCTCATGGTACGGCTTGCCGCCATCCGTGAGACACGACTACTGTCTCTCACGGATAGAGTCACTCCCATCCGTGAGGTGTGTGCCTTCATGACGACCCCTGCCCGCACGAACGCCGCCCAGCTCCCCGTCCGCGTCCTCGGCGGCCCCACCGCCCTCTTCGAGTACGGCGGCCTGCGCTTCCTGACCGACCCCACCTTCGACGCGCCCGGCGACTACCGGACGCCCGGCCGGCCGCTCCTGACCAAGACCGCGCCCTCGGCCGCCGCCCCCGGCGATCTGGGCCGTATCGACGTGGTGCTCCTCTCGCACGACGAGCACGCCGACAACCTCGACCGCTCCGGCCGTGCCCTGCTCGCCGACGTCCCGCTCACCCTTACCACGCCCGGCGGCGGCCGGCGTCTGGGCGGCGGCGCCAAGGGACTCGAGGACTGGGAGTCGGTCGAGCTGGACCGCCCGGGCGGCGGCACGGTCACCGTGACCGGCGTGCCCGCGATCCACGGACCGGGGACGCATGAGGACGTCGTGCCGGTCACCGGACAGGTCGTCGGCTTCGTGCTGACGGGCGAGGGCCTGTCGACCGTCTACGTCAGCGGCGACAACGCCTCACTCGACGCGGTGCGGCGGATCGCCGAGCGCTTCGGGCCGGTCGACACGGCCGTCCTGTTCGCCGGAGCCCCCCGCTTCCCGGTGCTCTTCGACGGCGAACCGCTCGTCCTGGACAGCGCCGGGGCCGCCGAGGCGGCGCGGATCCTCGACGCGCGCCGGGTGGTTCCGGTGCACTGCGACAGCTGGTCCCACTTCACCGAAGGCCGAGAGGACGTCGTGAAGGCGTTCACGACCGCCGGGCTGGCCGACCGCCTGCAACTGGCCTGAAGAAGAGCGACAGCGCAGCAACAGAGCGCGCCACGCGTCGTCCGGCGCCGGTCCCTCCCCTCGTGGGGACCGGTGCCGAACCATGCGGGCGGCGTCGGTCCACGGGCTCTGGTGCTCATGGAAGGAGACCGGCGCGCCGTGTCGTGTTTCCGGCGGAAGTTGGCCGAGAACATACGGCGTCATGGGTGGTCTCTCCGAGCGCTGAGCTGGTGGCCTGTCTGGACGACGTCCGATTGCTGCGCTGTTGCGTCGTGATCCTGCCAGCAGGGGGCCCGGCTGAGGAGGTTCCGGTACCGGTCCGGATCCGTAACCGCAGGTCAGCCATATAAAGTGAGTTTTCCGGTCCGGATGGTCCAAGGGTCCGGACAGCCGGGACGGACCGGTGGTCCGGTGGTCCGAACGGGCCGATGGTCCGGATGTCCAAGCGCGGAGCAGTAAGGGGTGGACGCCTTGAGTTCCGACTCAGGGGCACGCACGGCCTTCGCCGAACGCCTCGCGCTGCTGTACAGGGAGGCCGGCAACCCACCCCTCAAGAGCGTGTCGGAAGCGGTCGTACGGCTTCAGCGGGTCGACGAACGCGGGCGGGCCGTACGGGTGTCCGCCCAGCGGATCAGCGACTGGCGGCGGGCGAAGAACGTGCCCGCGCAGTTCGCCGCGCTGTCCGCCGTACTGCAGGTCCTGATTCCCCAGGCCCGCCGCGAGCGGCCCGCGCCGGTGGCGCCCGGGCTCTACGACCTGGGCCAGTGGCAGCGGCTGTGGGAACGGGCGGTGGCCGATCCGGCCGGGGAGCGGGCCGCCGCCCCTGCGGAGGGGGAGGAGGAGCAGCGGGCCGGTGTGTGCCCGTATCGCGGGCTCGCCTCCTACCGTCAGGAGGACGCCCGCTGGTTCTTCGGCCGGGGGCGCAGCACCGAGGCCCTCGCCGCCCAGCTGCGTGCGGCGGAGAAGACGGGCGGCCTGGTGATGCTCGTCGGCGCCTCGGGGGCGGGAAAGTCCTCCCTGCTCAACGCCGGCCTGGTACCCGCCCTGCGGCAGGGCGCGCCGGGCGGCGAGAGCGACGCCCCGGCGCGGGAGGTGCTCCAGCTCGTACCGGGCGCCGATCCGCTCGCGGAGCTGACCGGCCGGATACCCGGGCTCGCGGAGGTCGCGTCAGGCACCTCCGGCGCGTCCGGCACCTCCGGCGCGTCCGGCACGTCCGGCGGGTCCGGCACCTCCGGCGGGTCCGGCGCGTCGAGCGCGGAGGAGACCCAGGCCGTGAGGGACACCGTCACCGCGTGGGCGGCGCGCTGTGAGAACCCCGCCCCTCCGGTCGTCATCGTGGACCAGTTCGAGGAGGCGTTCACCCTCTGCTCCGACGAGGCCGAGCGGAGGAGGTTCATCCAGTTCCTGCACGCCGCGTGCACGCCCGCCGGGCTGGGTGAGCAACCCCCCGTGCTCGTGGTCCTCGGCATCCGGGCCGATTTCTACGAGCAGTGCCTCGGGTATCCCGAACTGGCCGACGCGCTCCAGCACCGGCACATGGTGCTCGGGCCGCTGACCACCGCGGAGTTGCGGGAAGCGGTGACCGGGCCCGCCAAGGCCGTCGGGCTGGAGATGGAGCCCGGCCTGGCGGAGCTGATCACCCGGGAGGTGAGCGCCGACGGGCCGCGCGGCGCGCACGACGCGGGAGTGCTGCCGCTGCTGTCCCACGCGCTGCTCGCCACCTGGCAGCGCCGCAAGGGCGGCCGGCTGACGCTGGCCGGCTACCGCGCGGCGGGCGGCATCCAGGGCGCGGTGGCGGCGACCGCCGAGCGGGCCTGGTCCGGGCTGGACCCGGCGGCGCGTACGGCCGCGCGGCTGCTGCTGCTCCGCCTCGTCCGGCTGGGCGAGGACACCCAGGCGACCCGTCGGCGCGGGACGCGACGGCAGTTGGCTCAGGAGTCGAGGGACCCGGACAAGACGGAGGAGTCGCTCGAAGCCCTCGTACGCGCCCGGTTGGTGACGCTCGACGCGGAGACGGTGGAGATCACCCACGAGGCGCTGCTGACCGCCTGGCCCCGGCTGCGCGACTGGATCGACGAGGGCCGCAGCGACCATCTGCTGCGCCAGCGTCTCGAGGAGGACGGCCGCGCCTGGGAGGGTTCCCACCGCGACACCTCCCTCCTCTACCGGGGTTCGCGGCTGGAACAGGCCCACACCTGGGCGAAGTCCGCCGGCGAGACCTTCCTGACCCGCAGCGCGGTGGACTTCCTGGCCGCCTCGGTCAGGCTGCGCAGGCGGACCGTCTGGATCAGCCGCGGCGCGGTGTCGGCGCTGGTCGTGCTGGCCATGGTGGCCGTCGGCGCGGCGGTGATCGCGTGGCAGCAGCGCAACGACGCGATGTTCGAACAGGTGGTCGCCGAGGCGGACCGCGTCCAGTACACGGACCCCTCGTTGTCCGCCCAGCTCGACCTGGTCGCCCACGACCTGCGGCCCGGCGACGAGGGCACGAAGAACCGGCTGATCTCGATCGTGAACGCCCCCCTGGCCACCCCGCTGCTCGGCCACACCGGCGCCGTCTACCTCACCTCGTTCAGCCCGAACGGACACACGCTGGCCACCGCCAGCTACGACCGGACCGTACGCCTGTGGGACGTGCGGGACCCGACGCACCCCAAACCCCTGGGCAAGCCCCTCACCGGGCACACGAGCTGGGTGAGCAGCGCGGTCTTCAGCCCGGACGGCACCACTCTCGCCAGCGCCGGGGACGACGGCACCATTCGCCTGTGGGACGTACGGGACCCCCGGCATCCGATCCCGCTGGGCAAGCCCCTGACCGGGCATGAGGGCACGATCTACCTGCTCGCCTTCAGCCCGGACGGACGGACACTGGCCTCCGCCGGCGAGGACCGGACCGTACACCTGTGGGACATGGCGGACCCGGGCCGGCCGAAGGCGCTCGGCGCTCTCACCGGGCACACGGCCGCGGTCCGCGCCGTGGCCTTCAGCCCCGACGGGCGGACGTTGGCGACCGGCGGCGACGACGACACGATCCGGCTGTGGAACACGGCCGACCCTCGCCGTCCCAAGCGGGTCGGCCCGGTGCTGAGGGGCCACACGGCCCTCGTGCACTCCGTGGCCTTCAGCCCCGACGGCCGCACCCTCGCCAGCGGCAGCGCGGACGACACCGTACGGCTGTGGGACGTGGCCGATCCCGCGCACGCCGAGGCCGTCGGCGGGCCGCTCACCGGCCACACCGGCGCGGTGTGGTCCGTGGCCTTCAGCCCCGACGGTACGACGCTCGCCGCCGCCAGCGCGGACAGCACGGCGAGCCTGTGGAACGTCAGCGATCCGGCGTACCCGGCGCAGGTCGGCGAGCCGCTCGCGGGCAGCAGCGGCGAGATGTACGCGCTGGGCTTCAGCCCGGACGGCCGCACCCTCGCCACCGGGAGCGGCGACAGCAAGGTCCGCCTGTGGTCGATCCCGACGTCGGACATGATCGGCCGGAGCGGGGCGTTCCGGCCGGACGGGCGGGTGCTCGCCACGGCCGCGCGCGACGGACGGATCCGGCTGTGGAACGTGGACACTCCCGACCGGCCGGTGTCCCTGAGCGAGCCGTTCATGCCCAGTGACGAGGGCCAGCGTTCGCTGGCGTTCTCCCCCGACGGCCACACGCTCGCGGTGCTGACGGGCAGCCGGGAGGTGTACCTGCTGAACGTCACCGACCCGACCCGGCCGGCCTCCTACGGGCCGCCCCTCACCCTGCGGACCCGGTTCATGGGCCCCGACGCGCTGGCCTTCAGCCCCGACGGGCGCACCCTCGCGACCGCCTACGACGAGCGCACCCTCCAGCTGTGGAACGTGCGCGACCCCTCCCACGTCGTTCCGTTCGGTACGCCGCTCACCGGCCACAAGGGCTACGTCAACGCCCTCGCGTTCAGCCCGGACGGCCACACGCTGGCCAGCGGCAGCGCGGACGGCAGCGTCCGGCTGTGGAACGTCACCGACCCGAGCCGCACCAAGTCCCTCGGCGCCCCGCTCACGGGCCACGTCGGCCCCGTCAACGTGCTCGCGTTCGGCCCGGACGGCCACACGCTGGCCAGCGGCAGCGACGACGACACCGTACGGCTGTGGAACGTCACCGACCCCGCCGAGGCGACCGGACTGGGCTCCCCCCTCACCGGCCACACCGAGGCGGTCGTGTCGCTGACCTTCAGCGTGGACGGCGACACCCTGGCCAGCGGCGGCAACGACAACACGGTCCGCCTCTGGGACGCCGGGGACCCCGCCCACGCCTCTCCCATCGGCCAGTCGATGAGCCCCAACGCCAAGACGGGCAACTTCCTGTCCTTCAGCCCCAAGAGCCACATGATCGGGGTGTCCAGCGGCACCGACACCGTCCGGCTGTGGAACCTCGACGTCGACGACGCCATCAGCCGCATCTGCTCGACCACCCGGGGCGTTCTGACACCGGAGAAGTGGCACGAGTACCTGCCGCGGCTGTCGTACGAGCCGCCTTGCGACCGGTGACGGCCATCGTTCGACCGGTGACGGGCCGCCGCGCGGCGAGTGACGGAAGAGGCTGGGTCGCGTGATCCCGCTCACAACTTCTTGCTACGGCTCAGCAGTCGACTCCCGCCGGACAAGCAGCCTTGTTACTGTTGGCCATAGCCCGATCGCTGGTGCATCCCCCGTCGCCAGCGGTCGGGCGTTTACGTGCCCGGGCTCCGGGCGCTCAGCCGTGGGCCGGCGACCGCACGGAGCTCGTTTCTCCACTCCCCTGGAAAGGTGGTGGGTGTCGCCGTGACCCGGCGCATCATCATCGTCACCGCTGTCCACGCCCCCTCGGCCCGCTTCCTCCCCGAGGCCCACAGGTCGCTGTGCGACCAGGAGTTACCGGGCGGCTGGGAGTGGCACTGGGTGATCCAGGAGGACGGACAGACGAACGCCGTCGCCCCGTACGTCCCCGACGACGACCGGGTGACTTTCCGGCAGGGGCGTCCCGGCGGCCCCGGTGTCGCCCGCACGATCGCGCTCGCGCACGCGGAGGGCGCGTACGTGAAGATCCTCGACGCCGACGACCAACTCACCCCCGGCACCCTGGCCCGCGACCTGGCCGCCCTGGAAGCCGATCCGACGATCGGCTGGGCGACCTCCCGCGTCCTGGACCGGTTTCCGGACGGCTCGACCGCGGGTTTTCCCGGGGACCCGGCCGACGGACCGATCGAGCGCGGCGCGGTGCTCGCCTTCTGGCGGGCCAACGGCTTCCGCGCCCAGGTCCACCCGGCGACCCTCTTCGTACGACGGGATCTACTGCTGACTCTCGGCGGCTGGATGGCGCTGCCGGCGTCCGAGGACACGGGGCTGCTGCTGGCGCTGAACTCCGTGAGCCGTGGGTGGTTCTCGTCCGAGGTCGGGCTGCTCTACCGGAAGTGGGAGGGGCAGGCGACCGGGCAGGCGGCTCACGTGGACACCGTCGAGCGGGGGGCGCGGATGGCCGTGGTGGAGGCGCGGGCGCGGGCGCTCGCGGGGTCGGGGTGGAGCTGGCCGGTCCGCTAGTGCCGATGCCTGCAGCGGCGCTAACCGTTCCGCTCGCTGACGGTGATCGCCTGCGACGGGCAGAGCTCGGCCGCCTCCCGCACGTCCGGATCGTCGCCGGTGTCCTCGCGGCCGGGTATGACGGCGCCGAATCCGTCCGTCACCGTGAAGACGGACGGAACGCGGTAGACGCAATCGAAGGAGCCGTAGCACAGGTTGGAATCGACGGAGACCTTCATACGCAGTGCCTGCCCGTCGAACGCCCCTTCTAGGCACCCTTGTCGAAGGGAAGCTCCAGCATCCGGATGGCGTTGCCCCGCAGCAGCTTGTACGTCACCTCGTCGGAGAGGCCGGCCACATGTTCCGCGGCGACCTGCTTGGTGTGCGGCCAGGTCGAGTCGACGTGCGGGTAGTCCGTCTCGAAGGTCGCGTTGTCCTCGCCGACCGTCCTGATCGCCTCGATGCCGTGCTTGTCGCGGAAGAAGCAGCAGAAGATCTGCCGGTAGTAGTACGTCGACGGCGGCTCCGGGATCAGGTCCTTGACCCCGCCCCACGCCCGGTGCTCCTCCCAGACGTCGTCGGCGCGTTCCAGGGCGTACGGGATCCAGCCCATCTGCCCCTCGCTGTACGCCAGTTTCAGTCGCGGGAACTTCACCAGGACCCCGGAGAAGAGGAAGTCCATCATCGACGCCATGGCGTTGTTGAAGCTCAGCGCGGCCTGGACGGCGGGGGGAGCGTCGGGGGACGCGGCCGGCATCTGCGACGAGGACCCGATGTGCATGTTCACCACGGTCCCGGTCTCCTCGCAGGCCGCGAAGAAGGGGTCCCAGTAGCCGGAGTGGATCGACGGCAGCCCGAGATACGTCGGGATCTCGCTGAACGTCACGGCCCGTACACCCCGTTCGGCGTTGCGCCGGATCTCCGCGACGGCCAGGTCGATGTCCCACAGCGGGATGAGGCACAGCGGGATGAGCCGGCCGCCGCTGTCGCCGCACCACTCCTCGACCATCCAGTCGTTGTACGCCCGCACGCACGCGAGCCCGACCTCCTTGTCCTTGGCCTCCGCGAAGGTCTGCCCGCAGAAGCGGGGGAAGGTGGGGAAGCAGAGCGAGCCCTCCACATGGTTCATGTCCATGTCCTCCAGCCGGGCCTTCGGATCCCAGCAACCCCGCCGCATCTGCTCCCGCGTGATCCCGTCGAGCGTCATCTCGTCCCGCGAGAAGCCGACGGCCGCGATGATGCGCTTGTACGGGAACAGCTCGCCCTCGTACTCCCACCAGTCGGTGAGCTGACCCTCCGGGTCGGTCGTGAACCGGTACTTCCCCCCGACGTACTGAAGATCACCGATACCCGCGGTGAACGGCTTCGGCCCCCTGTCCCGGTACTTCGCCGGAAGCCACGTCTCGAAGAGATGCGCGGGCTCGATCACATGATCGTCAACGCTGATGACCTTGGGCAGTTCCCTGGCGCTGCTGTCGACACTGACACTGACCACTGCTTGCCCCCTGCTGCCTGCCGATATCCCGGCACGAATCTGACGACCCATCAGATAAAGCGTAGGGGGAGCCTCCTGCGGCAGCAATACACGCCGCCTTGATCGTGGGAGGACGGATCTCGGCGGGGTCGCTGCGCCGGTAGGCTGGGCCGACTGCGGCATCCCCCACCATCACCCGTGTCACCGTGGGGCGTTGAGTCCCGCGGCGGTCGAGACGTCATCGCGGTATGTACGGCATTCACGTTATTCACGGCATTCACGGTATTCACGGCATGAGGATGAAACACAGGTGCTGATAGCGGGCCGGTACCGGCTGCAGGATCCGATCGGACGCGGCGCGATGGGGGAGGTCTGGCGGGCGGTCGACGAGACGCTCGGCAGGAGGGTGGCCGTGAAGCTCCTCCTCCCCCACGACTCCGATCCGACGGCGACCTCGCGCTTCCGGCTGGAGGCCCAGACCGCCGGCCGGCTCAACCACCCGCACGTGGTGGGCGTGTACGACTTCGGCGAGTACGACGGCCGGCTCTTCCTGGTGATGGAACTGGTCGAGGGCGACAGCCTCGCCCGCCGGCTCAGCACCGCGGGACCGCTCCCCGTCGAGCAGGTGGCCCGGATCGCCGCACAGGCCGCCGCCGGGCTCGCCGCCGCCCACCAGCAGGGCATCGTGCACCGCGACATCAAGCCCGCCAACCTGCTGCTGGACGCCGACGGCACCCTGAAGATCGGCGACTTCGGCATCGCCCGCTTCGTCGACGACCCGTCCGGCGCGCTCACCACCACCGGCCAGATCGTCGGCACCAGCCTCTACCTCGCCCCCGAACGCGCGCTGGGGCAGGCCGCCGGTCCGGCCTCGGACGTCTACGCGCTGGGCTGTCTGCTCTACCAACTCCTCACCGGGCGCCCGCCCTTCCAGGCCGACACCGCCGTGGCGATCCTGCACCAGCACCTCGACGCCACCCCCGTACCGATCCGGCAGGTCCGCGCCGAACTCCCGCCCGCCTTCGAGAACTTCCTCCTCGGGCTCCTCGCCAAGCGGCCCGAGGACCGCCCCACCGCGCCGCAGATCGCCGAGTGGTTCGGCGGCGGGGCGTGGCAGGGACGGTCGGAACCGTTGCCGGAACCCGAACCCGCCGCTCCGGTCACGGCGACCACGTACACACTGCCGTCCGCCGTCGTACGGCCGCCGTCCCGGTCCCGCGGTGCGGCGCGTGCCGGGCGGCCGGGGTTCCCGCGCCGGCCGAGGGTGATGGGGACGGTCGCCGGGGTCCTGGTCTTCCTCGCCGCGATGCTCGCCGGGATGCTCTGGTTCTCACCGGGCGACAGCTCGGCGGACCGCCCCCGGAGCGGTACACCGGCCACCACGAGCGGCTCTGCCACGGCCTCGACACCGGTTACCTCCGGGGCGGGTGAGGCAGGCGAGGCGTCCGCGACCAACCTCTCCGACACACCCGAGCCCTCCCCCACGCCCCCGTCGCCCTCCCCCTCCACGACGGACGACGGCAAGAAGGGCAAGGACGGTCAGGACAAGAGCAACGACCAGGACGAGGAGCAGGGCGACGGAGACGAGGAGGGCTGAGGTCAGTTGTTCCAGGTCTCGTCGTACGGGTCCTTGGGCGCCTTGGCCGGTGCGGCGCAGCTGACCTCGATGAACGGGATCGGGCCGCCGTTGACCGGGTCCTTGGTCCGCTTGGCCGTGTACGTGCCGGTGACCTCCAGCCAGGTGTCCGGCTGCAGCACCGGCGGGATCCTGCCGGTCAGGCCGACCTTGACCGGCTGGGCGTCCGCGGCACAGCAGTTGAGGGCCATGCGGACCAGGTACGGCGCCCCGGTGCGGTCCAGCGCGACGAACCCGGTGACCTTGACCTGCCGGTCGCCGAGGGAACGTCCGTGGTCGTAGGCCGCGCGGCCCGCGTAGTCGACGAGGCTGAGGCGGAGCGGTCCGTCGGGGGGCAACGCGGCGTAGCCGAACGGCTGTTGCAGGGCCGTACCGGTGCGCAGGGCGCTGTACGAGCCGAGGGCGGGCGGGGCGACGAGGATCAGGGCGAGGAGGGGCAGGACGAGGAGCCAGGAGACGCGGGGTTCGGGGTGCGCATGACCATCGTCCCCGTGCTGCTGCTTCCTCGCCCGCCACTCGTACCAGACCGTCGCCACCGCCGCCGCGATCAGTACGACGCCAGAGGCCAGCAGCATCGGACGCAGCCCGGCCTTGACGTACCGCAGGTAGAGGTCGGTGAGGCCCGCGTGCAGCAGGGCCGCGCCGAGCAGGAACAGGACCGCGGCCTGCGCCTGCCGGTTCACAGCAGGACCGCCCCGGTCAGCACCGACACCGCGACGGCGAGGACGAAGGTCGTGGGCGCGAACCGCAGCGCGAAACCGCGCCCGAAGGTCCCCGCCTGCATCGCGAACAGCTTCAGGTCGATCATCGGCCCGACGACGAGGAACGTCAGCCGGGCGGTGAGCGAGAACTGCGTCAGTGACGCGGCCACGAACGCGTCCGCCTCCGAGCAGATCGACAGCAGTACGGCGAGAATCGCGAGCGCCAGCACCGAGACGACCGGATGCTCGGCCGCGACCCGCAGCCACTCCTGAGGCACCACCGCCTTGAGCGTCGCGGCGGCCATCGCTCCGATGACCAGGAACCCGCCCGCGTGCATCACGTCGTGCCGGACCGAGCCCCAGAAGGCGGCGCCCCGGCCCTGACCGTCGTACGTCTCCCGGGCGGGCGGCCGCAGCCAGTCGGTGCGGCCCAGCCGCAGCCACAACCAGCCCATCACGCACGCCACGAGCAGGCTCGCGACGAGTCGGGCGAGGACCATCTCAGGGTCGTTGGGGAAGGCGACAGCCGTGGCCGTCAGCACGATCGGGTTGATCGCCGGCGCGGACAGCAGAAACGCCAGCGCCGCGGCCGGCGTGACCCCCCGCCGCACCAACGCCCCGGCCACGGGCACCGACGCGCACTCGCACCCCGGCAGCACCACCCCCGCCGCCCCCGCCACCGGTACCGCCAGAGCAGGCCTCTTGGGCAGCGCCCGGGCGAAGAACGACGCCGGCACGAACACCGCGATCGCCGCCGACAGCAGCACACCCAACACGAGGAAGGGCAGCGCCTGCACGATCACGGCGACGAACACGGTCGTCCAGCTCTGCATGACGGGTGCGCCGAGAGCGCGGCGCATGGGGCCCTGGGCGAGCACCATCATGACCAGCAACAGCGTGAGGGCGAGCGGCGAGTCGAGCCGCCGCCGCTCGTCCCGCGCTCTTGGCGCTTCCTGCTTCCGCTCGCCCCCCGGCGGGCTCGCGTCCTCGCCCGTCCGCTGCGGGGCGGCTTTGGTGATGGCCACGGGCGAGGTACCTCCGGGCTTTCGGGGACGATCCCTTTTCTTCTGTACGAGGATTCCGCCGCCATTGCTCAACTCCGCGCGGGATCATCTGTGGGAACGGTACGACAGGCGCAGGGAGATCGGGCTCGGGGGCGGGGACGGGGACAGGGACAGGGACGGTGCCACGCAGCGGTTCTGGACCCGGCCGTGCAACCACCCGTACCGGTGAGGCAGTCTTGGCCCTTGTGGTGAGCGTTCCGAATCAGAGTCCGCCGGGTGATGCGGGTGCCGCGCACATGGTGGTGTGCGGTGACGACGGGCTCGCGCATCGGCTGGCGGCCGAGTTGCGCGGGGTGTACGGCGAGCAGGTCACGCTCGTGGTGCCGCCGGCCGAGCGCACCGTGCGCCCGCCGGTCGTCGGACGTTCCCGCGGGGCCTCGGCGCTGCTGGACCGGGTGGTGAACGCGGCCGTCAACCGGGCCGGTGGCAACGGCACTTCGGGCGATCCGGTGGGCGACGAGCCGGTGCTCGTGGCGGCCGCCGAGGCGACCGAGAACGTGCTCGCCGAGGCGGGTGTGGAGCGGGCGGCCGCTCTCGCCCTCGTGTACGACGACGACGAGACCAACATCCGTGCCGCCCTCACCGCCCGCCGCCTCAATCCCACGCTCCGGCTCGTACTACGGCTCTACAACCGGCGGTTGGGGCAGCACATCGAGGAACTCCTCGACCAGGCGGCCGCGCTGGCGACGGGTGGTACGACGGGGCCCGCCGCGGTGTTCGACGCCTCTACGACCGTGATGTCCGACGCCGACACGGCCGCACCCGCGCTGGCCGCGAGCGCCGTCGCCGGCACCAGCAAGGTCGTCCAGACCGACGGGCTGATGCTGCGCGCGGTGGAACGACCGGTGCCCCGGCCCGGCGAGACCCCCGACCCGGGCTTGGCCACGCTGGCGCTGCTGTCCGCGACCGCGACGCCCAGCGACCCGGCCGGCGACGCGAACGGTCCCGAGAGCGGGGAGCAGGGGCCACTCCTGCTGCCCGACGCGGCGACGGTACGGGACGCCGCCGGGCGCGGAACCGTCGTACTGGAGCAGGTGTCGTACTCCGGGCCCTCGCTGCCCGCCGGGCGCGGGATCGTGCCGCCGTTCGCCTCGCTGTTCTCGCGGCGGCTGCGGTGGTCGCTGGCCGGGCTCGTGGGGTGCGTGGTCGCGCTCGCGGTCGCGTTGACGCTGGTCACCGGGGACCACCCGGTGCAGGCGACCTACCTGACCCTGCTCGACATGTTCGCCATCAACGACCCCGCCGTCGGCGCGTCCACCGGCCGCCAGATCCTCCAACTGCTCTCCGGTCTGGTCGGGTTGCTGCTGCTGCCGGTGCTGCTCGCCGCGGTGCTCGAAGCGCTGGGCACCTTCCGGAGCGCCTCCGCGCTGCGCAAACCGCCGCGCGGGCTCGGCGGACACGTCGTGCTGCTCGGACTCGGCAAGATCGGCACCCGGGTACTGACGCGCCTGCGGGAACTCGACATCCCCGTGGTCTGCGTCGAGTCCGACCCCGACGCGCGCGGGCTCGCCACCGCACGGCGGCTCAGGGTGCCCGTCGTGCTCGGCGACGTCACCCAGGAAGGCGTCCTGGAGGCCGCCAAGATCCACCGCGCGAACGCGCTGCTCGCGGTGACCAGCGCGGACACGACCAACCTGGAAGCCGTGCTGTACGCACGGTCCGTACAGCCCGACCTACGGGTGGTCCTCCGTCTGTACGACGACGACTTCGCGACCGCCGTGTACCGCACCCTGAGGGCCGCGCATCCCGGTGCGTCCACGCGGAGCCGGAGCGTGACGCATCTGGCGGCGCCCGCGTTCGCCGGGGCGATGATGGGGCGGCAGATCCTGGGGGCGATCCCGGTCGAGCGGCGGGTGCTGTTGTTCGCCGCCGTGGAGGTGGGCGGGCACCCGGAGCTGGAAGGGAAGACGGTCGGGGAGGCGTTCAGGGCGGGGGCCTGGCGGGTGTTGGCGTTGGACACGGGTGCCTCCGGCGGACGGCGGGGTGAGTCGGCCTCGGAGGAGGCATCCCAGGACGAGGACGAACGGGGTTCCGGGCTGGTGTGGGACCTGCCGGACACGTATGTGTTGCGCGGGTCGGATCGGGTGGTGCTGGCGGCTACCCGGAGGGGACTCGCGGAGTTGCTGGGTCGGCGGGCCCGGCGGGAGCGGGCGGAAGCGTAGGGGCTCTGCTCCTGGCACCCCCGCCAGGGGGCTCCCGGCCCCTGGGCCCCCGGCCCATGCCCACCCACCGCCCGAATCGGTCGATCAAAAGGTGGACCTCTCCTCGCAGCTAGTGCCGCGGCAGGCAACGTTTGCCCGTCAAGGAGCGGCGTCCGGTGCGTGCTCTCGGCGTGCCGGACGGAAGCCCTCGTACTGGACGTACTTGGGCTTTCGTCCGGTGCGGCGAGAGTGCGTGCCGGGCGTCGCGACGGGGCGAACGTTGCCTGTCGCGGCACTAGCTCGGCAGATGCCTCGCCGCGAAGTCCAACTCCAGCCTCACCTGCTTGATGCGCTCGTCCACCACCAGCGAGCCGTGTCCCGCGTCGTACCGGTACACCTCGTGCACCGCGCCCCTCGTCTCCAGCCGCTTGACGTAGTTGTCGATCTGGCGGATCGGGCAGCGCGGGTCGTTGACGCCGGCCGAGATGTAGACCGGGGCTCTGACCTGGTCCACGTACGTGATGGGTGAGGATGCCTCGAAGCGTTCCGGGACCTCCTCCGGGGTGCCGCCCAGCAGGGTGCGGTCCATGGCCTTCAGGGCTTCCATCTCGTCGTGGTACGCCGTGACGTAGTCGGCGACCGGGACCGCCGCGATGCCCAAGGCCCAGGCGCCGGGCTGGGTGCCGAGGCCGAGGAGGGTGAGGTAGCCGCCCCAGGAGCCGCCGGTGAGGACCAGGCGGGAGGGGTCGGCGAGGCCGGAGGTGATCGCCCATTCGCGGACCGCCGCGATGTCCTCCAGCTCGATCAGGCCGACGCGGTGCTTCAGGGCGTCGGTCCAGGCGCGGCCGTAGCCCGTGGAGCCGCGGTAGTTGACGCGGACCACCGCGTATCCGTGGTCCACCCATGCCGCCGGGCCCGCGGCGAAGGCGTCGCTGTCGTGCCAGGTCGGGCCGCCGTGGATGTCGAAGACGGTGGGGAGGGGGCCGGTCGCGCCCGCCGGCTTCTGGACCAGGGCGTGGATGCGGCCGCCCGGGCCTTCCACCCACACGTCCTCCACGGACACGGATCCGGGGGACTTCATGCCGGGCGGGTCGAGGACGACCTCGCCGGTCGTCGAGCGGACGGTCGAGGGCTCGGCGGACGAGGACCAGAGGTACTCCACGCTGCCGTCGGGGCGGGCCGTCGCCCCGGAGACCGAACCGGCCGGGGTCGGCACCTTGACCAGGTCACTGGTCGCCAGGTCGTAACGGAAGAGCTCGCTGCGGGCCTCGAAGCTGTGCGCGATGAGCAGCCCGGTGCCGTCCGGATACCACTCGGCGCTCACGTCGCCGGGCAGTTCCAGGGCGAGGTCGCTCTCCACGCCGGTCGCCACGTCCCACACGAGGGGCTCCCAGCGTCCGCGCCGCTGGTGCCCGATGAGCAGCCGGGTGTCCCCGTCCACCGGCGCGAAGCCGAGGACCTCGAGGCCCAGCTCCTTGGCACCGCCCTTGGTGTCGTCGAGTTCGGCGACCGCCGTGCCGTCGGGGCGCAGGACGCGCAGCGCCGAGTGCATCGCGTCGCCGTGCTCGGTGTGCTCGATCGCGATCAGCGAGCCGTCGTGGGAGAGGTCGCCGACGCCCGCCGACTCACGGTGGCGGTAGATCTCCACCGGGTCCTCGCCGGTGCGGGCGACATGGATCGTCGTACCGTCCTCGTCGGTCGACCGGCCCACGACCGACGTACGGCCGTCCCGACCGAGCGCCAGGCCCGCCGGGTAGGACGCCTCCAGGCCCGGCGTGGCGAGCTCGTCCTCCCCGCCTTCGAAGGGCTGGCGGCGCCAGACGCCGAACTCGTCGCCGTCCTTGTCGTCGAACCACCACACCCAGGTGCCGTCCGGGGAGAGCACACCGTCCGTCGTGCCGTTCGGCCGGTCGGTCACCTGGCGTTGCTCGCCCGTCGGACGGTCCCAGGCATACAGCTCGTACGTCCCCGTCGCGTTCGACACGAACAGGGAGCGGTCCGGTGCGTCCTCCGCCCAGTCCGGCAGCGACACCCGGGGCGCCCGGAAGCGCTTCTCCCAGTCCGGCATCTCCTCGTTCCGCTCGGCCGCGGCGGGCCCGTTGCTCTCAGTCATGGCCCCATACTGCCCGCCCCGACCGACAACGCGCTGGCCAGGTCCCCAGCCTGTGGACAACTTCCCTGTGGAAAACCTCGCCGTCGCAACCCCGGCTTGCCTCGAGCATCTCGTCGAGCGGTACTGACCGGCGCCGACCCCGCGGCCCGGCCGTCAGCGGAAGCACCGTACCGTTGAAGGCGTGTACCGGTTTCTGCTGACGCCCCGTTGGTGGGGGATCAACGTCTTCGTGCTGCTCGCCATCCCCTTCTGCATCTTCATGGGGTCGTGGCAGCTGAGCCGCTTCGAGGACCGGATGCAGGACGGCCGGACCGTCAGCGCCGAGGCCGCGTCCGGTCGCCAGGAGGCCGCGCGTCCGCTGGCCGGGCTGCTGCCCGTGGACAAGGCGACCTCCGGCAGGCTCGTCACCGCGACCGGCCGGTACGACCGGCAGCTCCTCGTCCCGGACCGCGAACTGGACGGCAAGAACGGGTACTACGTCCTGACTCTGCTGCGCACCGACGACGGGAAGGCGCTGCCCGTCGTCCGGGGCTGGCTGCCGGGCGACGCCGACGCGGCGAAGGCCCCGGCCGCGCCCGGCGGCGAGGTCACCGTCACCGGTGCGCTCCAGGCGTCCGAGACGCCCGGGAGCGACGGCGTCAGTGCGCAGGGCGGGCTGCCGGCCGGGCAGACGGCGGCGATCAGCGCGGCGTCGCTGGTGAACCTCGTGCCGTACGGCGTGTACGACGCGTGGGTCACGCTGGCCGCGGCCGACTCCGGGATGACGGCCGTGCCGGCTGCGGCGCCGCCGGACACGGGGCTTGATCTGAAGGCGTTCCAGAACCTCGGGTACACCGGGGAGTGGTTCGTGTTCGCCGGGTTCGTGGTGTTCATGTGGTTCCGGCTGCTGCGGCGGGAGATCGAGTTCTTGCGGGATGCGGAGCTGGGGCTGGTGCCGGAGAAGTCGGCGTCGGCGTCGGGTGAGGAACCTGTCGCTGTGGACGTCGGGAACAAGTGACCCGGACCGGTGCTCGGGGGCGGGTCGCGCAGCCCGGCGCTACGGGGTGCCGCTGCGCCCACCCGTGCCGCCCCAGCGGCACGACTGCCCGCAGCTGCGCGGGCCTCGGCTGTCCGCAGGCTTGACGGATTGGCTGCCCGCAGCTGGGCGGCCTCGACCGCCCGCAGCTGCGCGGGCTTGACGGGCTTGGCTGCTGCCTCCGGGCTCAGCGGGCCGACGTGCGATTCGGCCCTTACGACGCCGCCAGCACGCCCGTCCAGTAGACCGTCCCCGCGCACGCGTTGGACACCGTCGCCGAAACAGACGGCGCTCCGCCCTCCGCCGTGTTCGTGACGATCACGCTGCCGTCGGCCGTGCCGCCGTCCTCGGTGACGAGCTGGGTCGATGTGCCGGCGTCGCCGCTGGTGGAGGTGCCGCCGTCGGTGGTGGGGTCCGTGCTGGGCGTCGGGTCGGGCGTCGGGTTGCCCGTGTCGCCGGTCGAGTTGTCGCCGGTCGTGGGGCAGGTCTCCGAAGGCACCCAGGCGAACTTGACGTCGTAGGCGGAACCCGGCTTCAGCACAAGGGAGGCGACCTCGAGGGACGGGTCGGGCAGTGCGGCCGCCGCGTCCCCGGCGACATGCCGGGCCGTGCTGATCTTGGCGGCGTCCGCCGCGCCGGTCGGGGTCGGGGTGACCGTGCCGGGGCCGACGACCGTGCACTCGGCGGTGGAGGTGTTGGTGATGCGGAAGGTGCCGTAGACGGTGCCGACGGAGTCGGGGGCGTCGACGCTCTGGGTGGCCGAGCCGAGCTCGGCGGTCGTACATGCGGGGACGCCTGCCGCGCTGGTCGTGGAGGGGTCGGCGCCGCTGCTCGCTCCGGCGCCGCTGCCGGTGCCCTTGCCCTTGTCCTGTTCCTTCTGCTCGGCCTTGCCCTTGTCCTCGGTCTTGCCCGCGGTGCCGCCGGAGGTGGTCTCCCCGCCGTCAGGGCCCTTGCCGTCGCTCGCGCCGCCCTGTGCCTGGGAGTAGTGACCGGCCATGGACGGGTCGGCGTCGGAGCCGGTGGAGTTGGAGACGTGGACGAGGGCCGGGATGGCGGTGCCGACGAAGAGGGCCGCGGCCGCCATGCCGACGAGGGCCTGCCGCTTGCGCGCCCGCCGGGCGGGGACCGCCCTGCGCAGATGGTCCAGCGTGCCGTCGCGCGGCTCGATCTCCTGGACCGCCTGCTGCAGCAGGCCGCGCAGTGCCAGCTCGTCCGAGTCGAGCCCGGTGGGGCTCTGGTCGTCGGGGCCGTGGTTCACAGTTCCGTTCCCAGCGTGTGATTGCTTCGGCGCCTGCTTGTCCGACGACGGTGTCGGCTCGCGCCATTCATAGGGCTCGTGGGGGACGTGCAGATGACGTCGCCCGTTGTTGTCTCCGCTCATACGGGGGCCTCCATGGCAACCCGCAGAGCGGCTATGCCGCGCGAGCCGTACGCCTTGACGGAACCCAGCGATATCCCGAGCGTCTCGGCGACCTGGGCCTCGGTCATGTCCGCGAAGTAGCGCAGCACCAGGACCTCACGCTGGCGGCGCTGCAGGCCCTTCATCGCCCTGATCAGGGAGTCGCGCTCAAGCTGGTCGTACGCCCCCTCCTCCGCGCTCGCCATGTCCGGCATCGGCTTGGACAGCAGCTTCAGACCGAGGATGCGGCGGCGCAGGGCGGAGCGGGAGAGGTTGACGACCGTCTGACGCAGGTACGCGAGGGTCTTCTCCGGGTCGCGGACGCGCTTGCGCGCGGAGTGGACGCGGATGAAGGCCTCCTGGACGACGTCCTCGCAGGAGGCGGTGTCGTCGAGGAGGAGGGCGGCGAGACCCAGCAGCGAGCGGTAGTGCGCCCGGTACGTCTCGGTGAGGTGGTCGACGGTGGTGCCGGCCGCCACCGTGCCCTCGGCACCGTCGCGCTGACTGGGGATGCGGGCGGGCCGCGCTGCGGGCATGGGGGCGATCACCGGCATGCCACCGGGCGTGCCGGCCATGCGGGGTCGTAGGGACGGGCGGGGCGGCCGTAGGGCCGTGCCGCGCGTCGCCGCTCTGAAGTCGAGAACCTCTGCCACGCCAGTTGGACACGCTTCCCCCCGTCAGGGTTGTACGCGACCGACCGTCTTCTGCCAGGCAGCACAACTGACCGTACGTCAAACGCGCTCATGGCCTACCCGCTCTTCCCCTGTGTCCTGAATGGCCAGGGCGTCCCCACGCCCTGTCAAGCGTCCCCGTGCCCCCAAGGGCGTTCGCAAAGACGCTCCCCGCCCTCCGCTTGGTTGCGGAGGACGGGGAGCCAAATCTTCGGATGCCGAGGCGGCTCGGTTCAAGTGGTCCGGACCATCGACCGGCTCACATTTTTCTTACAGATCCTACAAATGTACGCGGTTACGGCCAGGACTTTTCCGGCGGTAGCCCCTTGCCGCACCAGACATCACACATCAGACCAAGCGCACGAGGCCGCTCGGACGTCACCGGAACTCCGCCGCCACCAGCTCCGCGATCTGCGCGGTGTTGAGCGCGGCGCCCTTGCGCAGGTTGTCCCCGCACACGAAGAGTTCGAGCGCCGTCGGGTCGTCGAGCGCCCGCCGCACCCGCCCGACCCAGGTCGGATCGGTGCCCACGACATCGGCGGGCGTGGGGAACTCCCCCGCCTCCGGGTTGTCGAAGAGGACGACGCCGGGTGCGGTGGCGAGGATCTCGCGCGCCTTGCGGACGGTGACCTCGTCCTGGAAGCGGGCGTGGACGGTCAGCGAGTGCGTGGTGACGACCGGCACCCGTACACAGGTCACGGCGACGGGCAGCCGGGGCAGTCCGAGGATCTTGCGCGACTCGTCGCGCACCTTCATCTCTTCCGAGGACCAGCCGTCCTCGCGCAGCGATCCGGCCCACGGTACGACGTTCAGCGCGACCGGCTCCGGGAACGGCCCGGTGTTGTCCCCGACCGCCCGCCGCACGTCACCGGGACTGGTCCCCAGTTCCGTGCCGGCGACCATGGACAGCTGCTGACGCAGGGTCTCCACACCGGCGCGCCCGGCCCCGCTCACGGCCTGGTAGGAGGAGACGACCAGCTCGCGCAGCCCGAACTCGGCGTGCAGCGCGCCGAGGGCCACGATCATGGAGAGGGTCGTGCAGTTGGGGTTGGCGATGATGCCCCGCGGCCTGACGCGGGCCGCGTGCGGATTGACCTCGGGGACGACCAGGGGCACCTGCGGGTCCATCCGGAAGGCGCCCGAGTTGTCCACCACCACCGCGCCCTTGGCGGCGGCGACCGGCGCCCACTGGGCGGACACCTCGTCGGGTACGTCGAACATGGCGACGGCGATCCCGTCGAAGGCCTCCTCCGACAGGGCCACCACCTCGACCTGCTCACCGCGCAGGGCCAGCTTGCGGCCGGCCGAGCGCGGTGAGGCGATCAGACGGATCTCGCCCCAGATGTCCGCGTGCTGGG
Source organism: Streptomyces sp. NPDC006602 (assembly GCF_042870385.1). Taxonomy (NCBI): domain Bacteria; kingdom Bacillati; phylum Actinomycetota; class Actinomycetes; order Kitasatosporales; family Streptomycetaceae; genus Streptomyces; species Streptomyces sp. NPDC006602. Next base: position 45,590 of record NZ_JBIAHG010000013.1, on the reverse strand, counting down.
ACAGGATCTGGAGCATGACCGTGCCGACGGCTCCGGTCGCCCCCACGACCGCGAGCGTCGGCCTGCCGGTTCGCCCGGCACCCACGGTCATCAGCGTCCCGTGCCTCCGTAGACCACGGCCTCGTCGCTGTCGGAGTCGAGCCCGAAGGCGGAGTGCACGGCGCGGACGGCCTCGGAGACGTCGTCCTGGCGGGTGACGACCGAGATGCGGATCTCGGAGGTCGAGATCAGCTCGATGTTCACGCCGGCGTCGGACAGCGCCTGGAAGAAGGAGGCGGTGACGCCCGGGTTGGTCTTCATTCCGGCGCCGACGAGGGAGATCTTGCCGATCTGGTCGTCGTAGCGCAGCGACTCGAAGCCGATCGAGCCCTTCGCCTTCTCCAGTGCGTCTATGGCCTTGCGGCCCTCGGTCTTGGGGAGGGTGAAGGAGATGTCCGTCAGACCGGTGGAGGCCGCGGACACGTTCTGCACGATCATGTCGATGTTGATCTCGGCGTCCGCGACGGCGCGGAAGATCACCGCGGCCTCGCCCGGCTTGTCCGGGACGCCGACAACCGTGATCTTGGCTTCGGAGACGTCATGGGCGACTCCGGAGATGATGGCGTGCTCCACCTGCTGGTCCCCTTGCGACTCGGGCTTCTCGTTGCTGACCCAGGTGCCCGGCAGTCCGGAGAAGGACGAGCGGACGTGGATCGGGATGTCATAACGGCGTGCGTACTCGACGCAGCGGTGCAGCAGCACCTTGGAGCCGGAGGCGGCGAGCTCCAGCATGTCCTCGGAGGAGATCCAGTCGATCTTCCTCGCCTTCTTCACCACCCGCGGGTCGGCGGTGAACACGCCGTCGACGTCGGTGTAGATCTCGCACACCTCGGCGTCGAGGGCGGCGGCGAGCGCCACGGCCGTGGTGTCGGACCCACCGCGTCCCAGCGTGGTGATGTCCTTCTTGTCCTGACTGACACCCTGGAACCCGGCGACGATGGCGATGTTGCCCTCGTCCAGCGCCGTCCTGATCCGGCCGGGCGTGACGTCGATGATCCGCGCTTTGTTGTGGACCGAGTCGGTGATGACGCCTGCCTGGCTGCCGGTGAAGCTCTGGGCCTCGTGGCCCAGGTTTTTGATCGCCATGGCCAGCAGTGCCATGGAGATCCGCTCTCCGGCGGTCAGCAGCATGTCGAACTCACGGCCGGCAGGCATCGGAGACACCTGTTCGGCGAGATCGATCAGCTCGTCCGTCGTGTCGCCCATCGCGGAAACGACCACGACCACCTGGTGGCCGTTCTTCTTCGCTTCCACGATTCGCTTGGCGACGCGCTTGATGCCCTCGGCATCGGCTACGGAGGAGCCTCCGTACTTCTGCACGACAAGGCCCACGTGCGCTCCTCGCTCATTCCGTCTGTGTATCCACAGTCCACACCTACACGGGTGTGGTGCGGTCGGCTCAGTCTATCGAGCGCCCGAAATCAGCCCCTGAGGTATCGCATCGTGAGATTCGGGCGCCCAGGTCAGCGCATGCCCAGAAGAGCCCCTCGGGAAAAGTGCCAAGCGTCACAGACGCCGCCTGTGAGTTAAGTTTCAAGCACTAGGGTTCGGCCTGTGCACGTACTTCTCGTGGAAGACGATGAGCCGGTCGCCCAGTCCCTGCGCCGGGGTCTCACCCGCTACGGCTTCGAGGTCGACTGGGTGAGCACGGGCGCCGCCGCCCTGGCCCACCCCGAGCCCTACGACGTCGTACTCCTCGATCTCGGCCTGCCCGACACCGACGGCCTCGACGTCTGCAAGGCCCTGAGGGAACGCGGCGACGTGCCGATCATCGTGATCAGCGCGCGCAGTGACGAGACGGACCGGGTGGTCGGCCTGGAGCTCGGCGCCGACGACTACGTGACCAAGCCGTTCGGCGTGCGGGAGGTCATCGCGCGGATACGAGCCGTGATGCGGCGCACGCAGCCGCGTACGTCCGCCTCGGAGAACGGGCCGGACCGCTACGGCTCGCGCCTCACCGTCGACCGCAAGGCCGCCCGCGTCCGCCTGGACGGCGAGGAGGTCGCGCTCGCGCCCAAGGAGTACGACCTGCTGGCCTTCCTCACCGAGGAGCCGGGCGCGCTGATGTCGCGCGAGCAGATCATGGAAGCGGTCTGGGACGCGAACTGGTTCGGGCCGACGAAGACGCTGGACGTGCACGTGGCGGCGCTGCGGCGGAAGCTGACGGGCGCCATCGCGATCGAGGCGGTCAGGGGTGTCGGCTTCCGCCTGGAGATCGTCAACGCCGACGGCGAGAGCGGTAACGGCACCGGGGACAGCGGCGCCTCATGAACCGCCAGCTCATCCTCAGCTACATCCTGCTCGTCGCGGTGGCCATCCTCCTGTTCACGGTGCCGGTCGCCTTCACGCTCACCAAGCAGCTGCGGGACGACACCGAGCTGTCCGTCCAGCGCGAGGCGACCACCATGGCGCTGCTGCTGGGCAATGGCAACGAGAAGTCGTGCCAGGCACTGACGACGATGGCCACGGCCTACGCCGCCGAAACGAAGGACCAGGTACAGGTCACCGCCACCGACCGGTGCGCGGCGGGCGTACCGCGCCCCCGGCAGGACGCGGCACTGACGAAGGCCCGGGAGGAGGGACACCCGACCACCGACTGGGGGTCGGACTTCATCTGGGGCCGCGAGCTGGTGATCACGGTCCCCGCGAAGAACGACGACCAGGTCGTCGTCGGCGCCGTACGGATCGTCTACTCGACGTCGGGCCTCACCCGCAGGCTGTGGTCGATCTGGGGCTTCCGGGCGGGCCTCGCGGTGGCGGTGCTCGGCGTGGCGGCGCTGATCGGAGCGGTGGTGGCCCGCCGCCTGACCCGACCCCTGCGCGAACTCAACGCCATGGCCAGCAAGTTCAGCGACGGCGACCTCACCGCCCGTTCGCCGGTGACGGGCCCGCCGGAGACCCAGACGCTGGCCCGCACCCTCAACCAGGGCGCGGAACGCCTGGACACGCTGGTCGCCTCGCAGCGCATCTTCGTCGCCGACGCCTCCCACCAACTCCGTACGCCTCTCACCGCGTTGCGACTGTCCCTGGACAACATCGCGGACGGCGTGGACGACGAGTTCGTACGGGAGGACGTGGAGCAGGCGACCGCCGAGGTGGTCCGGATGAGCCGTCTGGTCAACGGCCTGCTGGTGCTGGCGCGGGCCGAGGCGAAGGTGACGGCCGCGGAGCCGCTGTCCCTGCCGGAGATCGTGGACGAGCGTCTGGCGGTGTGGAGGCCGGCCGCCGACGAGCGCGGAGTCACCGTCGCGCTCAGGGGGAGTATCGACGGCCGGCTGCTGGTGCTGACCAGCCCCGGTCATCTGGACCAGGTGCTGGACAACGTGCTCTCGAACGCCCTGGAGGTGTCACCCGACGGCGGCACGATCACCGTACGGATGGAGTCCCGGGGCGAGGAAGTGGTGCTGTCGGTCCTCGACGAGGGGCCGGGCATGTCGGACCCGGAGAAGTCCCGCGCCTTCGACCGCTTCTGGCGCGGTCAGGGCCTGACCGGCCGCTCCGGCTCCGGGCTGGGCCTCGCCGTCGTCAAGCAGTTGGTGACGGACGACGGCGGGACCGTGACGCTCCGGGACGCTCCCCCGGTCTCGGCTTCGCTCGACCGGGGGGACCCCCATGGTGGCGGGCTGTGCGTGGAGATCCGCCTGCGGGCGGCCAACCGGTAAGGACTCGACCGGTGCGGGCTCAGCTCTCCGGCATCGCCGAGGAGTGGTGGTTGACGATCAGCCACTCGCCGTCGATCTTCTCGTAGGCGTACGTGTACCGCGCCTCGACGACGCGCTTCTTGCCGGTGTCGTGGTCGGTGAGCGTGAACTCGTAGACGCCCGCGTCGATGGCGGAGTCGCTGTCCAGGACAGTGACGACCGTGTCGATCTTCTTCCCGACCGGCTTGTTCTCCAGGAAGTGGTTGAAGTAGTCGACGATCCCGGCACGGTCCGTACGGACCTGGTTGGAGACGGTGGGCAGGAGCACCGCGTTCTTCGCGTACAGGTCCGCCACCTTGCCCGAGTCGCCGGTCTGCAGGGCGGCGTTCCAGCCGTCGAACAGGGCGGCGATCTGCTTCTTGCTCGCCTTCGACCCCGAGTCCGAGTCCGAACCGGCCAGGCTGACGCCGGCGGTGAAGGTGCCGACGGCGACCGCGACGGTGGCGGCGACGATGGCTGCGCGCTTGGTTATGGAACGACGGGTCATCGTGGTCTCCAGCGGTAGTGCGAGGTCGGGTTTCTGGGGCTTCTCCCTCCGCGTTCGCTGCGGTGTGGAGTGACTCCAGACTCTCTTTCCGCTGGTTAGGGCCCGTGCAGCCGAGATACAGGACAGAGCCAGGACTCGGCCAATTGACGCTCCGTGTCGGAGTGATTACGCTTCGGCGCCCCGCCGGCCCCGCAACAGGCTGACCCCTGCGCCCATGGACACCACGCCCATCCCGACGGCCGTCATGATGCCCTGCGCCCCGTCCACGGCGAACGGCGCGACGGCGGCGACGGCGAGGTTGAAGAGGAAGAGGAACCACAGGGCGGGCTTGGAGGAGAGCAGCGACTTCATGACGTTTCCTTGGGGTGAGGGGCCGTTGCCGACCGTTTGTGGCCGTTGACCTTGTGCCCTCAACCATTCCGTTTTCCGACGGCCGCCACGAGGGAGTGCTCTCCCGAACCGATGGTGTAGCGGGCTACACCGTAGGAACGTCGGGCCGCTCTGCGAGGATGCCTGGCCATGACGACGAGCGGGTGGGCGGGCGACGCACTGCTGACGGCGATCGTGCTGCTCGGCTCCTGCGTCCAGTGGCTCACCGGCATGGGCTTCGCCCTGGTCGCCGTACCCGCACTGGTCCTGCTGCTCGGCCCGGCCGAGGGAGTGGTCCTGGCCAACTGCGCCGCCGGGGCGATCAGCGTCGTGGGGCTCATGGGCGGCTGGCGGCGAGTACGGCCGGGCGCGATGGTGCCGTTGTGCCTTGCCGCGGCGTGCACGGTACCGGCGGGGACGTGGGTCACTCGTCAACTGCCGGAACCTGTCCTCCTGTTGGCCATGGGCGGGCTGGTGACCGTGGCGGTGCTGCTGGTGATGCGGGGCGCGCGGGTACGGGCACTGCGAGGCACCGGGGGCGCCCTGGCGGCCGGCGCGGTCGGCGGCTTCATGAACTCGGCGGCGGGGGTGGGCGGCCCGCCGGTGTCCCTCTACGCGGTCAACGCGGGCTGGGCGGTACGGGAGTTCGTGCCGAACGCGCAGTTCTACGGGGTGGTCGTGAACGCGTTCTCGGTCGCCTCGAACGGGGTGCCGTCGCTGAGTGCGGCGCGGTGGGTGTGGGTGAGCGCGGCGATGGTGGCGGGCGCGCTGATCGGTAGAGGGCTCGCGGGACGCCTCCCGGAAGAGCGAGCCCGGCTGTTGGTGTTGGTGCTGGCGTTGGGGGGTGGGGTCACGGCGGTGGGGAAGGGGGCATGGGGACTGTGAGCCGCCCCTCCCCCGGCGTTCAGTCCGCGAACTCTGCGATGCGGTCGTCCTGGGTGAGGAAGCGTGGCGAGACGGAGACATCAGGGATGATCACGCTTCCAGCTTCGATGAACCACTTGGGGGGGCGCCACCGCGGCTGTCCTTTGACAGTGAAGTTAGTCGTTCTGTTCTCGTTGACCTGCGGCGACTGGATTGGTTGGCAAACGATCAGGTGAGGCGGGTTGGGTTCGTAACCGAGATCCGACACTGATGGGTGAACCCTGGTCGCGGTGCTGGGTGGCCTTCCGTCACATAGGGAGCGAGAACAGCCGTACTGGCCCTGAGGGCCAGCGGGTATCGCCGCGCAGGGGCGTCACCATGGTCCGCAGCGGCATGGTCACCAGCCGGCCTTCGGGTTGTTCGACGAGTACGTCGTTGTCGAGCGGGTGCCATCCGAGGCGCTTGTAGAGCGACACGAGGGGAGGCCGACAGAACAGGAGTGCGTGCTGAGGACCCATCGTGCGGGCGTGCTCCAGGGCAGCTGTGACGACGAGCCGAGCCAGGCCATGGCCTTGCATGCTGGGTGCGACGGCCACCCCGCCGACGCCCACCACCTCTGTCGCGGCGTCGCCGATCGCGACAGGCAGTCGCAGCAGGCCGGCGTGTGCCACGAGCCGGTCTTCGTGTCTGATGCCGAAGTGTTCTTCTTTCGGCAGCCAGGTCAGACCGGTCGAGGCGACACCGAAGGGATCATCGCTGTTGCCAAGGATCTCTTCCTGGTCCGCCTTGGTGTACTGGGGGAGCCGCATCACGGTCGGTGCCACAGAGGATCGGTTCTCAGACATCGCCACATGATGATCTCTCCGCCGAGCACTGGCCAAGCGATTCTCCGCCGACATGCAGTACGCCCTGGACCAGCAGCTCGACGAGGACCTCGCCGCCTACGAGCACGACCTCGATACGGCGCTGCGCCGGGACGGCACACTGCCCCCGGGCCCGGCGGGCAGCGTCCACCAGGTCATCGACACCGTCGGCCGGATCACCATGGCCTCCGACGGCTTCCACCGCACCCCATGGGCCAGCACCGCGTCGGCGGGATATCGGCCGTCCGGCGGGACTGTCGGTGATCCATAGGCGATGTGTCGGTGGCCGCTGGAACCGTGGGTGTCGAGTTGCCCAAGGGAGCAGCCGCCGCCACCTTCAATAGCAAGGGAGCCCCGTCGCCATGTCGTCCACATCCTCCACCCCGCCCTGGAATGTCCAACGGCTCCCCGGTGCCGATGACCGCGTCTTCCTGGTCACCGGCGGCAACGCCGGCATCGGGTACTTCATCGCGGAGCAGTTGTCGGCCACCGGAGCCACCGTCGTACTCGGCAGCCGGAATCCCGCCAAGGCCGAGGCCGCCACGGCCTCGATCCGTGCGCGTGTCCCCGGTTCGCGAGTGCGGGCCGTACGGCTGGACCTCGCCGACCTCTCGTCGCTCGAAACAGCGGTGGAATCGCTGGAGGTGGAACGCCTTGACGCGGTAGTCCACAACGCTGGCGTCGCGCTTGACGACCCGCCGCGCAAGGAGACCGGGGACGGTCACGAGCTCATGTTCGGCACGAACCACCTCGGGCACTTCGCCTTGACCCAGTGGCTGATGCCGCTGTTGTCGGCCACGCCAGCGGCCCGCATTGTGACCATGGGCAGCTTCGCGGCAAAGTCCGAGCGGCTCGACCTGGGCGACCTGCAGTCCCGGAAGGATTACCAGCCCAAGCGCACTTACGGACGCTCCAAGTTGGCGCAGATGTACTTCGGCGTCGAACTCGACCGCCGCCTGCGTGCTGCCGGCAGCACGGTGGCGAGCGTGGTGGTCCATCCTGGCGGCGCGCTGGACTCCCTCACCCCGTCACGGCCACCGGTCCATGTGCGGACTACCGGCGCACGGCTGAGCGCGGCGCCTGCGGCGCTCCTCGTCCAGGGCAAGCACGCCGGCGCATGGCCCGCGGTCCGGGCGGTGCTCGACCCGGCCGTGCGTGGAGGCCAGCTGTGGGGACCGCGCGTCTTCGGCCTGCGTGGCGAGCCCCGACGTGAACCGTTGTGGAACCACCTCGCCGATGCCTCCGTCGCGGGGCGGCTGTGGGACGCAAGCTGCGACCTGACCGGCGCCGACCTCAGCACCGTCTCCGAATAGTTCAGGCACGCGCGCGTTCGGCCAAGAGGTAAACCCCATGGAGGAGCTCGAAGCCCGAGGCTCAAGCTCCGGGCTGAACTGCGGAAATGAACGCCTCCCAGGCAGGGGCGGAGAGGCGGAGCTCGGGGCCCGAGGGGACCTTGGAGTCGCGGATGTGGATGCGGGTGGAGAACGCGACTTCGACGCAGTCGCCGCCTTCGTCGTCGCTGTAACTCGACTTGAACCACATCAGCTGGTCACTCATCACTGATCCACCATCCGCTCGATGAAACGGGCTGACTCAGCAGGGCTGAGGGCTTGCGCGCGGATCATGCTAAGCCGCCCGGCCACGCGGCTGACAACGTCCGGATCGGCCGACAGTTCACTGGGATTTCGGTGGACGTACTTTCTGCTGGCGCCCGGGGAGGTGCGCCGGCACAGCTGGCCGCTCGGAGTGCAGCGGTTCGGGAGCAGAGGCGATCGCACCCTCACGTACGTCGGGATCCCCGCCCTCGACGGCAACACGTGGCCCCTGCGCTGGTACAGCGAGCCGACGCCGACGACGCCGTACGTCCGTGCCGCCCAACTGCGCGCGGTGCTCTTCAGTTCACGCCGAACAGAGACGTGAGGTCCTGGTCGAGGACCGCGACCGCGACTTCGGCGCCCGGCTCGACCACGGTGTACGAGCGGTTCAGGAAGCGGCGCAGGAGCAGCGTGTCGAACGAGAGCAGCGCCACGCCCTGCGGCGCGTGGAACTCCACGAACGTACGGCGTGGTCCGCAGGGCCAGATGTGCACGCTGCCGATCCCGGCCGGGGCGCCGAGACCCTCTTCCAGGAGCGCGCGGGCGAAGGTCCAGGTCACGTCCTCGCCGTCGAGCGTGACGTGGGCCGGGAAGCCGACGTGCACGGCGAGCGGGTCGGCGGACGTGTAGCGGAGGGTCGCCGGAATCGCGCGCTCCTGGTCGTCGGAGGTGACCAGGCGGGCGCCGATGGGCTGTTCCACAGTGATGTTCATGCCAGTGAGAGCGCGCGACCGGGCCCCTGATTACGCCCTTCCTGAAGTCAACTCGTGTGAGCTACGGCACGTTTCGGCCATTAATTGAGACTTTCACCATCTCGGATTACACACTCCTGCCATGAACGACGGTCCCACCGCCACGTACGCCCGGCTCTACGAGGAGCAGCAGCCCCGCCTCGTCGCGTACGCGCGCTCGCTCACCAAGAACAGCTGGACCGCCGAGGATCTCGTCGCCGAGGCGCATTTCCGCGTGTGGCGACGGCTGTCCGCCGGGCACGAGATCGACAACGTGCCCGCGTATCTCATGACGACGGTGCGGCACCTTGCGTCCGCCGCCGGGAGCGCAGTACGCGAGACCCCTCGGGATCCGCAGGTCCCCGAGCAAGCCCAGCGCGGCGTACCCCGGGACGACCCCGTCGACCCGGCCGAGCAGGTGTCCTCCGTCGACCTGCTGGTGCGGGTGCTGGGGCAGTTGCCCGAGCGCTGGGTGAAGGCACTGTGGCTGGCGGAGGCGGAGGGGCAGCCGCTGGCGGCGGTCGGGGCGCAGATCGGGTCCAACCAGGGGGCGACGGCCGTGCTGCTGCACCGGGCCCGCGAGGGCATGCGGCAGGCCTTCCTCCAGGTGCAGACCGGCGCTCCCGACGACCCCGCGTGCCAGGTCCATTGGGCGCGCATGCCCGCCTACGTGCGCGGTACCGCGACCTCGCGGCAGTCCGAGCGCCTGCTCGGCCACGTGGACACGTGCGACGACTGCCGCGGGCGCCTCGCGGTGCTGATCCACGCCAACAACCGGCTGCCCGCGCTCGTCGGTCCGGCACTGCTCGTGTTCGTGCTGGGCGGTGCGGGCAAGTTCCTGCTGCCGTTCGCCGCCGGGTCCGCCGGTGCCGTGGTCACGGCGGGCGGACAGGGCGGTGGGCTGCTGCACGGGATACGTGATGTCGTCACCGGTGGTTCGAAGGCCGCGGTCGGGGCCGGAGCGGCCGTGGCCGGTATCGCCGTCGCGCTCCTCATCTCGCTCGGCGCGATCGACTCCTCTCCGGGGCCGGGACCGGCTCCGTCGGAGAGGGTGCCGGTGGCCAAGGCTCCGGCGACGCGGGGGCCGGTGGCCAAGGCTCCGGTGCCGGTGGCCGAGGCGCCGGTGGCGCAGCCGCCGCAGAGCCCGGCCTCGGAAGCGGGCGAAGAGGGCGCCTCGGCCGCTCAAGTCGAGTTCGCCGAGGCGCCGGTGACGGAGACACCTCAGGCCAAGACCCCGGCCGCCGAGACTCCCGTCACCGAAACCCCGGCCACCGACGCGCCGAAGGCCGAACCCCCGGCGGCTCCGTCACCCGTGCCGGAGCCGGATCCGGTCACCCCAACTCCCGCTGATCCCCAGCCGGTCAGGGATCACCCCGCCCCTCCGGCGACGGACGAACCGGCCAAGCCGACCAAGCCGGCCGAACCCGCTCCGGTCTCACCCGCTCCACAGCCGACGCCCTCGGATCCCGGCGACGACTGCGGGGATTGACGGCGAAGGCTGCCGGCGAGGGCTGCCGGTCGGCTACTTGGCCTGGTGGAGGCCCAGCGGGCCGCCGATCTCCTCCGCCATCACGCGGCCCGCCTCGAACTCGAGGGTGTCGTCGCCCACCGACTGGTCCGTGTCCAGGCCGTCGAGCTCTTCCAGGGGCTGGTTCAGGCGGACGTGGGCCACTACCGACTGGAGGGCGCGCAGGGCCGCCGACGCCGTGGAGCCCCAGTTGGAGAAGTAGGAGAACTGCCACCACCACAGGGCTTCCGTGGTGCGGCCGGCCTTGTAGTGGGCCATGCCGTGGCGGAGGTCGGTGATGACGTCGGTGAGGTCGTCGGAGATACGGGCGGGGACGGGAGCCTTGCGGGGTTCGTAGGGGTCGAAGACCTCGGAGTAGACGTCGATGGGTTCGAGGAGGCGGGCGAGGTTCTCGCGCAGATCGTCCACGTCGCCTTCCGGGCCGAGGTCCGGCTCGTAGCGCTCGTCGGGGACGATGTCCTCGTGCGCGCCGAGGCGACCGCCGGCCAGGAGGAGCTGGGAGACCTCCAGGAGGAGGAAGGGGACCGCCGAGTCCGGCTCGTCGCCCTTCGCCACCTCCGTGACGGCCACCAGGAAGCTCTCGACCTGGTCCGCGATCTGGACCGCGAAGTCGTCGGGTTGCTGGGCTGCGTGCAGTGTGGCGTCAGACATCTAGGAGTCGTCTCCCCTCGAAGGCGCGGCCGAGGGTCACCTCGTCCGCGTATTCCAGGTCGCCACCCACCGGGAGGCCGCTGGCCAGGCGGGTGACCCTGAGGCCCATGGGCTTGATCATGCGGGCGAGGTACGTGGCCGTCGCCTCGCCTTCGAGATTCGGGTCCGTGGCGAGGATCAGCTCGGTGACCGTGCCGTCGGCGAGGCGCGCCAGGAGTTCCCTTATCCGCAGGTCGTCGGGGCCGACCCCCTCGATCGGGCTGATCGCGCCGCCCAGGACGTGGTATTTGCCCCGGAACTCGCGGGTGCGCTCGATCGCCACCACGTCCTTCGGCTCCTCCACCACGCAGATGACCGTGAGGTCGCGGCGGGTGTCGCGGCAGATGTTGCACAGCTCCTCCTGTGCCACGTTGCCGCAGGTCGCGCAGAAGCGGACCTTCGCCTTGACCTCCATCAGGCACTGCGCGAGCCGCCGTACGTCCGTCGGTTCCGCCTGGAGGATGTGGAAGGCGATCCGCTGCGCGCTCTTGGGACCGACGCCGGGGAGCCGCCCCAGTTCGTCGATGAGGTCCTGGACCACGCCTTCGTACAACGGACTGCCCGTCCTTCCGTGCTTGCTGGGGTCCTTCTGTACGTACGGTAGTTGGCCGGTGCCCGTCTTAGAAAGGCAGGCCGGGCCACGGTTTGTGACGGATCAGAACGGCAGGCCCGGGATACCGCTGCCGCCGCCGCCCAGGCCCTGGGCCAGCGGGCCGAGCTTCTGCTGCTGGAGGGTCTGCGCGTTCTCGTTGGCCGCCTGGACCGCCGCCACGATCAGGTCGGCGAGGGTCTCGGTGTCCTCCGGGTCCACCGCCTTCGGATCGATCTTCAGCGCGCGCAGCTCGCCGGCGCCGGTGACCGTCGCCTTCACCAGGCCGCCGCCGGCCTGGCCCTCGACTTCGGTCCGCGCCAGTTCCTCCTGCGCGTTCGCCAGGTCCTGCTGCATCTTCTGGGCCTGCTGCAGCAACTGCTGCATGTTCGGCTGGCCACCACCGGGGATCACGATCAGCTCCTTCTCGGGGACGCCTTTCCCGTTCAGCACGAGCCTACGTGGTCTGTGCGGCCGTCGCTCCAGCACTCTTTCGAGTGAGTCGACCATGAGTCCTATACCTGATCAAGACCCACTTCCGGGCGGAAAAGTAATGAAACCCAGGCCTTCGCCACCCATTGGGAGGTAGTAAGAGTTGCACGTGGGCACACATGTGGTCGCACAGCGTGATCGGTCGGGATCAGGTAGGGAGTGCCGGGTGGGTCAGCAGCCGGAGATGCAGCCCGAGGGTCCGCCTCAGGACGGGCGGGGTGAGGGGGCGGCCGAGCTGCGGCCGGGCGATCTGACCGGGCGGGCGTTTCCGCTCGGGGACTGGGGCGAGCCCGCCGTACGGCTGGACGAGCTGTACCGGTGGGTGGAGCGCGGGGCGCTGGAGACCGCGTCCTGGTATCTCGCGGACCGGGTGTGGAAGCGGCGCGGGGCGCGGGTGCTGCGGGTGGGGGCGGCCGTGGGTGCGGTGGCGGGGGCCGCGCTGCCGCTGCTGGACATGACGGGGGTCGTGGGCGGTGTCGCGCCCTGGGGCTATCTCTCGCTGCTGCTGGCGGTGGCGTGTGTGGCCGCGGACCGCTACTTCGGGGTGACGTCCGGGTGGATAAGGGACGTGGCCACGGCACAGGCCGTGCAGCGGCGGCTCCAGGCGCTGCAGTTCGACTGGGCGTCGGAGAGCGTCCGGGAGGTTCTGGGGCCGGCGGACGGGACGGCGAGCGAGGCGGCGGATCGGTGTCTCGGGGTGCTGCGTCGGTTCTCGGAGGACGTGACCGAGTTGGTGCGGGTGGAGACGGCGGACTGGATGGTGGAGTTCCGGACGGGGGCGGCGCCGTTGGGGATCCAGTCGGTGGGGGTTGTGGGGCAGCGGCAGGACACGGGGGGTACGGGGCACGGGCGGTTTCCGTTGCCGCCGGGGGCGGGGGCTCGGCCGAACATGCCTCGGCAGCGGCCGCCGGAGCCGCGGTGAGTGTGCGTGGTCGTGGTGGGCGTGGGAGGTTTCTCGCCCCCGCCGCCCCTTCCCGTCCCGTCCCCAGGGGCGCTGCCCCTTCGACCCCGGTGGGGGGCCGCGCCCCCCGCACCCCCCTTCGGCCCTGAACGGGCCTCGTCCTCAAACGCCGGACGGGCTGAGTGGTGCGGGCCGGTGCTCGTCAGTCGTCCGCGCAGAGATGCAGGCTGCTGGGTGTCACTGCCTGGTGTACGTCAGCTTTTCGTCCGTGCCGGTGTTCGTGCGCTGGAGGGTGCCGTCCGGGAGCAGGGTGATCTCGGTCGGCGCTCCCGGCGTGCAGGAGGAGCGCGGTTCGCCGCTCGTGACCGTTGACGGGCCGATGCTCAACGGGCCGTCCCCGGCCGGCACTTCGGCCAGGGCCGCCTGGAACACGCAGTGGTAGGTGCCGTTCGCGGTGGGGCCGTCGGCGACGAGGGACAGGACCGTGTCGCCCACCTCGCCCTGCTGGACGGTCAGTTCGCGGGTGTGCAGGCCGTCGGCGTTGTCGATCGTGGTGGTCCAGGTGCCGAGGTAGTCGGCCGGGATCGTGCCGTCCGACGGCGGGGCGGAGGTCGTCGGCTGCGAGGGGGACGGGGAGGACGGGTCTTCGGGCGTGCTCTCGCCGGGGGTGGTGGGAGCGGTCGCTGAGGGGGTGGTGGTCCCCCCGGCTGCCTCCTTGTCGCCGTCACCGCTCAGCAGGGCGAAGACCGAGCCGCCGGCGGCCAGGGCGACGACCAGGGCGATGAGGACGAGTACGACGGTGGAGCGGTTGTTCCTACCGGGCGGAGTGGGAGTGGCGGGGGGCGGGCCGTAGGGCGGGGTCTGGCCGAGGCTGCCGTACTGGCTGTGGTGGTACGGCGGTGCGGGCGGTGGGGTGCCGGGCGCTCCGGGGGGCGCCGTCCAGGCGGCGGGGGTGCCAGGGGTGCCGGGCTGGTGCGGATAGCCGTACGCCGTGGGCTGCGGGTGTTGTCGGGGGTAGCCGTGCGTGGGGTGGGCCTGGGCGGGGACGCCTGGTGCGGGGTTCCCGTAGGCGCCGGGGGCCGGCGGTGTGCCGTGGCTGCCCACGGTTCCCGGCGGGGGCGTCTGGCCGCCCTGGCCCGCGACGACGGTGGGCAGGTGGTCCAGCCGCGCGCCACTGCCCGGCTGTCCGGGCACGGGCGGGGCAGGGGTCGCGCCGGGGGTCTGGTGCGAGATCGGAGCGGGGATCCGACCAGCGTTCGGATTCGGATCCGGGGTCGGGGACAGGGACGGGGGCTGAGACGAGCCATCGGCTACGGCGGTGTGCTCGGGTGGCGCCTCCGGAGGCGCCTCGGGAACCGGCCCCGCTCCACCCCCCACCCCGTCCGGGTCCTCCGCGTCCAGCAACCTCACCGCATGCCGTCCCAGTTGGGCCACCAGCGTCCCCGGCAGCCACGGATCCCGCGACCGTCCCCCGGCCACCGTGTCCTCCGCCCCCGTACGCTCCAGGATCCGGCCCAGCGTCGGACGCGCCCCCGGCTCCTTCTTCAGGCAGGCGCGTACGAGGTCGGCGATGCCCTCGGGTACGCCCTCGAGGTCGGGCTCCTCCTGGGCGATGCGGAACATCAGGGCGTGGACACCGCTGTTGGCGGTGCCGAAGGGAAGCTTGCCGGTCGCGGCGTACGCGAGCACCGAGCCGAGGCAGAAGACGTCGCAGGCGGGGGTGATCCGGTCGCCCCGCACCTGCTCGGGCGCCATGAAGCCCGGCGAGCCGACGAGCGCGCCGGTCCTGGTCAGTCCCTCGTCCGTCACCGTCTCCAGGGCCCGCGCGATGCCGAAGTCGATGACCCGCGGGCCGTCGATCGTCACCAGCACGTTGGACGGCTTGAGGTCGCGGTGGACGATCCCGGCGGCGTGGATGTCCTGCAACGCGTTCGCCAGTCCGGCCGCGAGGATGCGGACCGAGCGTTCGGGCAGCGCCCCGTGGTCGTGGCCGACGACCTGCTGGAGGCTCGGCCCGGCGACATACCCGGTGGCCACCCACGGCACCGCGGCCTCGGTGTCCGCGTCCAGCACCGGCGCCGTCCAGTACCCGCCGACCTGCCGCGCGGCCTGTACCTCCTGCCGGAACCGCGCCCGGAACTCGTCCTGCGCGGCCAGCTCCTCCCGCACCAGCTTGACGGCGACCGTACGTCCCCGGTCGGACCGGGCCAGGTACACCTGCCCCATCCCGCCGGCGCCGAGCCGCGCCAACAGCCGGTACGCGCCGATCCGCATGGGATCTCCGGGCCCCAGTTTCTCCATCGTTGCGCCGCCTTCCCCCGCCCCGCACGTGAGCAACAGACCGAGGATAGTGCGGGGTCACGGCGCGGTGAGCTGGGCGTTGTCTACGGTTCCGTAACAGGCGGACCCACCTGTTCGAGCACCTTGGACAGCCGTTCCAGCGCCCGTACGGCGTCCGCGAGTTCGGCCTCGTCGCCGTACGCCTCGGCGAGCCGGTCGGCGAAGGCCGCGTGTCCGGGGTCGATGCGGGACACCGCCGCCCGCCCCTCCTGCGTGGGCGCCAGCAATTTGGCGCGCCGGTGGGCGGGGTTGGGCCGGTACTCGGCCAGCCCCTTGTCCACCAGCAGATCGGCGATGCGCTGCACGCTCTGCCGGGTGATGCCCATCGCGCGGGCGATGCCGGAGACGGGCAGCGGCTCGCCCAGCACCGCCCCGAGCACCTGCCACCAGGCGGCGGTGAGCCCGGCGGGCTTCGCCAACTCCTCGGCCACGGCGAGGAATTGACCATTCAGCCGGAAGACGCCGAGCGCGCTGCGGCTGAGCAGGTCCTGCCGCTCACGGCTCACCGCCGCGCCCCGGCCTTCTCCAGTACGGCGTACGCCTCGAGGTCGGAGTCGTGGAACAGCCGGTACCAGGCGTCGAGCAGCTCGCCCTCGTACACCCCGAGCAGCCCGAGGATCTCGCGGGCGAAGGCGACGGGTTCGGTGGGGCCGGCGGTGATCAGGCCGCGGTCGGTGACGGCGTCCGCGTCGACGTACCGCTCGCCGCCGCCGTACCCGGTCGCCGCCAGGTAGAAGGAGACCGCGCTGGTGTGGTCGCGGTCGTCGAGCAGCCCCTCGCGGGCGAGTCCGGCGGTGGCCCCGCAGATCGCGGCGACGGGCACGCCGGCGTCCAGGAATTCCCTCGCCTTGCGGGCGAAGGGGGCGAGGTCGTCCGATGCGTCCCAGAGGTCGGCGCCCGGAAGGATCAGCAGGGAGCTGTCCTGCGGGCGTACGTCGTCCAGCGCCAGGTCCGGCTGGACGCGCAGACCGCCGATGGAGGTGACCGGCTCCCGGGTCGGGCCGACCGTCCGGATCTCGCACCCCGCGCGGGCGAGATGGGCCGTCGCGTGGCCGGTCTCCCAATCCGCACAAGTGTCGTACACGGCGTGATGCACGGGCTTGCGACTCATGACTGCCTCCCGGATGACTCCTGATTCCCTATTCCATGATGACAACATACTGTCATTTCGACAGGAAGCTGTCAATAGCTCTTGGCTGGTCCCTCCTTCGACAACCTGTCGCGGAATCCCCCCGTCCACAGACAGGACGCCGATACCGCTTCCGCATCGCGGACATTTACGCTCGGGCGCATGACCCCTCAGCCAAACCCCGAGGTCGGCGCCGCCGTGAAGGCCGCGGACCGTGCGCACGTGTTCCACTCCTGGTCCGCGCAGGAACTCATCGACCCGCTCGCCGTCGCCGGCGCGGAGGGGTCGTACTTCTGGGACTACGACGGCACGCGGTACCTCGACTTCACCAGCGGGCTCGTCTACACCAACATCGGCTACCAGCACCCGAAGGTCGTCGCGGCGATACAGGAACAGGCCGCGAGCATGACCACGTTCGCGCCCGCGTTCGCGATCGAGGCGCGGTCGGAGGCGGCGCGGCTGATCGCCGAGCGGACGCCCGGCGACCTGGACAAGATCTTCTTCACCAACGGCGGTGCCGACGCCGTGGAGCACGCGGTCCGCATGGCGCGGCTGCACACGGGGCGGCCGAAGGTGCTGTCGGCGTACCGCTCGTACCACGGCGGCACCCAGCAGGCGATCAACCTCACCGGTGACCCGCGCCGCTGGGCGTCCGACGGTGCCGCGGCCGGTGTCGTGCACTTCTGGGCGCCCTTCCTGTACCGCTCCCGCTTCTACGCCGAGACCGAGGAGCAGGAGTGCGCGCGGGCTCTTGAACACCTGGAGACGACGATCGCCTTCGAGGGACCGGGGACCATCGCCGCGATCGTCCTGGAGACGATTCCGGGGACGGCCGGGATCATGGTCCCGCCGCCGGGCTATCTCGCGGGCGTCCGTGAGATCTGCGACACGTACGGCATCGTCTTCGTCCTGGACGAGGTCATGGCCGGATTCGGGCGGACCGGCGAGTGGTTCGCGGCGGACCTGTTCGACGTCGTGCCGGACCTGATGACCTTCGCGAAGGGCGTGAACTCCGGGTATGTGCCGCTCGGCGGTGTCGCGATCTCCGGGGCGATCGCGGAGACCTTCGCCAAGCGGCCCTACCCGGGCGGGCTGACGTACTCGGGGCATCCGCTGGCGTGTGCGGCGGCCGTCGCGACGATCAACGTGATGGCCGAGGAGGGCGTCGTCGAGAACGCGGCCCGGCTCGGGGCGGACGTCGTCGGACCGGCGTTGCGGGAGCTGGCCGAGCGGCACCCGTCGGTGGGCGAGGTGCGGGGCGTCGGCATGTTCTGGGCGATCGAGCTGGTGAAGAACCAGGAGACGCGCGAGCCGCTGGTGCCGTACAACGCGGCCGGTGAGGCGAACGCGCCGATGGCCGCGTTCGGCGCCGCCGTGAAGGCCGGGGGTGTGTGGCCGTTCATCAACATGAACCGGACGCATGTGGTGCCGCCGTGCAACGCGGGTGAGGCGGAGCTGAAGGAGGGGCTGGCGGTGCTGGACGCGGCGCTGTCGGTGGCGGACGAGTTCACGGCGTAGCCCGGCGTCAGGGCTGGGCGGGGGGTGGTCGCCCAGCCCGGCGCTACCGGGTGCCGCCGCGCCCACCCTCCCCCACTCTCGGCTTCGCTCGAGCGGGGGGACCCCCATCGCCCCAGCGGCACGACTGCCCGCAGCTGCGTGCTCGAAAACTTCCCCGCGAGATCGAACGCGTAAGGTGGCGTGTTCGTAGACATGTACGTACACGCCACCCGCTCGCGACGAGGAGACGCCCTGACGATGCCCGGTCCTGGCGGCAACGGCGCCGTGACCCGCAGCACCCTGCGGCAGCAGATCGCCGACGCGCTTCGTGACGAGGTGCTGGCCGGGCGGCTCCAGCCGGGGCAGGAATTCACGGTGAAGGAGATCGCCGACCAGTACGGCGTCTCCGCGACGCCCGTGCGCGAGGCGCTGGTCGATCTCTCCGCGCAGGGGCTCCTCGAGGCCGACCAGCACCGGGGCTTTCGCGTGCACGAGTACTCGTACGAGGACTTCCGGGGCATCATCGAGGCCCGCGGCCTGGTCATCGAGGGGATGTTCCAGGCGCTGGACAACGGCCACCGGGGCTACCGCGATCTCGACGACCCCCGTACGGCCGCCGCCGTGGCGGGCGTACGCCGCCGCGGCGAGGAGGCGCAGCGCGCCGCCGCCGCCGGTGACGTCACCGTCCTGATCGGCTACGACCTGCGCTTCTGGCGCGAACTGAGCACCCTCTTCGGCAACGCCTACCTCACCGACTTCCTGCACCGGCTGCGTGTGCAGTCCTGGGTCTGTACGGTCCAGCACCTGCGCCGGCTGACCGACCTGCGCGGCAGCCTGTGGTCCGGCCACACCGAACTCGTGGACGCCCTGGCGGAGCGCGACACCAAGGCCGCCCGCTCGATCCTCGCCGCGTACAACTCGGACATGCTGGCTCTGATCGAACGCCTCGCCGCCGGATGAGCGGGGCGGGCACGGGTAAGGGACCTGCACGACGGCAGCGAAGTCCGCACCGCACCGACTACCCTGCCTTGACCACCGTGTGACATCCACTGTGACGACCGCAGCGCTGCGAGTGACCGAGGAGCTGACTTTTGGCCTGTGACCTGTGGCTGGTGCCGCTTGTGGACGTGTTGTGCCACACCCCGGACAATCCGTTCGCCGAGGAACTCGCGCAATACAACAAGGTGCTCGCCGAGGCCGGGCTACCGCCGGTGCCGGTGTACCAGTACATGCCGGGACTGTCCGGCGAGGTCGCCCCGGTGGCCGGCTTCGACTACGACGCGCTGCACTTCCTGCGCCGCGCCTATCTGCTCCAGGTGTGCGGGCTGCCGGTGACACCGGTGGACGAACTGGGCGGCGACTACGAGCAGTTGCTGGAGATGTTCGAGTCGACGGCCCAGCAGTCGCACCTCGTGTGGCACTACGACCACGCGGGCGCGTACGTCCCGGTGGACTTCCCGCACCCCCTCTCCAACGACGAACTCCTCGCGGGCGGCGGCCCGCTGGGCTCGTCCCAGACGCTGCTGCGGGAACTGGAGTACGTCGCCCCGTCCCTCGGCATCGACCCGGCCAACCCTCCGGCGCCCCCGGAAGCGCCGCTCGGTCCCACGGAGCTGGAGGAGCCGGCCGTACCGCCGCCGTACGATCCCAGCCCCTTCGCCCGTGAACGTCACGTCTGGCTGGGGCTGCACGCGGCGGCGACACGGAGCCTGGCGCAGGGGTCGATGATCATCTTCAGCTGAGTCCTGGCGGCCCTGAGGCATCGGGCCCCAGGGCTGTGCCGGTGGTCAGCGGCCCAGCTGGGAGAGGCCCTTCTGCACGTCGTCGAGGTTCATGACCGGCGTATAGGAGATCTTGGCGCCCAGCTGGAGGAAGAAGGGCTCGCTGATCACAGGCATCTGGGAGCTGTCCTGCATGTCGAATACCAGGAAGGCGGTGCGCTGGCCGTTCTCGACGGTGAAGTAGGCCGCTTCGGGCTTGATCTGTTCCACCGACTCCTGGATCAGTTTCCCCAGGGTGCCGTTCCGGATGGCCTCGTTCGCCTTCTCCGTGTCCATGGACGCCTTGAGCAGTACGCGCATCCCACTCACCTTCTTCGCGTCGACACACGCATACGGACTCAGGTTATGCCCGGTAAGTCTGATTGGTTCCTACATGTTCAGTCGCCGTTCCGTGGCCTCAGAACACCGGCGTCCCGTCCTGCGTCAGCTTCCAGTTCGTGGCCGCGAAGTCCGCCGGGTCCAGGGCCCCCTTCGCCATCACGTAGTCGATCATCAGCTGGCGGATCTCGTTGGTGGAGCTGTACGCGATGTCGGCGGCGGCGATGTGCGGGTAGCCGGAACCGCCGTTGGCGCGGTAGTTGTTGACGGCGACGACGAAGACCTGGTCGTCGCTCACCGCCTTCCCGTCGTACGTGAGGTTCTTGATACGCGAGCCCTCGGCCTGCGCGATGTCGATCTCGTACGAGACGCCGGCGGCCGTGTCGTACATGTAGTCCCAGAAGCTGTTGGCGTTGGTGAGAGTGGCGGTGTCGACGGCGGTGCCCGTCGGGACCCGGTGGTAGTACTTCGCCGCGTACTCCAGGTAGTCCTTCAGCTGGGCGCCGGTGAGCTTCTTGCCGTACAGGGTGTTGTCGTAGATGTAGAGCCCGGCGATGTCCCTGATGGTGACCGCGCCGGCCGGGATGTCGGCGGTGCGGCTGAAGGGAGCGGCGACCGAGATCAGCGGGAGAGCCGCGTCCGCCGCGGACAGGCCCGCCTTGACGGTCTGCGTCTGTACCTCGTGGATGAAGTCCATGACGGGCACGTCCTTCCAGCACGCCTGAGCCGCCGACAGGTCCTCGGCGCAGGTGCCGACGGGGGTGTTGACGTACTTGACCACCAATTCGTGGTCCGCCTGGAGGAGTTCGGTGATCTCCGGGTCCTCGTCCACCCCGTTGGGGTTGAGGGTCTGCGCGGCGACGGCCGTGACCTTCCACTGGCCCCGGACCAGCGTCAGGTCGAAGTCGAAGACGGTCAGCCGCTGGCCCCAGCAGTACGGCTCGGACAGGACTACCTCCTTGCCGGTCTCCTTGTTGGCGACCGTGTAGGACGACACCTCCACGTGCGTGTGGCCCACGAGGATCGCGTCGATGCCGGGGACCTCCTGCGCCACGAGGTTCGACGCGTTCTCGACGTACGGGAGTTCGTCGCCGTAGGACGACGACCCGTCCAGGCCTGAGTGGTCGGTGAGGAAGACGACGTCACAGCCGAGGGCGCGCATGCGCGGAACGTACTTCTTCGCCTGCTCGACCAGCCCCGGGAAGACCATCCTGCCGCTGACGTTGTCCTTGTCCCACAGGGCGATGCCCGGGTTGGTGAGGCCGAGGATGCCGACCTTGATGTCCGGCGCCCCCGGCACGCGGATCCGCTTGACGGTGTACGGCTGGAAGGCGGGACGGAGCGTCTTCGCGTCGAGCGCGTTCGCGCCGAGCAGCGGGAAACGGCACTGGCTCTCGAACTTGCGCAGCACGTCGATGCCGTAGTTGAACTCGTGGTTGCCGAGGGCGGCGGCGTCGTAGCGCATGTGGTTCATGGCGACGGCCATGGGGTGTTGGGGCGCGTCCGTGCCGGTGATGGGTTCCACGCGCGCGTAGTAGTACGCCAGTGACGTCCCCTGGATGATGTCGCCCGCGTCGACCAGCAGGACGCGGTGCTCGCCCTTGGCCTCCCGCTGCTGCTTGATGAGGGTGGCGACCCGGGCGACGCCGACGGAGTTGCCCTTGGCGTCCTTGTAGGCGGCGTCGGTGTAGTAGTCCCAGTCGAAGACGTGGCTGTGCAGGTCGGTGGTGCCGAGGATGGAGAACGACCAGGTGCGGGGGGTGTGTTCGGGTTTCCGTACGGCGGCCTGCGCGGGTCCGGCGGCGGACCCGACGACGGCTGCGGCCGCACCGGTGACGGCCGACTTCTGCACGAACTCACGGCGGTTCATGGGACTGACGGGCATGCGTTCTCCTGGGTGGACGGGAGGGAGCGGCGAGCCGTGCGGGACTACACGCGTAGATCGTCGCCGCGCTCGGCCCCGTCGAGAACCAGGAACAGGCCATCGACCGGTCAATTAAGGCCATGGGAGGGTCAATTAACGGAAAGTGCGAGGAGAGCACGGGCACGCGGCACGGGACGGCCACCTGCCGGCCCTCACGTCGACTCCCGCACCACCAACCGGCAGGGGACCGTGTGCAGCCCCGGCGCAGCGCCCTCCGCGTCGATCGCCTCCAGCAACCGCAGTGCCGCGATACGGCCGATCTCCGCGAGGTTCATGTCGATCGTGGTGAGCGGCGGCCGGGAGGCCAGGGCCATCGTGTCCCAGTTGTCGTAGCCGACGACGGCGATCTCGCCGGGGACGTTCACGCCCCGCTCGCGCAACGCGTCCGCCACGCCCCGCGCTATCTGGTCGTTGCCGCAGAAGAAGGCGTCCGTCTCCGGGGCCGTACGCAGCACCGCGTCGGCGGCGCGGCGGCCCCACGCCTCGCTCCACTCGCCGAAGTGGACCCGGCCGGTGGACAGCTCGAACCCGGCATCCTCCAGGTGCTCCACCCCGTGGCGGGCCCGGTCGCGGGCGGCGGCGTGGTGTTCGGGGCCGGTGACGTGGGCGATGCGGGTACGGCCGGCGGACAGGAGGTGTTCCACGGCGAGCTGGGAGCCGCCCCGGTCGTCGGAGACGACCGAGGTGTCGGCCGGGTCCGTGGAGGGTGACAGGGCGTAGACCACGGGGATCGCCTCCAGGCCGCTGATGCCGGTCAGCGGGGGGCGCGGGTCCGTGCGGCGGCCGGTGACGATGATGCCGTCCACCCGGCGGTCGATGAGGTTGCGCAGGTGGTGCTGTTCCCGGATGGCGTCGCCGCGCGTGTCGCACAGCAGGACCGAGATCTTGCCGGCGCCGAGCGCGTCCTCGGCGCCGAGGAGCACCGGTGTGCTGAAGCGGCCGATGCCGTCCGTGGTCATCAGGCCGACCGTCCAGCTGCGGCCGGTGTGCAGGCTCTGGGCGTGCTGGTTGGGGCGGAAGCCGAGCTGGTCCACGGCGTCCAGTACCCGCCGGCGGGTCTCCGGGCGCATCCTCCCGCCGCCGTTGAGCGCCTTGGAGGCCGTGCCCACGCTGACGCCGGCCAGCGCGGCGACGTCGGCGAGCCGGGCTCGGCCGCCGGGGGAAGAGCCTGAAGCACCTGCACCTGCACCTGCGGCATGGGTCACGAGCAAACCTTTTCCTGGGTGACAACGCTGCCCACCATCGTGGCATCGAAGGGTGTCGAGTTCCAGCCCGTGAGAAATCAGGAAAATCTCTTGTCGTGCCTCTTGACCCGACTTGCCGCCTCCCCTCTACTTTCCCAGCAGGAAAACGATTGCTCACACACGCTTCCCCGACCCCCGGAGAGCCATGCCCCGCCGCACCCCCATCGGCCCCGTCCGCCTCGGCCCGGACGCCCGCGTCGCGCTGCGTCCCGCCGCCGCCGTCATCGAGGCGGGCCTGTGGCACACCCGGCGCGAGGTCAACGCCCGCACCTCCGTCCCGCAGGGCCCCGAACTGCTGGAGTCCGCCGGGAACCTGCACAACCTGCGGCTCGCGGCAGGCACGGGCGAGGGCGAGTTCCAGGGCGGCTACCCCTTCATGGACACGGACGTCTACAAGTGGCTGGAGGCCGCCGCCTGGCAGCTCGCCCAGGGGCCGGCCGGGGACCTCGAAGCGCACGTCGACCGGATCACCGACCTCGTCGCCGCCGCCCAGCAGCCCGACGGCTACCTCAACACCTGGTTCCAGCTGGTCAAGGGCGGCGAGCGCTACCAGGACCTGCGCTGGGGGCACGAGCTGTACTGCGCGGGCCATCTCATCCAGGCCGCCGTCGCCCACCACCGCGCCACCGGCCGCCCGGAACTCCTCGACGTGGCCCGTAAGTTCGCCGACCACGTCGACTCCGTCTTCGGCCCGCCCGGCAGCGGCAAGCCCATCGACGGCATCGACGGCCACCCCGAGGTCGAGACCGCCCTGGTCGAGCTGTACCGGGAGACCGGCGAGCGCCGCTACCTCGACCTCGCCGCCTACTTCGTCGACCGGCACGGTCACGGGCTGCTCGGCGGCGAGGCCTACTGCCAGGACCGCCTCCCGGTGCGCGAGGCGACGAACGTCGAGGGGCACGCCGTACGACAGCTCTACCTGCTGGCCGCCGCGGCCGACCTGGCCACCGAGACCGGCGACGCCGAACTCCGCACCGCCGCCGAACGGTTGTGGCACGCCATGACCACCACCAAGACCCACCTCACCGGCGGCCTCGGCGCCCACCACGACGAGGAGGACTTCGGCGACCCGTACGAGCTGCCCAACGAGCGCGCCTACTGCGAGACCTGCGCCGCCATCGCCTCCGTCCAGTGGAGCTGGCGCATGGCCCTGCTCACCGGCGAGGCCCGCTACTCCGACCTGATCGAACGCACCCTCTACAACGGCTTCCTCGCCGGGGTGTCACTGGACGGCGAACGCTGGCTCTACGTCAACCCGCTCCAGGTCCGCGACGGCCACACCGACCCCGGCGGCGACCAGTCGGCCCGGCGCACCCGCTGGTTCCGCTGCGCCTGCTGCCCGCCGAACGTGATGCGGCTGCTGGCCTCCCTGGAGCACTATCTGGCCAGCGGTGACGAGCAGGGACTCCAGATCCACCAGTACGTCACCGGCCGCTACACCGCCGGCGACCTCACCGTCCGCTGCGAGACCGACTACCCCTGGCACGGGACCATCGCCCTCACCGTCGAGGAGACCCCGGCGGACCACCCCTGGACCCTGTCTCTCCGGGTGCCCCAGTGGTGCCGCGACTTCCGCGCGCGATGCGGGGAGGAGACGTACGAGGGTCCCGTGGCCGACGGCTGGCTGCGGCTGGAACGGACCTGGGCGCCCGGGGACCAGGTCGTCCTCGAACTCCCCCTGGAGCCGCGGCTGACCGCCGCCGACCCGCGCGTGGACGCCGTACGCGGCTGCGTGGCCATCGAACGCGGGCCCCTCGTCTACTGCCTCGAAGGGGTCGACCACCCCGGCGGCGGCCTGGACGACATCGTCGTCGACACCACCCGCCCGCTCGCCGTGAAGCACCGCCCGGACCTGCTCGGCGGCGTCACCACGGTCGTGGCGGCGGGCAGCCGGCGGCACCTCCCGGACGCGGGCTGGTGGCCGTACGCCCCCGCCGACGAGTCGGACCGACAGGACGGCGAACCCGTCGAGTTGACCGCCGTCCCCTACTACGCCTGGGCCAACCGCGAGGACGGCAGCATGCGCGTCTGGCTGCCCACCTCCTGAAGTCCCCCTGCCTTCCCCTCTTCCACGACAACGAGGTCACCCCGTGATACCCACCCGCCGCACACTCCTGGCCGCGCTCGCCGCCGTCGGCACCCTCGCCTCCCTCACCGCATGCGGAGGCGGCTCCGACGACGGGTCGGGCTCCTCCGACGCGTCCGGAGGGACGTACACCTTCTGGGACCCGTACCCGCAGTTCGACGCCTCCTCCCCGTGGGGCAAGCTCGTCAGCGGGTGCGGGACGAAGGCCGGGGTGACCGTCAAGCGCACCGCGTACGACACCACCGACCTCGGCAACAAGGCGCTGCTGGCGGCCCAGCAGGGCAACGCACCCGACGTGATGCTGGTGGACAACCCGGTCGTCTCCACGCTCGTCGAGGCGGGGATCCTCAACAAGACGAGCGACCTGGGCCTCGACACCAAGTCGATCCAGAAGAACATCATCGGCGCGGGCACGATCGACGACGCCTCCTACGGGGTCCCCATCGGCGCCAACACGCTCGCCCTCTACTACAACAAGAAGGTCCTGTCGGCGGCCGGCGTGGACCCGGCCACCATCAAGGACTGGAAGTCCCTCACCGCGGCCCTGCAGAAGGTCAAGGCGGCCGGCAAGAAGGGCATCACCTTCTCCGCGATCAACACGGAGGAGGGCAGCTTCCAGTTCCTGCCCTGGTTCTGGGGCGCGGGCGGCGATCTCACGAAGCTGAACTCCGACAAGGGCGTGGCCGCGCTGTCGCTGTGGAAGGGGTGGGTGGACGACGGACTGGCCCCCAAGGACGTCCTCCAGAACACGCAGACCACCAGCTGGCAGGAGTTCGCCACCGGCGACTACGCCTTCGGCGAGAACGGCACCTGGCAGCTCGGCAACGCCGACAAAGCCGGCTTCGACTACGGCGTCGTCAACGTCCCCGCGCAAAACGGCGGTTCGGCGCCGGTGCCGACCGGCGGCGAGTTCGTCACCGTGCCCGTCCAGAAGGACAGCGCCCGCTACGACGTCAGCAAGAAGATCGTCGAGTGTCTGACCAACGACACCAACCTGCTGGCCACGGACACGACCCTGACGTACATCGCCCCGACGGGCGCCGTGCAGACCAAGCAGGTGGCGGCGAACCCGAAGCTCGAGCCGTGGGTGAGCGCGGTCGCCGCGGCCCGCGGCCGCACCAGCGGCGGTCTGGGCTCGAAGTACCCGACCATCTCGCAGCCGATGTGGACCGCCGTCCAGTCGGCCCTGTCCGGCGGCAAGAGCCCCAAGGACGCCCTGGACACGGCCCAGTCGAGCGCCGAGAAGGGCTAGGCCTGAGCCATGACCATCGCCCGAGTCGACCGCCCGCGGCGGGCCGGGGCCGTGTCGAAGGCGAGCGGTACGGGTGGCACCGACTCACTGCCGCTGCGGCGCCGGCAGCGGCGCCGCAGCCGGCTGACCGCCCTCGCCTTCGTCGCCCCGCTGCTCGCCTACCTCGCCGCGTTCTACGTCTATCCCCTCTACCGCAACCTCGACCTGAGCCTGCGCGACTACACCGTCCGGTCGTTCGTGGCGGGGGACGCGCCGTTCTCCGGCTGGGACAACTTCCAGAAGGTGCTCGACGACCCGACGTTCGGCCCGGCGATGCGCCACACCATGATCTTCACCTTCGTGTCGATCGCCTTCCAGTACGTCATCGGCCTCGCCCTCGCGGTCTTCTTCAACCGGCACTTCCGCCTGGCCCCGACCCTCCGCGCCCTGTTCCTCATCCCGTGGCTGCTGCCGCTGATCGTGTCGGCGTCTTCGTGGTCGTGGATGCTCAACAGCGAGTCGGGCGTGGTGAACTACTTCCTCCACTTCTTCGGCGTGGATCCCGTCGGCTGGCTCACCTCGCCGGACTGGGCGCTCACCTCGGTGATCATCGCCAACATCTGGATCGGCATCCCGTTCAACCTGGTCATCCTCTACAGCGGGCTGCAGAACATCCCGGGCGAGCTGTACGAGGCGGCGTCCCTCGACGGGGCGAGTGCCTGGCAGCAGTTCCGCCGGATCACCTTCCCGCTGCTGCGGCCGGTGTCGGCGATCACCCTGCTCCTCGGCCTCGTCTACACCCTCAAGGTGTTCGACCTGATCTGGATCATGACCAAGGGCGGCCCCGGCGACGCCTCGTCCACCCTGGCGACCTGGTCCTACCAGCTCGGATTCGGCACCTTGCTGCCCAAGTTCGGCCCGGGGGCGGCGGTCGGCAACATCCTCATCCTCATCGCCCTCGTCTTCGGCCTGCTGTACATCCGCGTCCAGTCCGGCCAGAGGAGGCAGGAGACGTGAAGTCGCGTACCGGTTCCCGCCGTTACACCGTCATCGGGCTCGTCCTCACCGCGCTGATGCTGTTCCCGGTGTACTGGATGCTCAACGTGTCCCTCACCCCGCAGCAGGACATGCGCAAGACCCCGCCCGACCTGTTCCCGCTGCACCCCACCTTCGAGGGCTACTGGGCCGTCCTCGACGACCAGATGCCGTACCTCGGCACCAGCCTGCTCATCGGCCTCGGCACGGTCGCCCTCACCCTCGTCCTCGCGGCCCCGGCCGGCTACGCACTGGCGAAGCTGCGCCCGCTCGGAGGCGGCGCCCTGGGACTGGTCCTCCTCGTCGCCCAGATGATCCCCGGGATCGTCATGGCGATGGGCTTCTACGGCATCTTCCTCGACCTCGGGCTGCTCAACTCCTGGTGGGGCCTGATCGTCGCGGACTCCACCATCGCCGTGCCCTTCGGCGTCATGATCTTCACGGCGTTCATGTCGGGCATCCCCGGCGAGCTCATCGCGGCCTCCCGCATCGACGGCGCCGGGACCTTCCGCACCTTCTGGTCGATCGTCCTGCCCGTGAGCCGCAACGCCGTCGTCACCGTCTCGCTCTTCAGCTTCCTGTGGGCCTGGTCCGACTTCGTCTTCGCCAACACCCTGGACGGCGGCGGCGACTGGAGGCCGATCACCCTCGGCATCTACAAGTACATCGGCAACAACAACCAGGAGTGGAACGCGATCATGGCCACCGCCGTCGTCGCGTCCGTCCCCGCAGCGGTCCTGCTGGTACTCGCCCAGCGCTACGTGGCCGCGGGTGTCACCGCGGGCGCGGTGAAGGACTGAACCGCGCGAGACCTCCATCCCCCATCCCCATCCCCCCATCCCCTCCGTCGAGGAGAACCCCTGTCATGAGCCGCACGAGACCCCCCACCCCCGGCCGCCTGACCGCCGCCCTCGGCGCCGCGCTGACCGTCACGGCACTCGCCCTCACCGTGCCGTCCGCCGAGGCGGTCCCCACCTCCGCCACCACCCTGGTCGTCAACGCCAACCAGACCCTGCGCCCGGTCACCCACGTCGCGACCGGCAGCCTCTACGGCCTCGCCGACGCCTCCACCCCCTCCGACAGCCTGGTCACCGCCCTCAAGCCGAACACCTTCGTGCAGATGGCCCCGGGCGGCAGCCAACTCCCCAACGGCGAACCGAAACCGGCCGGTGACGCCCTCGTCGTGGCACCGAAGGCGGACCGCGCCGGCGCCAAGGTGGTCGTCCGCATGCCGGACTGGTACCCGAACTTCCCCTACAAATGGGTGAGTTGGGCCGACTGGCTGTCCGCCGTCGACAAGCAGGTCGCCTCGGTGCAGTCCTCCGGCGCCACCAACATCAGCGCGTACGAGCTGTGGAACGAGCCCGACTGGACCTGGGACACCACCAACGCGGGCGCGTTCAACGCGGGATGGGCGCGCACGTTCAAGGAGGTCCGCGCCAAGGACACCACGACCCCGATCCAGGGCCCCAGTTACTCGGCGTGGAACCAGTCCTGGATGAGCTCGTTCCTCACCGACGCCAAGGCGAGCGGCACCGTCCCCGACGTCATCGCCTGGCATGAGCTGAACGGCAGCAAGGACATCGCCGCGCACGTCTCCGCGTACCGGTCCCTGGAGTCGAGCCTCGGCATCAGCCCGCGGCCGATCTCCATCGAGGAGTACGGCACGCCCGCCGAGATGGGCAACTCCGGCGCCCTCGTCGGTTACGCCGCCAAGTTCGAGCGGACGGGAGTCCGGGACGCCGAACTCGCCTTCTGGAACCACTACGGCACCCTCGGCGACACCCTGACCGACACCGGCGGCTCGCCGAACGGCTCGTACTGGACGTACAAGTGGTACGGCGACATGTCGGGGAACATGCTCGTGACCACGCCTCCCGCACAGACCGGAATCGACGGCATCGCCGCCCGCAACAGCGCGGGCAACCAGATCAGCGTCGTCGCCGGCGGCTGCACGGGCTCCTGCGCGGTGACCGTCAACGGCCTGTCGTCCCTGTCGGCGTTCGGCAGTACGGTCCACGTCAAGCTGGAGTACTCCCCCAACACCGGCCGCACTACCGCGTCCCCCGGCCCGATCACCATCTCCGACGCCGACTACACGGTGTCCGGCGGCTCCGTCACCGTGCCGGTCACGATGAACGCCGCCGACGGCTACCACCTGGTGATCACCCCGAGCGGCACCAACACCTCACTCGCCGGGCGCTACCAGATCACCAACAAGAACAGCGGTCTCGCCCTGGACACCCTGAACGCGGCCACCGCTCAGGGCACCTCGGTCGTCCAGGCCACGTCCACCACCGGCACCGACCAGAACTGGACCCTGGCTGCGGCGGGTTCGGGCCTCTACAAGATCGTCAACCAGAAGAGCGGCCTGCTCCTCGGCATCAACGCCATGAGCACCGCCGACGGCGGCACGGCCCTGATCTGGGGCGACAACGGCACCGCCGACCACCTCTGGCAGGTCATACCGGCCCGCGACGGCTACTACAAGATCGCCAACTACAACAGCGGGCGCCTGCTCGGCGTGGACCAGATGAGCACCTCCTCCGGCGCCCAGGTCCTCCAGTGGGCCGACAACGGCACCGCCGACCACCTGTGGAGACTGACCTCACGCTGAGGCCGGATCCCCAGGTACGAGTACGCCCCCGGATGTCGGCCGGGGGCGCACTCGTGTGGAGCGGTTGGGGTGAGACGATCTCCGTACGGGTGCGTGTTCGGTCGACTACCCTGAGTGGCGTATGGCAGATCTTGGAGGGGAGGGCGCATCATGACACTGATGATTGAGCGACCGACGATAAGCGGCACCGAGCCCCACGGCTTCGAGGGTCTCCTGGACCTCCTCGACGAGCTGCATGTGCCGGACGGCTACAAGGCCGAGATCATCAGGGGGAACATCGTCGTGTCGCCGTGGTCGAAGGGCTACTACACCCGCGTCATGAAGCTGGTGTGCAAGCAGCTCGAGCCGCGTCTCCCCGCGGGACACAGCATCGAGCGGACTCCTCAGCTGTTCGTCTTCCCCGGGGTCGAGCGGGCGTACGGACCCGACATCCACGCCGCGCACGAGGAAACGTACGAGACGGCCAGCAACCGCCTCGACGGAGAAGCCCTCTCCTTCGTCGCCGAGCTGACCTCCTCCGCCACCCGCGACGACGACCTGACCGACAAGGTCGAGACGTACGGGAAGGCAGGCGTGCCGGTCTACCTGATCCTGGACATGCAGGAGGAGAAGGCGACCGTGCTGTGGGCGCCGACCGCCGAGGGCTACACGGCCCGCCTCACCAAGCCGTTCGGCGAGAAGATCGAGATCCCGGCGCCGTTCGACTGCACACTCGACACCACTGGTTTCCAGGCCCCCGAGGCAACCGAAGCGTGAGCCTCATGGGTGTGCCCCCGTCCGATCCCGGACGGGGGCACACCCATGAGAACTCTGCTGAAGGGCCGTACTAGATGAACGAGTTGATCTCGATCGTCTCGTCCCGGCCCGGGCCCACGCCGATCGCGGAGATCGGGGCGCCGGACATCTCCTCCAGCGCCCTGACGTAGTCCTGGGCGTTCTTCGGGAGGTCGGAGAAGGACTTCGCCTTGGTGATGTCCTCGGACCAGCCGGGGAGGGTCTCGTAGACCGGCTTCGCGTGGTGGAAGTCGGACTGCGAGTAGGGGAGTTCCTCAACGCGCTTGCCGTCGATCTCGTACGCCACGCAGACCGGGATCTCCTCCCAGCCGGTCAGGACGTCCAGCTTGGTGAGGAAGAAGTCCGTCAGGCCGTTGACCCGCGTCGCGTAGCGGGCGATCACCGCGTCGAACCAGCCGCAGCGGCGGTCGCGGCCGGTGGTGACACCGCGCTCGTGGCCGATGCGGCGCAGCGCCTCGCCGTCCTCGTCGAAGAGCTCCGTGGGGAAGGGGCCCGCGCCCACTCGGGTGGTGTACGCCTTCAGGATGCCGATGACCCGGCTGATCTTCGTCGGGCCGACCCCGGAGCCCGTGCAGGCGCCGCCCGCGGTCGGGTTCGAGGAGGTGACGAAGGGATACGTGCCGTGGTCGATGTCCAGGAGGGTGCCCTGGCCGCCCTCGAAGAGGACCACCTTGTCGTTCTCCAGGGCCTGGTTGAGAACCAGGACCGTGTCCGCGACGTACGGCGCGAGCCTGTCGGCGTAGGTCAGCAGCTCCTCGACCACCTGGTCGACGGCGATCGCGCGCCGGTTGTACAGCTTGGTGAGGATCTGGTTCTTGACGTCGAGGGCCGCCTCGACCTTCTGCGTGAGGATCGACTCGTCGTACAGGTCCTGGACGCGGATGCCGACACGGTTGATCTTGTCCGCGTACGTCGGGCCGATGCCGCGCCCGGTGGTCCCGATCTTCCGCTTCCCGAGGAAGCGTTCCGTCACCTTGTCGACGGTGACGTTGTACGGCGTGATGATGTGGGCGTTACCACTGATCAGGAGCTTGGACGTGTCGACGCCGCGCTCGTTCAGTCCGTTCAGCTCGGAGAACAGGACCGACGGGTCGACGACGACTCCGTTGCCGATGACCGGGGTGCACCCCGGCGAGAGGATTCCGGAAGGGAGGAGGTGGAGGGCGTACTTCTGATCGCCCACGACTACCGTGTGGCCGGCGTTGTTGCCGCCCTGGTAGCGCACCACATAGTCCACCGAGCCACCGAGCAGGTCGGTTGCCTTTCCCTTGCCTTCGTCACCCCACTGAGCACCGAGCAGCACAAGTGCGGGCACGCGCGTACACCCCTTCCGGGCGGGGCATGTCCAAGGTCAGAGGCGTACGCGCCATTGACTGTGCCTCGCACAGCCTGTTTCGTACACCGGCGACCTTCGTTGGCCGCAACCCGTCGGACCGGATGCCCCGGAATAGACGAAGCCCCTGGCGCAATAGCGCAAGGGGCTCTTGCACAAAGATGCTACCCGAGGAAGCGAGGCATGACCGAGGTGGCGACTTCCGACCAGCTCCTGGTGGTCATAGACCCGGTCGCCCGCCGGATGGACGGTGAGGCCGTACGGATCGCAAAAGACGTGCTCAGCGCGGGTGCGACCACGAAAGTGTGCCTCCCCGAGGGGCCCGAGGAATTCGCCCGGGCACTCCGGAGAAAAGGTTCCCGCAGGCCGGTCGTGATCGGCGACGACCAGACCCTGGTGCGGACGGTGTCCCTGCTGCACCGGTGGCGGGAGCTGGCCGGATGCGGGCTGTCGGTGGTGCCGGTGGGGGGCGCCCAGGCCCTGGCCCGCTCCCTGGGCATCCCCGCGGGCGCGGTGGCCGCGGCACGGACCGTCCTGGACGGCACCGAGCGGCGCATGGACCTGCTGGTCGACGAGAGCGACGGGGTGGTGCTGGGGGCGTTGCGGATTCCGCATCTGCTGGGGGTGCCGGAGGATGCGGCGGAGTCGGACCGGCACGGCGCCGACTTCGACTCCGGCCGCCCGTGGATAAGGACGTGCCAGTCCCTCGTACGGACCCTGGTGACGGCCCGCCCCACACGCTCCCCCTCCCCGGCGTCCGCCCTCGGGCACTCCCGCCTCCGCGTGGAGGTCGACGGGGTCACCCTGGTGGACCTGGACCAGCCCCTGGAGGCCCTGTCGGTCACCCCGGGCGCCTCGGGGCTGGCCGAGGTCGAGGCCCGGCCGCTGTCGGTGGGCGCGGAGGCGACTCCGCTGCTGGCGACGGGGCGGCGGATCACCGTGTCGGGGCCGGACTTCCGGTACCGGGCGGACGCGGTGGTGTCGGGGCCGGTGCGGAGGCGGACGTGGACGGTGTGGGAGGGGGCTTGGGGGCTGACGTTGCCGGTGGCGGCGTCTGATGATCACTCCGCGAACTGAGCCGACCCCGCCGCCGGGAGGGCGTCCGACTCGTCCTTGAGTCCCACCCCCGTCAGCCCCAGCTCCCGCGCCCTGCCCATCAGCGCCGCCAGCTTCCCCGCCGCCCTCTCGTAGGTCAGCCCCAGCGGGGGCCGGATGTTGGACAGGCAGTTGCGGTCGGCGTCCGTGGTCACGCCCGGGCGGGGGCCGTACGTGAGATACGCGCCCAGGGAGTCCGCCGCCGACATGCCGGGCCGCTCCCCGACCAGGACGACCACCATCGCCGCGCCCATCGCGTGCGCGATGTCGTCGCCGAGGGCCACGCGGGCCTGTTCGGCGAGGACGACGGGGGCCACCCGCCAGTCGGCCGGCAGCCGGGCCGTCGTCGCCCGCACCATCGCCGCCGCGTGCTCGTGCACCGCCCGGCTGGACAGCCCGTCGGCGACCACGAACACCACGTCCCACTCCCCCGACGGCAGATGCGCGCGGTCGGTGGCGTCCAGGCGGCGGCCCAGGTCGGGGCGCTGGAGGTAGGTGAGCCGGTCGGGGGCGGCGCTGCGGACCCGTACCGTCGGCGTCCCGGTCAGCGCGGCCGCGACCGTGTCCGGGTCGAACGGCGAGTGCACCGCGTCCCGCGCCGCCGCGTGCGCGGCCTGGAGCTCCAGCCGGTGCCGGGTCGGCAGGCCGGAACCGGCCCGGCCGAGGCCGATACGGGCCTGGGTGTGACGCCGTAGCGTCGACCAGAGGGCCGAGTCCTCGGCGTGCGCGACCAGTTCGTGCGCGACCGGTTCACTCATACCGCCGGTTCCCGTCTCACTCATGCGGCCAGCTCCCGTCCGATGGCCGTCAGTGGGTGTGCCGTGACCTCGCGGATCGCTCCGCGTTCGTCCAGCAGGCCGATCGACTCCAGCCACGCCTCGAACTCGGGCGCCGGGCGCAGCCCGAGCACCTCCCGCAGGTACAAGGCGTCGTGGTACGAGGCGGACTGGTAGTTGAGCATGATGTCGTCGCCGCCCGGCGTGCAGATCACGAACGAGGCGCCCGCGACGCCGAGCATCGTCAGCATGGTGGCCACGTCGTCGTCATCGGCGTCCGCGTGGTTGGTGTAGCAGATGTCGAGGCCCATGGGCAGGCCGAGGAGCTTGCCGCAGAAGTGGTCCTCCAGGGCGGCGCGGAGGATCTGCCGGCCGTCGTAGAGGTACTCGGGGCCGATGAAGCCGACGACGGTGTTCACGAGCAGGGGGTCGTAGCGGCGGGCGACCGCGTACGCCCGTGCCTCGACCGTCTGCTGGTCCACCCCGTGGTGCGCGTCGGCCGAGAGGGCGCTGCCCTGGCCGGTCTCGAAGTACATGACGTTCTTGCCGACGGTCCCCCGGTCCAGCCCGCGCGCCGCCTCGTACGCCTCGTCGAGCAGCCCGAGGGTGACCCCGAAGGACGTGTTCGCGGCCTGCGTACCCGCGATGGACTGGAAGACGAGGTCGACGGGCGCCCCGCGTTCCATCAGGTCCACACTGGTCGTCACATGGCACAGCACGCACGACTGGGTCGGGATCGAGTACCGGTCGATCACCCCGTCGAGCAGCTCCAGCAGGTCCCGTACCGCCTTCGCACTGTCGGTCGCCGGGTTGATGCCGATCACCGCGTCGCCGGAGCCCAGCAGCAGACCGTCGAGCAGGGCCGCGGCCACGCCCGCCGGGTCGTCGGTGGGGTGGTTGGGCTGGAGGCGGGTCGCCAGCCGGCCCGGCAGGCCGATCGTCGAGCGGAAGGCCGTCACCACCCGCGTCTTCCGCGCCACGGCCACCAGGTCCGCGTTCCCCATCAGCTTGGACACGGCCGCGACCATCTCGGGGGTCAGCCCGGGCGACACCGCCGCCAGCGCCTCGGCGTCCGCCGCCTGGGACAGCAGCCACTCCCGCAGCTCTCCGACGGTCATCCCGGCCACCGGTGCGAAGGCCACCGGGTCGTGGGTGTCGAGGATCAGCCGGGTCACGTCGTCGGTCTCGTACGGGACCACCGGCTCGGTGAGGAAGGTGGCGAGCGGCACCTCGGACAGCGCCCAGCGTGCCGCGACCCGCTCCCGGGCGGACGACGCGGCGAGTCCGGCCAGCCGGTCGCCGGAGCGCTCGGGGCTCGCGGCGGCGAGCAGGCGCGCGAGCGAGTCGAAGCGGTGGCGTTCGCCACCGAGGGTGGACGTGTAGGTGCTCATGCCGAGGACGCTACGAGGCTTCGTCCGGCCCGGTCCACGAGCTGCCACAGAGTTAACCAAGGCGTTCGCCACGCCCGGTTTCTAAAGGTCTAGTTGACATGCATTTAACGCTCGCAGCCCTCTCCGTGACTCATTCGCACTTCAGGATTCCGGACCAGTACCCATACGGACCGACTGGAGAGGGGCCACCCGATGGCAGTACAAGAGGGCGTCGCCCCCGAGGCGAAGACCGGCGGCGAGGAGACCGTCCACCGGCTCAAGCCCAACGCCATTGGCCTGCTCGGCGTGGTCTTCATGGCCGTGGCGACCGCCGCGCCGATCACCGCGATGACGGGCAACGTGCCCTTCATGGTGTCGTCCGGCAACGGCATCGGCGCCCCGGCCAGCTACCTCGTCGCAATGGTCGTCCTGGCAATCTTTTCCGTCGGCTTCACGTCGATGGCGAAGCACATCACCTCCACCGGAGCCTTCTACGGCTTCATCTCGTACGGCCTCGGCCGCACGGTCGGCCTCGCCTCCGGACTCCTCGCGACCTTCGCGTACGTCGTCTTCGAGCCGGCCCTCATCGGCATCTTCTCGACCTTCGCGACCACCACCCTCAAGGACCAGACGGGACTCCACATCCCGTGGTGGATCTTCGCGATCCTGATGCTCGCCATCAACGCGATGGGCACCTGGTTCGGCGTCTCGGTGGCGGAGAAGCTGCTCGTCGTCCTGCTGGCCACCGAGGTGACGATCCTCGCCGCGATGGCGATCTCGGTCGCCCTGCACGGCGGCGGCCCGAACGGCTTCACCTTCGGCCCGGTCAACCCGGTCAACGCCTTCCAGGGCACCTCCGCCGGCCTCGGCCTCTTCTTCGCCTTCTGGTCATGGGTCGGTTTCGAGTCGACCGCGATGTACGGCGAGGAGTCCCGCGACCCGAAGAAGATCATCCCCAAGGCGACGATGATCTCGGTCCTCGGCGTCGGCGTCTTCTACGTCTTCGTCTCCTGGATGGCCATCACGGGCAACGGCGAGAAGGAAGCCGTAGCGGCCGCCTCCTCCGCGAACCCGCTCGCCCTGTTCTTCAACCCCACCGAGCAGTACGTCGGCCACTGGGCGGTCGTCGTCATGCAGTGGCTGATGATCACCGGCTCGCTGGCCTGCGGCATGGCCTTCCACAACTGCGCCGCCCGCTACATGTACGCGCTGGGCCGCGAGGGCGTCCTGCCGTCTCTGAAGCGGACCATCGGCCGCACCCACGCCGAGCACGGCTCCCCGCACATCGCGGGCCTCGTCCAGACCATCGTCAGCGCCGTCCTCATCGCCGCGTTCTGGATCGCGGGCAAGGACCCGTACGCCGGTCTGTACGTCCTTCTCGCGATCCTCGGCACCATGGCGATCCTCGTCGTGCAGGCGGTGTGCTCCTTCGCGGTGCTGGCGTACTTCCGCTCCCACCACCCGGAGAGCCGGCACTGGTTCAAGACGTTCGCCGCCCCGCTGGTGGGCGGGGTGGCCATGCTCGCGGTGGTCGTACTGCTGGTGTCCAACATGGGCGTGGCGGCCGGCACGGAGTCCGGTTCGCTGGTGCTGAAGGCGACACCGTGGATCGTCGCACTGATCGCGGCGGCGGGCATCGGGTACGCGCAGTACCTCAAGCGGCGCGACCCGTCCCGGTACGCGCTGATCGGGCGGACAGTACTGGAGGAGACGAAGGAGCGTTAGCCGTACGGCGGTTGGGCCCTGGTGGAGAGGTCGGTCTCCACCAGGGCCCTCGGTCTGTGCGGCTTCACTTGCGCCTCTTGCGGCGGTCCCGCTCCTCAGCAAGGGATGTCTCGGAGTCAGCCCCCGCCGAAGGTCTTGTCCCGGTGCTCCCGCCACCGTTCCATCAGCCGGCTCAACTCGCCCTCGAGGTACTCGAAGAAGGCGAGCGTCTCGGCGATCCGCTGTCCGCCGGGACTGGCGGCGCCCAGGCTGTCGACGCCCTCGCGCAGGGTCTGCCCCCAGCGCTTGAGGATGGCGTCCCGGTTCGTCAGCGCCTCGTACCACTGGTCGCTGTGCACCCGGTACCGCTCGCGCCGCGAGCCGGGTTCGCGCTCCCTCGAGACCATGTGCACCTGCGCGAGATACCGCACCGCCCCGGAGACGGCGGCCGGGCTGACCTGGAGCTGTTCGCCGAGTTCGGCGGAGGTCATGGCGCCGGAGTCGGACGCGAGGAGCGCGGCGAACACCCGGGCGGCCATCCGTTGCATTCCGGCCTCGACGAGTTGGGCCGCGAAGGCTTCCACGAACTTCGACACGGCCTCCGCGTCCCGCCCGGCCCCGGCTGATTCGGTCATGCGGCCCATCCTAACTGGGCTTCATACGTTTCCTTAACTTCACAAATTTCTGAAAGAAGCGTATCTTCTGAAGCATGACGAAGGCCATCACGGTGTCCGGACTGCACAAGTCCTTCGGCCGCACGCACGCGCTCGACGGTCTCGACCTGGACGTGGAGACCGGCGAGGTGCACGGCTTCCTCGGCCCGAACGGGTCAGGGAAGTCCACCACCATCCGCGTCCTGCTCGGCCTGCTGCGCGCCGACTCGGGCGCCGCGCAGGTCCTCGGCCGTGACCCCTGGGCGGACGCGGTCGAGGTGCACCGCCGGATCGCGTACGTCCCCGGTGACGTGACGCTCTGGAGGAATCTGTCGGGTGGCGAGGTCATCGACCTCTACGGCCGCCTGCGCGGAGGACTCGACGCCCACCGCCGCGCCGAGCTGATCGAGCGGTTCGAACTCGACCCGACGAAGAAGGGACGGACGTACTCGAAGGGCAACCGCCAGAAGGTCGCCCTGGTCGCCGCGTTCGCCTCGGACGTCGACCTGCTGATCCTGGACGAGCCGACCTCGGGCCTCGACCCCCTGATGGAGGCGGTCTTCCGGCGGTGCGTGGAGGAGGAGCGGGACCGGGGCCGGACGGTCCTGCTGTCCTCGCACATCCTGAGCGAGGTCGAGGAACTCTGCGACCGGGTGAGCATCATCCGCAGGGGACGGACCGTCGAGACCGGTTCGCTCGCCGACCTGCGCCACCTGACACGCACCAGCGTGACCGCCGAACTCGCGGGAGCGCCCAACGGGTTGACGCACCTCCCCGGCGTCCACGACCTCGACGTACAGGGAAACCGGGTGCGGCTCCAGGTCGACACCGACAAGCTGGACGCCGTCCTGCGCTCGCTCGGCGAGTCGGGCGTACGGTCGCTGACGTCGACGCCGCCCACGCTGGAGGAGCTGTTCCTGCGGCACTACCAGGAGGACGTACAGGCAGAGGTGACGGCCCGATGACCGCCGTCACGGCCCTACGGCCCTCAGGCCACCGCCACCTCGCGGGCACCGGCACCCTGTTGCGCTTCGCCCTGCGCCGCGACCGCGCGATGATCCCGATCTGGATCGGGGTGAACGCACTGATGGTCCTCTCCATGCCGAACACGCTGAAGGGCCTGTACGGGACCCCCGCCGAACGCGCCGACCTGGTACGGCAGATGGAGACCAACCCCTCCCTGCGCGCGATGGTCGGCCCGGTCTTCGACGACTCGCTCGGCGCCCTGACCGCGTGGCGCGTCGGCGTGTACGCGGGCGCGCTGGCCGCCGTGATGAGCCTCCTCGTGGTCGTACGGCACACCCGGGACGAGGAGGAAAGCGGGCGCCAGGAACTGTTGGCGTCGGGGATGGTGGGCCGCAGGGCGTCGTTGACAGCGGCACTGCTGACGGCGGCGGTCGCAAACGCCGTACTGGCCCTGCTCCTGGCCGCCGGGCTGGCCGGACACGGCGGGGCGGGCGCGCTCGCCCTCGGGCTCGGGATCGCCGGCGTCGGTATGGTCTTCGCCACGATGGCCGCGATCGTCGCCCAGCTCACGGAGAGCGCGCGGCTGGTCCGCGGCCTCACGGCGGGGGTGCTGGGGGCGGCTTTCGTGCTGCGCGCGGCGGGCGACTCGGCGACGGACGACGGCTCGTCGGTCCTGACCTGGCTGTCGCCGCTCGGCTGGCTGGAGAACGTACGGCCCTACGCGGCCGAACGCTGGTGGGTCCTGCTCCTGTTCGCCGCGGCGGTGGCGTCGCAGGCGGCCGTCGCCTACACCCTCGCCGGCCGCCGGGACGTAGGCATGAGCTTCCTGCCGACGCGCCCGGGACCGGCGACCGGCCGCCTGGGCTCGGCAGCGGCACTGGCCTGGCGGCTGCAACGCGGCAGCGTGCTCGGCTGGAGCATCGGCTTCTTCCTCGCCGGGGTCGTCTACGGCGGGATGACCGACGGCGCGGCCGACCTCGTCGGCGACAACGACAACGCCCGCGAGATCATCCAGCGGATGGGAGGCCAGTCGGGGATCACCGACGCGTTCCTGTCGGCGATGATCGGCATGCTCGGCTTGATCGCCGCGCTGTACATCGTCGCCTCGGTGCTACGACTGCACGGCGAGGAGACCTCGGGGCGCGCGGAACCGGTGTTGGCGAACGCGGTGGGCCGACTGCGGTGGACCGCCGGCCACCTGATGATCGCCTTCGCCGGATCCGCGCTGATCATGCTGCTCGCCGGGCTGGGCTTCGCGGTCGGCTACGGCGAGCAGATCGGCCCGCTCCTGGGCGCATCCCTGGTGCAGCTCCCTGCGGTGTGGGTGATCGGCGGCCTCGCGGTCCTGCTCTACGGCGTCCTGCCGCGGGCGGCGACGGCGGCCTGGGCCGTGGCCGGGGCGGTGCTCCTGATCGGCTGGGTCGGCCCGGCCCTCGACGTCCCGCAGGCCGTACAGGACCTGTCCCCGTTCGGCCATCTGCCGAAGCTGCCGGGGGGCGGCATGGAGTGGGGGCCGGTGCTGGCGCTGCTGGGCCTGGCGGCGGTGCTCACGGCCGGCGGGCTCGCGGGGTTGCGCAGGCGGGACATGACGACCTGACTGTGCCGACTCGGCCGGGAGAGCGGCGGCACTCGAGAGGCGGGACCTGGGAGGGCGGGGCCCTGGGAAACCCGGCCCGGGAGAACCAGGCCCGGGAAGCCGAGCCCGGGAGAACCGGACTCGGGCGAACCGGACTCGGGAAGGCCTCTGCGCCCCGACCGGAACCCGCGGAGCCACGGCGGCGCCGGCGGCCGTCTCGCCCCTCCCCGGCCAGAGAACCGGGGGCGGGGCGAGAGGCGTCCCTGTCGGTATGGATCTACGGGACCAGCGGAACGCGGTGACGTGCGGCGGCTGCGTGCTGTCGACGGCGGGCGCGGTGACGGCCCTGTTCCTGTGGGCCTCCTCGGACCGCACCCACCGCCACCTGGGTGGCGGCTTCGAGGGCGAGGGCACCGACTACGGCGCCGTCCTCACCGAACTGCCCCTGGTCGCCCTCGCCGGAGCGGCCCTCCCCGCCTTTGTGACCACCCTGGTCGCCGTCCTGCTGGGCCGCGCCTCAGACCGCCACGGGTAGCCCCTCCAGCCCCCGGATCACGAAGTTCGGCTTCCTCTTGGGCTCCGCCGCCGGGCTCAGCGTCGGCGCCTTCTCCAGAAGTGCCTTCATCGACGCCGCCAGCTCGATACGGGCCAGGGGCGCGCCGATGCAGTAGTGGATGCCCGCGCTGAAGGAGATGTGGGGGTTGTCCCTGCGCGTGAGGTCGAGCTTCTCCGGGTTCTGGAACACCTCGGGATCGTGGTTGGCGGAGCCGAAGAGCATCGCGATCTCCGCCCCCCTCGGGATCGTCGTACCGTCGACCTCGATGTCGTCCAGGACCCAGCGCTCGAAGAGCTGGAGCGGGGTGTCGTAGCGCATGAGCTCTTCGATCGCGGACGGTACCAGGGTGTGGTCCGCACGCAGGGCCGCCAGTTGGTCCGGGTTGCGGAACAGGGCCCACCAGCCGTTGATCGTGGCGTTCACCGTGGCCTCGTGGCCCGCGTTCAGCAGCAGCACGCAGGTCGAGATCATCTCCTGCTCGGTCAGCCGCTCGCCCTCGTCGTGCGCCGCGATCAGCCCCGAGATCAGGTCCTCGCCGGGCTCCTTGCGGCGCTCGGCGATCAGCTGAAGGAGGTAGTCGGAGAACTCCACCGACGCCCGCACCGCCTTCGCCGCCACATCCTCCGGCGGGTTCAGCTCGTACATCCCGCAGATGTCCGCCGACCAGGGCCGCAGCGGCGCCCGGTCCGACTCCGGGATCCCCAGCATCTCGGCGATCACGGCCACCGGGAGCGGCTCCGCGACATCGGTGAGCAGGTCGCCGCCGCCCTGCTGCACGAGCCCGTCGACCAACTCCCCGGCGAGCTGGGTCACGTAGGGCTTGAGCTGCTCCACCGTGCGCGGCGTGAACGCCTTCGACACAAGGCGACGGATCCGGGTGTGGTCCGGCGGCTCCAGATCCAGCATCCCGTGGTCGTTGAGCACATGGAACGGCTCATGCTCGGCCGGCGGCGCCGTCCGCCCGAAGTCCTCGTGCGTGAACCGGTGCTGGTAGGTCCGGCCCAGGCGACGGTCCCGCAGCAGCGCCGAGACGTCCGCGTGGTGCGGGA
This sequence comes from Streptomyces sp. NPDC006602, assembly GCF_042870385.1. Taxonomy (NCBI): domain Bacteria; kingdom Bacillati; phylum Actinomycetota; class Actinomycetes; order Kitasatosporales; family Streptomycetaceae; genus Streptomyces; species Streptomyces sp. NPDC006602. The sequence goes on along the minus strand of NZ_JBIAHG010000013.1, from coordinate 3,666 downwards.
CGAGCCACTGGTCCGTGGGCTCGTAACGGATCACACGGCCCTTGACTCGCAGGTCGGCATAGGCGGGGTACGGGTCGGCGAGGAACGCTGGGTCCCACGGGTCGAAGGCTGCCATGCACGGACGTTAGACCGTGGCTCCCCTACCTGACCAGGGGGGACGCCCCGAACGACCAGGTCGGCACCGAGCCAGCTCCTCCGGTGTCACCCGCGGAGCATATGGCCCGTGACTCCCGGACGGGCGCTCAGCGCCTCGTCTCGTACCTGGTCAGGATCACGCCGCAGGGAAGCGTCCGCGTCTCCACCAGGTTCAGGTTCACCCAGCTGTCCAGCGCGGTGAAGAACGGCGTGCCGCCGCCTACCAGGACCGGCGCGGTGGCCAGCACGTACTCGTCAATCAGCCCGGCCCGCATGGCCGCCCCGGCGAGCGTCGCGCCGCCGATGTCCATCGGGCCGCCGTCCTCGGCCTTGAGCCGGGTGATCTCGGCGACCGCGTCCCCGGTGACCAGGCGGGTGTTCCAGTCGACCTTGTCGATCGTCGAGGAGAACACCACCTTCGACATGTCCCGCCAGCGGCGCGCGAACTCGATCTGTGCCGGGGTGGCGTTGGGCTGCTGGTCGCCGGTCGGCCAGTATGAGCTCATCGTCTGCCACAGCTTGCGCCCGTACAGCGACAGGTCGGTCGCCTGCAACTGGTCGGACCAAAACTGGAACAGCTCGTCGCTCGGCACGCTCCAGCCGATGCCGTCGCCGGGCGCGGCGATGTAGCCGTCCAGGGTCAGGTTCATGCCGTAGATCAATTTCCGCATGCCGTCAGCCTTCCGTGAGTCGGTCTCACGCGTACAGACCGGCGCGGCGCGGGAAACTCATCGGTGCGCGATCTGAGCTCGCATGTAGTCCGCATGTAGTCCTCGTGCCCGGTGGCTCAGCCGCAGACTCATCGTTCCGCCGTGGAAATGGCATCGATCTGAGACTGATCTTGGGTGACATCGCGGTGAGACAACAGAGAACCAGCAGGTCACAGAAGATCGACATGTCATCGGCGGCGAGACCCTACACGTCCTGTCTCAGTAACCGCTGCGAAGGTGACCGCGCTTGTCAAGCGCCGGCGTTGATCAGGAGGACGGCGGCAGCGCGGCACGCTTCGCCTGTGTCACGGCTCGCCTGCGTCCGATGCCTGGGATGCGGCCTCCCCGGTAGACGCCCTGGTTGTTGAGGTGGCGAGCCCACCACCGGCCATCATGATCGCGCCAGACGACGGCCGCATGGTGCGCGTCGAGGGGGCCAGGGAAGTGTTCGTGGTCGCGCCCGCTGCTTCCAGGACCGACGCGTCGCCGACCTCGAAGCCCGCCTCACCGGGCCGGAACCACCGGCCTGAACGCATCCCGCTGATACCTCATGGCCCGTCCACTGCCCCGGTGGACGGGCCCATTCCGTGATCCCGCTGGCCAGGCCGAACGAGCCACCGTCAGCTGAGGGGGTGTCGGCTCGTCCGTGCGGTCATTCGTGTCGCGGAAACGCGCCTCATGCCCCGGCGACTCCGTCGATGCGCTCTCGGATCAGATCGGCATGGCCATTGTGACGCGCGTACTCCTCGATCATGTGGACCATGATCCAGCGCAGCGACACGCCGTGATCGCCTACATGGCCAGCTTCCTGTTCGGACAGGCGACCGGAGTCGTCCAGTGATGCGGCGGCGATGAGCTCACGGCCGCGAGCGACTTCCGTTTGCCAGACAGCCGTCGCCTCGTCGAGTCCACGGTCCGGATGAAGAGCAAAGCCATCAGCATTGCTCTCCCCGAAGACCGGGCACACGTCCTGGCCCGTGAACACGCGCTGGAACCAGTTGCGTTCCACCTCAGCCATGTGCTGGACGAGACCCAGCAGCGTCATCGACGATGGCGCCACCGAGGCCAGTCGTAATTGATCATCTTTGAGGCCCGAGCACTTGAGGGCGAGAGTCGCACGGTGAAAGTCAAGCCATGCTTCCAGCATGGCGCGCTCATCAGCATGCGCGGGCGGGATGGGCCGTCCATCCGGTGTCGTAGTCATGACCGCACTCTGGCAGCAGTGGCCATGACCTACGACCGTCTTCGCTGGCGACGAACACGCCTGATCGACGCCTCCCGAGGCAAGCCAAAACATCAAACCTCACAGCAACAGCCCTGAGCGCCGTGCCGCCGTTCCTGTCGCCGCTGAGAGCTAGGTGTGCTGTCTCGGGACCTTGGTTACACGAAGTCCTCGAATGTCAGCTGCTCCGGGAAGGTGTTGATCGTTCTGGCGGCTGGTCGAAGCTGACGCGGTATTCGCTGCCGGTGGTCCGGCTGATCGGCGGTCGACCACCGAGGGCGAAGTGCGGCCGCTCGTGGTTGTAGTAATTCAGGAAGTCGGCGAGGGCGACGCGGCGTTCGTGCTCGGAGGCGTAGTCGCGGACATACGCCCACTCGCGGGAGAGAGTGCCGTTGAAGCGTTCATCCTTCCTCTTCGTTCTGGGGGTGCAGGGGCGCGTGCGCTGTGTTTCGTGCTGGTCGCGGCGAGAGCGGCGGCCCAGGTCTGGGACCGGTAGCAAGCACCGTTGTCCGTGAGGACACGGTGTATAGGGGCTATGTCGTGGGCGGCGAAGAGCGCGACGGCGCGGTGCCAGAACGCCGCAGCGGTGACGCCGCGTTCGTCCTCCAGGGCCTCGGTGTAGGCGAGGCGGGAGTGGTCGTCGATCGCCGTATGGAGGTAGGTGTAGCCGACCTTGCCGGTGCCGGGAGCTGTGCGTTTGGAGGCGCGAGCGGCATCGGTGCCGACCCCGTGCATCCGCCAGCCGCCGCCGGCGGGGATGCGTCCGAGTTTCTTGATGTCGACGTGGATCAGGTCGCCGGGGTGCTCGTGCTCGTAGCGGATGACCTTGCGCAGCTGCTCACCGGTGGGTGGGTCGAGGTCGCGTAGCCGGTTGAGTCCTCGGCGCACGAGGATGCGGTGCACGGTGGCCGGCGCCACGGTGATGCCGTGCAGCCGCTTCAGGTCGGCGGCGAGCCGGGCGGGCCCGTGCTTGGTCTGCCGCCGCAGCACCTCCACCAGGTCCGCGACGTCTTGCGCGGTGCGGGCTGGGCTGGTGACCGGCCGCGAGGAGTGGTCGAGCAGCCCGTCCTCGCCGTGCGCCCGCCAGCGTGCGTACCACTTCGCCAGGCAGCGGCGGGAGATCCCCGCCTCGGCCGCAACGTGCGCGATCGGCCGACCTGCGTCGATGCGCAGGCAGAGCCGCAATCGCCCCTCCGGAGTCAGCGGTGCGTTGCGGTGCCCGGCCATCGGCCCCCGCCGCCTGGTCGTGCCATGTGTCCCTCGCAATGCAGTGATCCAGATTGTCTACGGGGCCTTCCCTGGTGCAGCGCAGCTTTGCCCGCACCAGGGTCTACACAGGTCAGATGCTCCGATCTGAGCGCCGGATGACGGCTGGTCGCCGGAGTCCTGGTTGCTGGGGTCGCCCTGAGTACGAAGAAGGACGACGTCGAGGTGGCCGACCTCACGAAGCCAGATCCCGAGGCAGCCTCGGACTAAGACTGATGGCCGAGAGCCTGGTACCTATGCCCGGTGCGGACCGGCGAGGCGTTCGGCCAGGAACGCGCGCTCGGCGTCGTTCCCGGTCAACTCCAGCGCCTGACAGTAGGCGGTAGCAGCCTC
>NZ_JBIAHG010000012.1:59576-272456 GCF_042870385.1 Streptomyces sp. NPDC006602 | reverse complement strand
GGGGGGGGGGGGGGGGGGTTTGGGGGGGGGCCCTTCCTTGGGGGCGGGGGGGGGGGGGGGGGGGGGGGGGGGGGGGGGGGGGGGGGGGGGGGGGGGGGGGGGGGTGGCGCGCGGGGGGTTCGCCCCCTCCGCCCCTTCCCGTCCCGAACCTGGGGCTCCGCCCCAGACCCCGCTCCTCAAACGCCGGAGGGGCTGGATGTGGCGGAGGGGCTGGATTTGGCGAAGGGGCTGGATGTGGCGGAGGGGCTGGATTTGGCGAGCTGGGTGATGATGCGGGTCGCCGTTTTCGTCACCGCGTCCCGCCCCGCCGACCAGAGGCTGACCACGTCGGAACCCGGGAGTGACGTGGGGAGCTGGGTGCTCACTGCTTGGAGGTAGGCGCGGCGGAGTTCGGCGTTTACGTTGATCTTGGCTACGCCGTGGGTCAGGGCGGCGAGGAGTTGGGGCTCGGGGAGGCCGCTGGCGCCGTGCAGGACCAGGGGCACGGGAACGGTGGCGTGGATCGCGGCCAGGCGGTCCAGGTCCAGGCGTACGGGGTGGGCGGTGAAGCCGTGGACGTTGCCGACCGCCACCGCCAGCGCGTCCACGCCCGTTTCGGCCACGAACTCGGCTGCCTGGGAAGGGTCCGTCAGGGGTGTGGGGGTCGCGGTCGCGTTCATCGAAACGTCCTCGTCGCCCGCCAGGGCGCCCAGTTCGGCTTCCACCCAGGCGCCGTGGTCACGGGCGCGGCGCACCGCCTCGCGCGTCAGGGCGATGTTCTCGGCGAAGGCTAGGTGCGAGCCGTCGATCATCACGGAGGTGTAGCCCGCCCGGAGGCAGGCGCTGATCTCGTCGAGGTCGCGGCTGTGGTCGAGGTGGACGCCGAGGGGGGCGGGGGAGGCAGCGGCCGCGTCGAGTGCGAGGCGCATCAGGGCGTCGCGGCCCGCGTGCTTGAAGGGGCTCGAGCCTGCCTGGATCAGGACCGGGTGGGTCGGGTGGGCTTCCGCCGCGGCGACTATGCCCTGGACGGTCTCCAGGTTGTACGCGACGAAGCCGGGCAGGGCGCGGCCGGTCTTGTATGCGGTGGTCAGGGCCTTGAGGCCCGCGGTTCCGGTCAGCAGCATCAGGCGGCGCTCCTCAGCAGGGCGAGGGCGTCGGCGAGGGCGTCGTCGCCGCCGACGTTCCCGGCGAACACGATGTAGGGGATGCCGGCGGCCGGGCCGTCGACGGGCTGCCACAGCGAGACGATGCCGGGCAGCAGGGTGCCGCGGGCCCAGGCGCGGCGGATCTCCAGGCCGTGGGTGGCGGTGTCGCTGGAGGTGATGCCGCCCTTGGCGATGACGAAGGCGGGGCGGCGGGTGGCGGTGATCAGGCGGACCGTCTCGACGAGGGCGGCGGAGACGTCGCGCGAGATGGCGAGGCTCTCGTCGGGGTCGGCGGCCGTGACCACCGTGCGGGTGGTGCGGATGACCGTGTCGGCCGTGTCCAGGGCGGTCACCGCGGCCGTGGCGATCTCGTGGATGTGCTGGTCGCGGCGGGCCGGGTCGAGGAGTTGGGCCACGTCGAGTTCGTATTCGGTGAGGTCGCCCGTCTGGTCGCGCAGACGGCTGAGCTGGCGGGTCGTCAAGGACACGTGGGAGCCGACGACGACCAGGCCGTGCGGGGACGGGGCGCGCAGCGCGGCGAGTTCGGGGGTGGTGAGCGGGGGGTGGGCGGGCTGGCCCGCCCGAGCGCGGACGAAGGAGGGGCCGACCCGGTAGAGGAGGCGGGCGCCCTTCTCCTGCGCCTCGGCGGCGGCGAGGGCCAGCACCCGGAGGTCGTCGTCGCAGGCCGCGTCCACTACGGCGGTCGCGCCGTCGTGGAGCGTGCGGAGGCGGTCGGCGACGTGGCGGGGACCGCCGGTGCGCAGGTCGGTGAGGGTGATGCGGAGGACCTTGTCGGCGGGGGTACGGCCCTTCGTCTTCTCCTCCACCCACTCGGGGAGGGCGGAGGAGGTGTAGCCGAAGGTGGCGTCCCTCGCGAACTCGCTCTCGCCCACCGGGAGAAGGCCGGCCGGGGTGCGCATCCAGTGGACCGACTCGACGGTGAGACGCCCGGCCTCGATGTAGGCGGGGACGAGGACGACGCCGTCGGGAGTGGCGCCGACGGTCGTCAACTCCTCGGTGAGGACGTCGGTTTCCAGGGGGAAGTGGCCGCGCAGGGTGGAGTCGCCGCGGGAGGCGATGACGTACGGGATGTCCTCGGCCCGGGAGGCCTCGTGGAGGGCGCGGACGATGGCCCGGTTGCGGCCGGCCGCGTCCTCGGGGGAGAGGCTGCGTGTGTTGGTGAGGACGAAGAAGGCGGGGCTGTCCTGGCGGAGGGCCCAGCGGAGGTCATCGACCGTCCAGGTGGTGAGGACGGGGATGTCCTTGACGGTCTGCGTGCCGGTGGGGTCGTCGTCCAGGACGGCGAGGCGGGGTGCCTTCGCGATCCGGTCCGCCACTTCGGCGGGGGCGACCTTCCTGACGGGCGGGAGACCGGCGAGGACCTCGGACTCCGGGAGGGCATGACGGGGTAGGGACATGGCGGTTCCTGGGACGGGGGTGTGGGAAGGGAACGCGGGGCGGGCCCGTAGGACGGTAGGAGGGATCGGGACCGTGGGGTGGGGATTGCCCGCCCGCGCAGGCAGGGTTCGGCTCTGTTGCTCGGCTTTGCTACTCGCCGGACTTCAGGACGTGGGTGCGGTAGTCGTGCGCCGTCTGGTTCATGTGGGCGCTCATCGCCTCGCGGGCCTTGTCCGGGTCGCCGGACTCGAGGGCCTGGAGGACCGCCTCGTGGTGGGCGATCGCGTTGACGCGGATCTGGGGGATCGCGGAGGTCTCGCGGCGGCCCTCGGCGAGGAGGGCGCCGAAGGGCTCGAAGAGGAGCGGGACGAAGAGGTTGCCCGTCGCCCGCATCACCGTGGCGTGGAAGTCGATGTCCGCCTGCACGAACTTCTCCGTGTCGGCCTCGTCGGCGGCCTCCCGCATCGTGGCGAGGTGCTCGCGCAGTTCCGCGAGGTGGGTCTCGTCGCGGCGCAGCGCGGCCAGTTCCGTCGCGCCGTTCTCGATGAGGCGCCGGGCCTCGATGAGGCGCTCCGAGAGCGAGGTGTGGGAGGAGTGGGACGCGGCACGGATCACCGCGGCCATGGCCGTCCAGCGGTCCGGGGAGTTCACGTAGGTGCCGCGGCCGCGGACCACGCGTACGACGTTCTGTGCGCGCAGCTGCTTCACCGCCTCGCGCACGGTCAGCCTGCTCATGGAGGACTGCTCGGCGAGCTCGGCCTCCGGCGGGAGGGCGGCGTCCGGCGGGTAGGTGCCGTCGATGATCGCGCTGAGCAGGCGCTCGGCGAGGTCTTCGGAGAGCGACATCGTTGGGCCTCCGGGCGGGCGTGGGCGGGTCTGGAGCCACCGTACGGCTTGGGTTCGGCGGCTGCATCGAGGGGATCAGGCGTCTGACGTCAGACATCTGATGTCTCGATGCGGGTAACCATGACAGCGGGTGCCGGGTGCGTCAATACCCGTGCCGCATTTCTGTTTGGTTACCTTGCGATCACTCGTGCTCGCGGTTGATCGGCGAGGCTCGCTGTCAGCCGTGTTCGCTGTCAGCCGTGTTTCGCTGTCATGCGGGCGCGCTGTCAGCCATACGCCGATGTGGTCCGGCTCGAGTTCCAGCGCCACGCGGTCGCGCACGCCGAGGGCGCGGGTGTGGTCGGCGGGGAGTTGAAGGCGGCCGGCGCGGTCGAGCATGGCGTACTCGCGGGCGACCACGCTCTCGTGGCCGGTCGTCGCGTCGACCTCGCTGCGGCGCAGGACCTCCGTGGAGGTACGGCCGTCCCGGATGGCGACCGTGCGGCGGACTTCGCTCGCGACCGCCTGGTCGTGGGTCACGATGACGATCGTGGTGCCGAGCGACGGGTCGCGGGTAAGCGCTGGTCGACCGGACTTGACCGGATCGTGATCGGAATCCGGGGTCGTATAGCCGGAATCCGAGCCTCAACCGTCTTTGTTCAGTCGGCGGTGTTCACCATCGAAGCGGCCGCGTACGTCAGGTAGTTCCACAGCGTGTGCTCGTGCTCCTCGGACAGGCCGAGCTCGTCCACGGCGACCCGCATGTGCTTCAGCCAGGCGTCGTGCGCCGCCCGGTCGACGGTGAAGGGAGCGTGGCGCATCCGCAGGCGCGGGTGGCCGCGGTTGTCGCTGTACGTCGTCGGGCCGCCCCAGTACTGGATGAGGAACAACACGAGGCGCTCCTCGGCCGGGCCCAGGTCCTCCTCGGGGTACATGGGCCGCAGGATCGGGTCCTCGGCGACTCCCTCGTAGAAACGGTGGACGAGGCGGCGGAAGGTCTCCTCCCCGCCGACCTGCTCGTAGAAGGTCTGCTCCTGAAGCGTGCCACGCCGAATCTCTGTCACGCATCCATGGTCTCAGACGGGTGGACCCAGGACTCAAGGCCTAGGCCCGCCCCCGGTCCACCCCTGCCGAGGGTGCACAGTGGACGTATGGGAGCGCGCGCTCTGGACAAGAACCTGGACGACCTCGCCGCCGAGGCACGGGCGGCGTTGGTGCGCGAGATCGACGCGAGCGGGGCGTGGGACGCCGACCCGGTGTGGCGGCAGGCGTTCCAGACGGTGCCGCGGCATCTGTTCGTGCCGTACTACTACGTCGGAGTCGTCGGCGGGTACGAGCGGCGCTGGGGCGGGAGCCCCGACCCGCAGGCCCGCGAACGCTGGGTGCGCGGCGCCTACGCCGACGCCCCGCTGGCCACCCGGCTGCGCGACGGCGAACTGGTCTCCTCCAGCAGCCAGCCCTCGCTGATGGCGATGATGCTGGCCGCACTGCGGGTGGCGGACGGCAACCGGGTCCTGGAGATCGGCACGGGCACCGGATACAACGCGGCCCTGCTCGCCCATCGCCTCGGCGACGACAACCTCGTCGTCACCGTCGACCTGGAACCCGAGATCACCGAGGCGGCCCGGCAGCACCTGGCAGCCGCCGGCTACCACCCGGTCGTGGTCACCGGCGACGGGGCGCGCGGGGTGCCCGAGCGGGCCCCCTACGACCGGATCATGGCGACCTGCGCACTGCCGTCGATCCCACCCGCCTGGCTCCGCCAGTGCCGCCCGGGCGCCCGGATTCTGACCCCGCTCGCCACCGGCCTGGTCGCGCTGACGGTGACGGACGCCGGGCAGGCCGAGGGGCGTTTCCTGCACACGCCCGCCTACTTCGTGCCGCTGCGCGGCGGCGGGCCCGAGCCGGAGCCGGTCCCGCTGGGCGGCGTGCCGCGCCGGGCCAGGGACCACGACCTGTTCCGGTTCCTGATCGCCCTGACCCGCGGCAGCCTGGACCCGCAGGAGGCGTACGCACTGTGGGAGGGCGAGGGGCAGCCGCAGCGCGAGCGCTACGGCATCACGGTCAGCGGCGGTCGCGAGTGGGCGTGGCTGGACGACCCCGAGGGCCCGTACGCGTGGCCCCTCCAGGCGTGACCCTCCAGGCTCGGGGCTCCAGGCCGGGAGGAACCCGGCCTGGAGGAACCCGGCCTGAAAGAACCTAGCCGCGCCGGATCGTGATCGTCGTCCACGCGCCGACGTGCACCCGGTCCCCGTCCTGCAGCGGCACCGGCACGAAGGGCTGGATCGGCTCCTCCGAGCCGTTGACCGTCGTACCGTTCGTCGAGTTCTGGTCGACGACCGCCCAGGAGCCGTCCGGCTGCTGGACCAGCACCGCGTGCTGGTGCGAGACGCCCGGGTCCTCCGGCGGCACCGCCAGGTCGATGTCGGGGGTGTCGCCGGTGGAGTGCCGGCGGCGGCCGATGGTGATCTGGTTGCCGGTGAGCGTGCGCTGCTGCGCGGGCGAGTACGCGGGCAGGTTGAGGCCCGCGGCCTCGGGCCCCGAGCGCTGCATCATCGCCATGAAGTAGTCGCGGTCCGGGCTGATGGTCGCCATCCAGGTCGACGGCTGCTGCGGGTAGCCGGGGCCGGGAGGTGCGGGCGGGGCCTGGGTCGAGCCGGGCTGCGGATAGCCGTAACCACCGCCGGGGCCCTGACCGGGGCCGCCGGGCGACGGCGGGGGGAGTTCCCAGTCGTCGCCGCCACCGCCGCCGAAGGACGGACCGCCCGGCTGCTGTCGGTTCGGGTCCTGCGGGTAGCCGGACGGGCCGCCGGGGCCGGGCTGCTGGAACGCCTGGGGCACGCCGGGGCCCTGACCGGGGCCGGGGCCACCGGGGCCGACGTGCGGGGTCGGGCCGGGCGGCGGCGGAACCGGCCGCGACGGATCGGCACCGAAAGGCCCGGGGCCGCCGGGGCCACCAGGTCCGCCGGGACCGTTGGGGCCGCCGGGCTGCGGATAGCCGTAGCCACCGGGTCCACCAGGTCCACCGGGTCCGTTCGGGCCACCCGGACCGCCTTGTCCACCCGGACCGTTCGGGCCACCCGGACCGCCGGGGCCGTTGGGGCCGCCGGGCTGCGGATAGCCGTAGCCACCGGGTCCGTTCGGGCCACCCGGACCGCCGGGACCGTTCGGGCCCCCAGGACCGCCGTAGCCGCCAGGGCCCCCAGGACCGCCGGGGCCCTGACCGGGGCCGGGGCCGGGGCCGCCAGGACCGCCCGGCCCACCGGGACCCGACGGTCCGTTGCCGAACGGCGGGCCCGACGGGATCGGTTCGGCCGGCCGGTTCACCTGCGAGGGGCGTGAGCCCTGGTAGTCGTACCCGTCACCGCCGCCGTACGACGGCGGACCCGGAGGCTGCTGGAATCGCGCGGCCGGGTTGGGGCCGGGCGACTGCGGCGGCGTGGCCGGGGTGTACGAAGTCGCGGTGTTCGTCAGGAAGTTCCACCGGCACTCCTCGCAGAACGGCGCACCGCCCTCACGCGGCGTACGGCACTGCGGGCACAGCTCCGGCTCGGGCGCACGGCCGCCGGGCGGGCCCGGCTGCGTGCCCGGGCCCTGCGGGGGCGGGAAGCCGTAGCCCCCGCCCGGGGGCGGCGGCGGAGGGGGCGGAGGCACGGCACCCGCCATGCGGTGACCGCAGACCTCGCACCAGTCGTCGGAACCCGACTGGTGTCCGTTCGGGCAGGTCGGCATGTCGGCGCGTCCCCCTCTCCTTCTGTGTCCTGCAGGGTCATACCTTGTCCCTACAGGGTCCTACTAGGTCACTTCTTTACACGAACAGTCTTTGTCGACCGGGTTTCGAGAGTCATCTCGTCGGCCTCCGCGACCTTCGCCTTCAGTCGCACAGTACCTGTCGCCGCATCGACGACGTCCACCACCTTCGCAAGCAGTTTCGCAGTATCCGCGTTCCCGGAGGCACTCGCGAGCTGAACGGCCCTGCCCAGTTTGGCCGTTGCTCCGTCGAAGTCTCCCGATTTGCGCAGATCGAGCCCTTGTTGGATGGCTTGGGCCAGTTCGGCCTGGCCGGTGTAGTGGGCGACCTGAGGGTTGATCGACGTGGACGCGACCATGTCGTCGGTCCATACGGCCCGTACGAGAGCCTGCGCGCCTTCCAGTGGCCGGGTGCTGCCGTCGGGCTGCGGGACGACCAGGGAGACGCGGGCGGCCAGCATCTCCTGGCCGACGCTCGCGGCCGGGACCTCGACGCAGACGTGGTAGTCACGGGACTCGTCTCCCCAGGAGCCGGTGGGGTAGTCCCCGGAACGCGGGCCGGACTCGGTGCGGCGGTCGGTCAGCTGCTCGACGGTGGGCGCGACCTGCTTGACGAACTTCACCGTGGTGCCCACCGGCGTCCACAGCCGCAGGGCGACGTCCGCGACCTCCTTGCCCATGGCCTTCTCCATCATCCGCGTGAAGTCGGCGGCCAGGCCCGCCGGGTCGGCGACGATGTCGGCGGTGCCGAGCAGCGCGGAGGCGATCCCTGTGACTTCTTTCACTACCCAGTCGGTGCCCACTCCGCGCGCGTCACACGTGAAGCGGCCGGCGCAGGCGTCCAGGGCGGCCTTCAGGTCCTCGGCCGACTCGTGCTCGTTGCGGCCGTCGGTGAGCAGGATGCCGTGGCGGATGGCGACGTCCGCGGAGGACAGCAGGCGGTCGGCGAGGCGCAGCCAGGTGCCGATGGCCGTACCGCCGCCCGCGCTGAGCTTGCGCAGGGCCTGCTTGGCCTGGTCGCGGGTGGTTGCGTCGGCGACCGCGAGGCGCCCGCCGCCCGGGTAGACCTCCTTGGTCACGTGCGTGCCGCCGATCAGCGCGAAGTGCACGCCGTCGCGCAGGGTGTCGACGGCGGCGGCCGTGGCGTCCCGGGCGTTGCGCATCTTGGTCGGCGGGTAGTCCATGGAGCCCGAACAGTCGACCATGATCGCCACGGCCGCGGACGGGCTCTCACCGGGCGAGTAGAGGTGGGGCGACGCGACGGCGCTGCCGATCGTGCCGCCGCCGGTCGCGGTCACCGTGACGATCGCGTTGACCTCACGACCGCCCTCCGGCAGGTACTCGTTCTGGTACACGTCCACCGAGAACTGCGGCACGTTCGACTTCGAGAAATTGGCCATACCTACTCAAATCCCCCTCGTACCCCCCGCCGAGGCGGGGCGATGACTGTGGACGGACCGGTCCCCACCGGTCCGTCGATACTTCCCCGGGTGCGGCCCTCAGGCCGATCCTGCCCCCTGAGACGGGGCCGGGAACGGCACGACGGCCACTGTTACGTTGTCGTGGCCCCCGCCGTCCAGGGCGTGACCGACCAGGACGCGGGCGCTGTGCAGGGGGCGCGCGGCGGCGTCGAGGGGGACGACCTCGGCCATGTCCTCGGCCGCCTCCGCGTAGTTCCACAGGCCGTCGGTGCACACCACCACCACACCAGGCCGGTCCGGTTTGAAGGAAGCGGTGTGCGGCTCCAGTTCGTAGGCGTCCGCGCCTAGCCAGCCGGTGATCGCGTGGGCGCGCTCGTCGGCGTAGGCCTCGGCCTCGTTCATCAGTCCCGCGGCGACCATCTGCGCGGCCCACGAGTCGTCCTCGGTGAGCCGGGCCGGGGGAGTGCTGCGGTCGACCGGGACCCAGTAGACGCGGCTGTCGCCGACCCAGCCGACGACCAGCAGCCCGGACGTCACCACCGCGCCGACCAGGGTGCAGGCCGGGGCGTTCTGGTGCGGGGCGTGCTCGCGGGCCGTGGCGGGTTCATCGGCCAGCGCGTTGACCGCGTGGGAGGCGGCGACGATCGCCTCGTGCATGGCCTGCTGCGGGTGCGTGCCGTGCGGGAGTGAGGCCAGCAGCGCCTCGCTCGCCGCGCGGGAGGCGGCCAGCGAGGCGTCGTCGGGGCGGGTCGCCGAGGACACGCCGTCGCAGACGATCGCCACCACCGCGGCCGAGCCGTCGGGCAGCGCGGCGCAGCCGAGGCCGAACGCGTCCTCGTTGCGGTGGTGCCGCAGACCGCGGTCACTGACGGCGGCCACCGGGCCGATGTCCTGCTCCATGTGGTCGCGCTCCCGTGGCTGGGCATGCCCGCAGTTCTCGCAGTAGCCGTCGCTGTCCACGCGGCCGGCCCGGCACGCCACGCACACCTTGGTGCCGTCGGGCGGGGTCGGGACGTCGGGGGCCACGCGCGGGTCGGGGGCCTGGAGGGGGTACTCGTCGGGCTCGGGCGGCCGGTCGAACCGTACGCCCGAGATGGGGGACACCGGGGAACCCGCGAACGGCGGCTGCGGTGTGCCCGCGAGCGGTGGTTGAGGGTGCTGCGGCGGCGCGGCCGGTGGCATGACGGGCGCGCCGTCCGGCGGGGGCGGCATGCTGCCGTTCATGGCGATGGTCGGGTGGTCGCCCGGTGGCGCGGGTACGGCGGACAGGTCGTATCCGCACGCACCGCAGAAGCGGTCACCCGACTCGAGGGGCTCCTCGCAGCTCGGACACCTCGACAGGGCGGTCTGCTGGGGCATCTGCGACATCAACTACACCCATGTCCGGGGGCGGTAACGGTTGGCACGTTCCACCAAGTCGATCCTCTCCTCGCCGCCCGACGCCAGCCGGGCCAGCGTGCGGTACGAACGCTCCAGGCCGAAGCGCAGCCCCTGCTCGTCCAGGCCGCTGCCGAGCAGCATCCGCCCCCCGGCGGCCGGCGGCTGGGGGGAACCCTGGCCACCGGAGAGTATCCAGTCCAGCGCGGAGCCGAGGACTTCGGCGGACAACTGCTCGCGCCGCGCCGGGTCCAGGCCGTACGCCTCCAGGGCCTCGATCTGTCCGGCTGCCGCCGTCAGATCGTCCAGGAAGGGTACGTCGGAAGCGACCGCGGTGCGTTGCCGCAGCCGCGCCCGTACGGCCGCCACGCGGGCGGCGGTGTAGTGGATGGACGACTCCGGAACCGACTCCAGCGTCCGTACGGCGTCCCGCCGGTCGCCGGTGGCGAGCTGGACGCGGGCCAGGCCGAAGGCGGCACTCACATAGCTGGGGTCGGTCGACCAGACGAGGTGGTAGTACTCGGCGGCGTTGTCGAGCTGCCCGAGCACCTCCGCGCACAGGCCGAGGGCCAGCTTGGGGGCGATCTCGCCGGGGAAGGCGTCGTAGATCGCGTCGAAGCCGAGCGCGGCGGCCTCGTGGTCGCCGGTGACGAGCGCCGCGACACCCCGGTACCAGACCACCCGCCAGTCGTCGGGCCGCTCCTCCTCCAGCTCAAGCAGCGCCTGGTGCGCGGTGTCCGTGTCACCGTTCTCCAGCCAGGCCCGGATCTGCCGCAGCCGGGTCTCGGTCGACCGGGCCGGAGCGGCGGCGATCGCCCCCAGCAACTCCGCGGATGCGGTGGTCATCAGACCGGCGAGGAACCCGGCGTTGGGATCGGACGGATCCACGTGCGGCACGGGCAGGGCGAGCGCGGCGGCGGGAGCGTTGGCGGGCTTGACCAGGCCGGGAGCGAGGGCGGCTCCGCTGCCGGCGGAACCGGGAGGGGCGGCGGAGGGCAGGCCGGGAGGGGCGGCCGCGGGCAGGAGGGAACCGGCGGAGGCACGCCGCCGGGTGGGCACCGCCCGCGCGCCCAGCCTCGACACCTCTCCGTCCAGCTTCGGGAACAAGTCCGCGTCGACGACGCGCAGTTCGGGCCCGAACAGCGTCGACAGCGCGGGCCGGGCCCGGCCCGACTGCAGCGACACGACCTCCCGCAACACGCCCGTCAGCTGTTCCGCCATCTCCTGTGCGGAGGCGAACCGGCGGGCCGGATCCGGGTCGGTGGCACGGACCAACAGCCGGTAGAACGACTCGTACTGGCGGAAGACCTCGATGTTGTCGGGATCGGGCAGGGAGTCCACGAAGACGTTCGTGTAGCCCTGGAAGTCGAAGGTGAGGACGGCGAGGGTACGGGCGACCGTGTAGAGGTCGGACGCCACCGACGGGCCGACCTCGGCGACCTCGGGCGCCTGGTAGCCCACCGTGCCGTAGATGGCCGACTCGTCGTCGTCCATCCTGCGCACCGCGCCCATGTCGATCAGCTTGAGCTGGTCCTCGGTCTGGATGGCGTTGTCGACCTTGAAGTCGCAGTACAGCAGGTTGCGGCTGTGCAGGTGCCCGAGGGCTTCGAGCGCCTCGATGCCGTACGCGCAGGCCTGCTCCACCGGCAGCGGATCCCGCTTGCCCGCAGGCGTCCGGCGGTCGTTGGCGATCTCCTTGAGGGACTTTCCGCCGACGTACTCCATGACGATGTACCCGTCCAGCGAACCCGTCCGCTGGTCGAGGTGCTCCACGAAGTTGTAGATCCGCACGATGTTGGCGTGCTCGATCTCCGCGAGGAAGCGCCGCTCGGAGATCGCGGCGGCCATCGCGTCCTGGTCGCCGGTGTCGAGGAGGCCCTTGAGGACGACCCAGCGGTCGGAGACCGCGCGGTCCACGGCGAGGTAGACCCAGCCGAGGCCGCCGTGCGCCAGACAGCCCGCGACCTCGTACTGGCCGTGGACGACGTCGCCGCCCTTCAGCTTCGGGACGAAGGAGTACGGGTGGCCGCACTTCGTGCAGAACCCCTCCGTGCGCCCCGGCATCTCGCCGCGCGAGCGCCCCACCGGCGCCCCGCAGTCGGAGCGCGAGCAGAACCGCTTGCGCTCCGGCACCTCGGGGTTCTCCAGGACCATCGCGCGCGGATCCGGCCGCGGCACGCCCGGCACCTCGACCAGGCCCGCACCGAGCCGGCCCCGGGAGGAGGACCCGGCGCCGGAGCCGGAGCTGCGCACCGACACCGAGCGCCCCGTGGACTGCCCCGACACCGAGCGTGACAGCCGTCCCGACACCGAGCGCCGCGACTTCGACGACTGCGAGGACGTACGCGAACTGGCGCGGCTACTGGCGCGGGAACCGGCGCTGCCGGACGAACCCCGGGAGCCGCGGCCCCCGGCGGTGATCCCGGTGGGCGGCGAGCCGACCGTGCCGTTACCGGAGACGACCGGGGCGAGACCGCACGTGTCGCAGTACAGCTCGCCGCCGCCCATGTCCTCGTACGTTCCCTCGCAGCCGGGCCGCTGGCAGGGCTCTTGTGCCTGACTCATGACGACGCTCTACCCCCTCTGTCGCTCACGCTCCGGACCCCCTACGGTCCTCGGGCCCGCCCTGCTGCTCCGGCACCCGTGGGGCGGCGAGCAGTTCGGCGGCCGCGTGCTGGTAGCGCAGCACGGCCTGTTCGGCGACGCGCAGGTCGCAGGGCGCGCTCCACAGCATGCGGCGCGCCGCGTCGTACCGCTCCACCAGGAGCGAGTCCTCCGCGAGGCCGTGCCGGGCCACCTTCGCCTTGTACGCGTCGAGGCGGCCGCGCAGCTCCGCGCGGACCGCCAGGGGCTGGGTGACCGCGCTCAACGACTCGCGGGCGCGCAGCAGTTCGTCCTCCGCCTTCTGCTCCAAGGACTCCAGGAGCGGGGACAGGCGGTGCCACTGGGCGTGTCTGCGGTACTCGGCGGCCGTCGCCAGCTGCTCCTGCAGCACGGTCGGCGGGCCGCTGACCACCGGCACCTCCGTGGCGGCGATCTTCGCGAGGACCTCGCCGCGCGCGGTGCGTGCCTCGGCGAGCGTGCGGTCCGCGCGGGACAGCACGTCCCGCAGCTTGACGAGCCGGGCCTCCGCGTCCTGCCGGACGGTCAGTACGGCGTCGATCTCCCGGCGTACGTCCTCCAGGGCGCGCGCCTCCCGGTCGTAGACCGTGGTGTCGGGCTTGCCGCCGCCGGGGGCCGAACTCCCCGGCGTCGGGACCCAGAACGCCAGCGGGTCGGACACGACCTGCTCGCGCAGAGTCGTCAGCGTGCGCGTGATGCGCTCCAGGTCGTCGCCCGCATGGTGCTCGCCGGGGCGTACGCCGACGGAGTGCGCCAGCCGGCGGGTGCGCTGGAGCTCCGCGGCCAGGAGATCGATCCGGGCGGGCAGCGCCGACCACACGGCGTCGGCGGCGACCACCATGTCCAGCGAGGTCGCGTACAGCTCGTTCATCCGGTCCACGAGCGTGACCAGCGAGAACCGCTCGCTGAGCTTGCTCGAACCGCCGTGCAGGGTCGGCGCGTTGGCCGTTGCCGTGGCCGATCCGGCGACCGTGACGCACTCGCCGAGCAGCAGCTCGGTCAGCTCCACCAGGTCCTCGCGGCTTGACCAGCGGCGGCGGGAGCGGATGACGCGGGCGGAGCGCAACGCGTCGGTGTAGGCGTCGAAGTACGCCCACAGCAGGGTGATCGACGCCTCCGCCTCCTGCCAGCGCTCCTTGGTGACGCCGGTGAGCTCGGCGCCTTCGAGGAGTCTGCGGCCCGCGTGGTCCTGCAGGGCGAGGAGCGAGGTCTCGATGGCCTCGTGCTCCGCGCCGAGCCGCGCCAGCGCACGGTCCACCTCGTCCCGGTCCATCACCGGCCCGGCGGGGTCCGTGACGCCCATCGATCACCTCTCGCTGCGTTGTGTGTCGTCGGTCGGTCGTCCAATGAGTCCGGGTCGGTCGCTCGTTGATGATCCGTCAGCTGGTGCGCAGGTACTCCGCCGGGGTGGGCGGCTGCGACGTCTTCGGATCCTTGCCCAGTGTCGCCGAAAGCCACCTGTTGTACGACGCCTGCCAGCCGTTCGCCGTGTCCGCGCGGTAGTCCACCAGAACCTGGTTGACCCGGCGTACCAGATCGTCGGCGTCCCTCTTCATCGCCACGCCGTAGTACTCGGCGGTGAACGGCTTGCCCTTCAACTCGACCGTCGGGTCCTGCGCGGCCTGGCTCGCGGCGAGCGCGCCGTCGGTCACCACGGCGTCCACCTCGCCGAGTTGGAGCCTCACCAGGCAGTCGAGCTGGTTGGGGACGGTGGTCTTCAGGTTGGCGGAGGAGACGAGGTCGCCCGCCTTCTGGTCGTTGACCAGCTCGGTGTTGGCGGTGGAACCCTTCGCCGTGCAGATCCGCTGCTTCGCGAGCGAACCGTCGTACCCCGTGATCGTCGAGGACTTGGGCGCCAGCACCTGCTGGCCGGTCTTGAAGTAGGGCGCGGAGAACGCGACATCGCCCAGGCGCTTGCAGTTGATCGTCATCGTACGGACGACCATGTCGACCCGGCCGTCCTCGATCGCCGGGATGCGCTGGTCGGTGGGGATCGCCTTGAACTGGACCGCGTTCGGGTCGCCGAGTATGTCCTCGGCGATGCGGTGGACCAGGTCGATGTCGAACCCCTCCAGCGCCGCGTCCTGCCCGCTGTTGGGGTCGCGGTAGCCCCAGCGGTAGCTGTTCTGGTCGACGCCGACGATGAGCTTGCGCTTCTCGCCCTCGCGGCTCTTGATCTTCTCTATGGTCGTGCCGTCCGCGCTCGACGGGGACAGCGTCTGCTTCTCGGGGGCCTTCGCCATCTCGTCCGTGGTGCAGCCCCCTTCGGCGCGGGCCTGGCTGCCGTACGCGATGCCCGGGCCGCTCGTGCCGGTGCTGCCGTCGCCGCCCGACTGGGTCAGCGGCAGCAGCAGCGCGAACGTCAACGCCAGGGCGCAGACGACCGCCATCGCGCCCACACCCCCCCAGCCCTTCAGACCGGCCCGCAGACGTCGCCCTCGCATCCACCGCTGCATCGTCACGCCCCCTCTCACCGGTACTCCGACAGCCTGCGGCCGATGCCCAGTACGGCGCCGGCCGCGCCCAGGACCGCGAGGACGGCCGCACCGACCGTCAGCCCGGTCATCGCGTCCAGGCCGTCACCGGCCGCCTGTTCGAACTCGGCGTTCTCGTGCTCGAGCGCCGCGGCGAGGTTCTTGTCGACGCTGTCGAAGCACTCGCCGGTCGCGCCCTTGGCGCCGATCACCTTGTCCAGGGCCGCCTGGTAGTTGCCGTTCTCGTCCTCGGTGCGGGCCGCGGTGTGGCGCTTCTTCCACTCGGTCATGTTGCCGACGGCCGCGGTGACCGGCTGCTCGCCCGCCTTGTCGTCGGCGAGCTTCTCGGCGACGGCCAGGCCCTTGCCGAGGGTGTTCATCTCCTCGCCGAAGTCGTAGTCGTAGGCGTCGTAGGTCTTGTCGCCCACCTCGACGGTCTCGGCGCCGCGGGCCACCAGCGTCAGGTTCTCGCTGCCCCGCGCCTTCAGTGAGGCGATGCGGGCGTCGTGCAGGACGTTCAGCGAGCGGACGCCGTGGTCGTAGGAGTCGTCGAGGGCGGCGCGGGCCACGCTGTGGCCGACGACCAGCCAGAGCAGCACCACCGTGGCGGTCGCGGTGGCGGCGACGAGGCCGTGGTTCAGGACACGGTTCGTACGCCGGTAGTTGCGGTGCTGGGCCCAGGCGAGCGCGGCCAGCGCGAGGACGCCGAGGCCGATCGCCGCCCACGGGTAGGGCGTGGCGTCGGCGTAGTCGGCGCGCAGGCGCTGGTTCTCCTTCTTGTAGAGATCCTCGGCCTCCGGGAGCATCTCGTCCTGCATCTTCTCGTTGGCGTAGCGCAGATAGGCGCCGCCGACCGGGAAGCCCTGGCGGTTGTACGTCCGTGCCCGCTCGACCAGGCCCTTGTACTCCGGCAGCAGCTTGTTCAGCCTGGCCACGGTCGCCGCGGCCGGCGAGCCCGGGTCGGAGTTGGCGGCGGCCTGCACCAGCCCCTCGGCGGCGGCGTCGATGTCCTTCTCGTACGTGTCGCGAGTGGCGGCCGTCTCCTGGCCGCCGGCCAGGAAGCCGCTGGAGGCGGCGGTGTTGGCGTCGGCGAGCGAGCGGTAGATGTCGGCCGCGGCGGAACTGAGCGGCTGGCTCTTGTTCAGCACGTCGTCGGCGGCGGTCGACCGGTCGGCCATCTGCCAGGCGGTGACCGCGCCGAACGCGACGACGAGCAGCGCGAGGACCGCACCGATGATGCGCAGTCGGCCCGGTTCTGTGGTGGCGGCGGCACGCAGCTTGTCGACGCCCTCGGCGAAGGCGGTACGGCGGGGCTGTTCTGGCGGGGTGGGGGAAACGGGCGGTCGGCCCGGACTTCCGTTCTGTACAGGGTTGTTGTGCCGCACCGACGGCTCCGGGCTGCCCGGCTGCGGCGGCACCGCCGGCATCGTGGGCATGCCGGAGCCCGGTGGTGGTGCCGCGCTGCTCTTCGGCGGGTGTGTCACTGTTGACCTCCCCCATGGTCATCCGTCGCCGCCAGTATCACTGCGTGTGCCTCCAGCGGTCCAGCCGCGCCCCCCGCACGACCCCCTGCCCATGAATACGCCGGCGGAATCGGTTCGGTTCCCTCGGGGACCGGGTGGGCGTGCGCCGGTGCGGGCGCGCGCCGGGGGGCGGAGCCCCCGGTACGTTCACGCCTCGAAGTACGCCCGCACCTTCGCCTGTACCCCCACAGAGGACCCCGCCCGGTCCAGCCCCAGCAGCGCCGCCCCCAGCACCGGGCTCGCCGTGACCACGCGTGCCACGGCCTTGGGGGCCCGGGCCGCCAGCAGGTCACGTACGCCGTCGTCCAGTTGGGGATGGCGCGCGGCCAGGACACCCCCGCCCAGCAGCACCGGAGTCTCCTCCTCCAGCAGGTCCAGCCGCGTCAGCGCCACCGTCGCCATGGTCACCACCTCGTCGGCGAGACGGTCCACGATGGACCGGGCCACCGGGTCACCGTCGGCGGCCGTGGCGAACAGCACGGGGGTCAGCTCGTGCCGCCGGGCGGGCTCGACGCGTTCCAGGTGCAGGGCCTCGACCAGCGCGTACACGGAGGTGAGGCCGAAGTGGGCGGGCAGGGTGCGGGCCAACGCCGTGGGCACCCCGCGGCCGTCCTCCGCACGGGAGGCGTGCCACAGGGCCTCCTCGGCGAGCCCCCAGCCGCCGCCCCAGTCGCCGGAGATACGGCCGAGCGCGGGGAAGCGGGCGGTGCGGCCGTCGGGTCGCATGCCGACACAGTTGATGCCGGCGCCGCAGACGACCGCGACCCCGCGCGGCTCGGTGACGCCGGCCCGCAGCACCGCGAACGTGTCGTTGCGGACCTCCGTACTCGCCCCCCACGCGCGCGCGTGCAGCGCGGCCGCCAACTGCTCCTCCTCGACGGGGAAGTCGGCGTTGGCCAGGCACGCGGAGACATGGTCGACCGACGACACGCCCGCGTCGGTGAAGGCCCGCCCCACCGCCTCCGCCACCTTGTCCACCGCCGCCTCCACGCCCACCACGGGCGGCCGGAACCCGCCGCCGCGGGCCGTGGCGAGGACGGTTCCGTCGGCCGCCACGACCGCGACGTCGGTCTTGCTGTTGCCCGCGTCGACGGCGAGGACACTTGCGGTCAGGCCCACGCGAGATGCTCCCGGTTGTGTGAGATCAGCTGGTCGGTCAGGGTCTGGGCGTACTCGTACTGGCCGATGAGCGGGTGGGCGAGCAGTGCCCGGAACACCCGGTCGCGGCCGCCCCGCAGAGCGGCCTGAAGCGCGAGCTCCTCGTACGCCGTCACCTGCGCCATCAGGCCCGCGTACAACGGGTCCACGGCCGGCACGGACAGCGGCGTCGCGCCCTGGTGGCCGACCGCCGCCTGCACCTCGATCACCGCGTCGTCCGGGAGGAACGGCAGCGTGCCCCGGTTGTAGGTGTTCACCACCTGGTAGGGGCTGCCGCCCCCGCCCAGCAGGCCGGCCGCCAGGTCGACCGCGGCCTCCGAGTAGTAGGCGCCGCCCCGCTCGGCGAGCAGTTCCGGCTTCTCGTCCAGGGCCGGATCGGCGTACATCTCCAGCAACCGCCGTTCCATCGCCGCCACTTCGGCCGCCCGGGACGGCTTGGTCCGCAGCTCCCGTACGACCTCGTCGTGCGCGTAGTAGTAGCGCAGGTAGTACGACGGGACCACGCCGAGGCGGTCCAGGAGCGGGCGGGGCAGGTGCAGGTCGGCGGCGATCGGGTCGCCGTACTCGGCCAGGAGCTTCGGTAGGACGTCCTCGCCCTCCGGGCCGCCGAGGCGTACGCCGGTCTCCCAGGTGAGGTGGTTGAGGCCCACGTGCTCCAGGTGGATCTCCCCGGGCGTGACTCCCAGCATCCCGGCGAACTTCCGCTGGAAGCCGATCGCCACATTGCACAGGCCGACCGCCTTGTGGCCGGCCTGGAGCAGGGCGCGGGTGACGATCCCGACCGGGTTGGTGAAGTCGATGATCCAGGCGTCGGGGTTCGTACGACGGACCCGTTCCGCGATGTCGAGGACCACCGGAACCGTGCGCAGCGCCTTGGCGAGGCCGCCCGCGCCGGTCGTCTCCTGGCCGACGCAGCCGCAGTCCAGGGGCCAGGTCTCGTCCTGCTGCCGGGCCGCCTGGCCGCCGACGCGGAGTTGCAGCAGGACCGCGTCGGCGCCCTCGATGCCCTCCTCCAGGTGGGGAGTGGTCACGACCCGGCCGGGGTGGCCCTGCCGGGCGAAGATGCGCCGGGCCAGGCCGCCCACCAGGTCCAGACGGTCGGCCGCCGGATCCACGAGGACCAGTTCCTCGATGGGCAGGGTGTCCCGCAGACGGGCGAAGCCGTCGATGAGTTCGGGTGTGTAGGTCGATCCTCCGCCGACCACGGTGAGTTTCATATAAGGGTCAACCCTTTACTCCGGTGAGTGTGACGCCCTCGACGAACGCCTTCTGCGCGAAGAAGAACACGAGGATCACGGGGGCCATGACCAGCACGGTCGCGGCCATGGTGAGGTTCCAGTCGGTGTGGTGCGCGCCCTTGAACGACTCCAGGCCGTAACTCAGGGTCCAGGCGCCGGGGTTCTCGGAGGCGTAGATCTGGGGGCCGAAGTAGTCGTTCCACGCGTAGAAGAACTGGAAGAGGGCGACCGCGGCGATGCCCGGCTTGGCCATCGGCAGGACGACCTTCAGCAGCGTGCGCAGCTCGCCGCAGCCGTCCACCCTCGCCGCGTCCAGGTACTCGTTCGGGATCGTCGTCAGGAACTGCCGCAGCAGGAAGATGGAGAACGCGTCACCGAACGCCATCGGGATGATCAGCGGCCACAGCGTGCCGGACAGGTCAAGCTGCTTCGCCCAGAACAGGTACATCGGGATGACGACCACCTGCGGCGGCAGCATCATCATCGAGATCACCAGCATCAGCGACAGATTGCGGCCCCGGAAGCGGAACTTGGCGAGCGCGTACGCCACGGGGATCGACGACACGACGGTGAGGACGGTGCCCGCGCCGGCGTACAGCAGGGTGTTCTTCCACCAGGTCAGGAAGCCGGGCGTGTCGAAGACCTTGGCGTAGTTGCCCCACTCCCAGGTGTGCGGGATCAGATCCCGGCTGAGGGCCTGGGAGTCGCTCATGAGCGACGTCAGGAGGACGAACACGAAGGGAAGGGTGAAGAAGAGGGCCGCGGCGACGCCGAGGGAGTGGACCGCGACCCATTCGAGTGCCGCCCTGCGGCGGGCCGTGCGCTCGGCGGGTGTGGCCGGGTCCTTCAACTCAACTGGCCTGTCGAGTACTTGGGTCATTCGTCAGTCACCTGCCTGGATGAGACCGCCGCGGCGCCGCATCAGCAAAGCGGTGAACGCCATCGACAGGACGAACAGCACCAGGGCCACCACACAGGCGGAGCCGTAGTCGAAGCGCTGGAAGCCGAGGTTGTAGACGAGCTGGGGGAGGGTGAGCGTCGACTTGTCCGGGTAGCCGGGCTCGAACTGTGTGCCCGCGCCCTGGATCACGCCCGAGGCGACCTTTCCGGCGATGAGCGGCTGCGCGTAGTACTGCATCGTCTGGATCACCCCGGTGACCACGGCGAACATCACGATCGGCGAGATGTTCGGCAGTGTGACGAACCGGAACCGCTGCCAGGCCGACGCGCCGTCCAACTCGGCCGCCTCGTACTGCTCCTGGGGCACGTCGAGCAGCGCGGCCATGAAGATGACCATCAGGTCGCCGATGCCCCACAGGGCGAGCAGGGTGAGCGCCGGCTTGGACCAGGAGGGGTCGTTGAACCAGCCGGGGGCCGGGATGCCGATGCCTTCGAGGAGGGAGTTGACCGGGCCGGTGCCGGGGTTGAGCAGGAAGGCGAAGGCCATGGTGGCCGCCACCGGCGGGGCCAGGTACGGCAGGTAGAACAGGGTGCGGAAGACGCCCGTGCCCGTCTTGATCTTCGTGATGAGCAGGCCGACGCCGAGCCCGAAGGCGACCCGGAGGGTGACCATGACGAGGACCAGCCACAGGGTGTTGCGCAGGGCGGGCCAGAAGAAGGGATAGTGCTCGAAGACGTACGTCCAGTTCTTCGTTCCGCTCCACGTCGGCGGTTGGAATCCGTCGTAGTGCATGAACGAGAAATAGACAGTCGAGATCAGCGGGTACGCGAAGAAGACCGCGAAGCCGATCAGCCAGGGCGACATGAAGGCGAGGGTGCGCAGTGCTTGTTTCCGCTGCTTCGCAGCGAGGCCGGACGAGCGGCGCTTCGACGCCAGGGTGATCGCGCTCATCACTTGGCCTGTGCGATGTCCGTGTCGATCTGCTTCGCCGTGCTCGCGAGGCCGGCCTCGAGGTCCTTGGCCTTGCCGCTCTCGTACTCGTACCCGAAGTTCTGGATCGTCGCGAGGTACACACCGCCGTTGACGGAGGCCGGAGACGTCGTGGAATTCGGGTTCGCGGCGATGTCCAGGAACGTCTTGAAACGCGGGTCGTACTTGAGGTCCGGCGACTTGAGTGCGGCCAGCGTGGACGGCACGTTGTGGATGGCGTTGGAGAAGGCGACGACGGCGTCCGTGTCCGTCGTCATGTACTTCACGAGCTCCCAGGCCGCGTTCTGCTTCTTGCTGGTCGCGGCGATTCCGGCGATGGTGCCGGTGATGTAGCCCTTGCCGTACTGGTCGGCCTGGTCGTCGGGGACGGGCAGCGGGGCGACGCCGATCTCGAAGTCCGGCTTGGCGTCCAGGGCCATGCCCAGGCGCCACTCGCCGTCGAGCTGCATGGCGACCTGACCGGTCTGGAAGGGGTGCTTGGGGCCCCACTCGTCACCCAGTGTGGAGCGGTACTTCTCCAGCCGCTGGTATCCGCCGAGTTCGTCGACGAGCTTCTTCTGGAGGGTGAATCCGGCCTGGAAGGCAGGGTCCTTGGCGAGGTTCGACTTGCCGCTGGAGTCGAAGTACGTGGGGGAGAACTGCCCGAGATAGTGCTCGGTCGTCGTTTCCCATCCGTGGTAGTTCGGCATGAAGCCGAGCTGCTTGTAGCTGTCCCCGTCGGAGATCGTCAGCTTCTTGGCGTCGGTCTCGAATTCGGACCAGGTCTTCGGCGGGGTCTGGATGCCCGCCTTCTCGAACGCGGTCTTGTTGTAGTAGAGGCCGTAGGCGTCGCCCAGCAGCGGGACACTGCACCGGTTCCCGTCGAACTGGGTGTACTCGTTCATCGCCTTCGGGAAGGTCTTCCCCGGGTCGATTCCCGACTTCTCGAAGAGGGGGTTGAGGTCGACCAGCGCCCCCGAGGAACAGAACTTGCCCACGTTGTTGGTGGTGAACGACGAGATCACGTCGGGCGCCTTGGCGCCGCCCGTCCTGAGCGCCTGGTTCATCTTGTCGTCGGTCATGTTGCCGACGACGTTGACGTGGATGGTGGGGTGCGCCTTCTCGAAACCGGCGACCAGCGACTTCACGGCCTTCACCTCGGCGGGCGCGCTCCAGGCGTGCCAGAAGTTGATGGTCGTGTCCTTGGAGGTGTCGTCGCTCGTGCCGGAGCCGGACTGGCCGGTGCAGGCGGTGGCGAGGAGGGCGACGGAGGACGCGGCAGCGAGCGCGACTTTCCTGGATATTCCGGGCATGACGGGGTCTCCCTAGGGCATGGCGGGGGTGATGGTGGGTGTGAGAGGGGAGGGATGGTTCAGCGGGAGGTGTCGAAGACCTCGTCGCGGGTGGCCGCGAGCGCGCTCTCCAACGCGCCGCGCAGCACGGGGTGTTCCTGAACGTCGCCGACGACGAGCCGCGGCCGGGATGCGGCCAGCTCCTCCAGTTCGGCCTGGACGAGGGCACGCAGCGGTTCCCCGCCACAGGTGAGCGAGGCGCCGCTGAGTACGACGAGTTCGGGGTCGAGGACGGAGACGAGGGAGGCGAGACCGGTGGCGAGGTGCGTCGCGTACGCCTCCAGCAGCCGCCGGTGAGGGCCGTCGCCGGCCTCGGCGGCACGCGCGACGAGGGCGGCGGCGACCTCGGCGTACGGACCCGACGGGATGTCCTCGACGCCGAGGTCCCGGGCCAGCTTGGGGATCGCCTGCGAGCCGGCCAGCTCCTGGTAGCCGCCGCTGCCGGCCTTGCTGACCTGCCGGACCAGGGGGGTGCCCGGCACCGGCAGGAAGCCGACCTCGCCGGCGCCGCCGGTCCAGCCGCGGTGCAGCCGGCCGCCGAGGACCAGGGCGGCACCGAGGCCGCCCTCGTTCCACAGCAGTACGAAGTCGGCGTGCCCGCGGGCCGCGCCGAGCCGCTGCTCGGCCACGGCGACGAGGTTGACGTCGTTCTCGTACCCGACCGGCATCGGCAGGGCGGCGGCGAGTTCGTCGAGCAGGGTGGGGGAGTGCCAGCCGGGGAGGTGTGAGGCGTAGCGCAGTCGGCCGGTGTTGGGGTCGAAGGCGCCGGGGGTGCCGATGACGAGTCGGTGGACGTCGTCACGAGCGAGCCCCGCCGCCTTCACCGCGCCGTCCAGGGCGGCGGTGACCTGCTGGACGACGGGCTGAGCGGGCCGCCTTCCCGGGGTCGGGAGTTCGTACGACCCCACCGTGCGGCCGGTGATGTCGGCGACGGCGGCACGGACCCGTTCGGGGGTGACGTCGAGCCCGGCGGCGTACGCGGCGGCCGGGTTGACCTCGTACAACTGGGCGTTGGGCCCCGGCCGGCCCTCACTGGTGCCGGTCGCGAGCACGAGCCCGGACGCCTCCAGGCGGGCCAGGAGCTGGGATGCGGTCGGCTTCGAGAGGCCGGTGAGCTTGCCGATCCGCGTCCGGGACAGGGGCCCGTGCTCCAGGAGGAGGTCCAGGGCGGCGCGGTCGTTCATGGCGCGCAGGACGCTCGGGGTGCCCGGCGTACCGGCGGTTCCTGCCATGGGGTCGACACCTGCCTCTCGGCTGTCCAGGTTCCCGATGATCACGCCGGAAGTCCATCTCGGATGATTGTTAGGAAGGTTTCCTGTTCGGTGGTCTGGACCATAAGGGCGGCGCGATGGGGGCGTCAATGGGCCGCGGAGGTAGGCAACAGAGTCGTTACCTGAGGAGACAATCGGCCAACTCTGCACCCGGGGGAGGAGTGGAGCGAGGGTGGAGTTTGCGCGTGACGTTCGCGATGTGACTCAAGGGGACTTGGAGGCGAATCGGCTGCCTTGATGTGTTGAAGCGATTGCTGTAGCGAAATCCGGTCAGGTGTCGAATGGTTGTGTTCACGCCAGTCGGCTCTTTGTTCGGTTTTGCTAGATCTTG
This sequence comes from Streptomyces sp. NPDC006602, assembly GCF_042870385.1. Lineage (NCBI taxonomy): Bacteria > Bacillati > Actinomycetota > Actinomycetes > Kitasatosporales > Streptomycetaceae > Streptomyces > Streptomyces sp. NPDC006602. The sequence continues at coordinate 248,722 of NZ_JBIAHG010000012.1, read as the reverse complement.
ACGATCGTCAGCACGCCGTGGAAGCACGACACGGCCACCCGGGCCAGGGATTGGGGCACCACCAGGGCGACCATCACTCATACGACCGAGGCGCGCGGCTACACCGCCAAGTCCGCGGGCGGCTGGGTGGAGACGTTGTCGACGACGGAGTACGGCACCGAGTACGGCCGCGTCCTGAAGATCGACAACCGTGGCGACACTTCGACGGCCACCGACAACACCTGCACGCGCACGTCGTACGCCGACAGCGCGGCCGAGCGCATCTACTCGCTGCCAAGCAGATCGAGACGGTCTCGGTCGCCTGTGACGTCACCCCGAGCCGCAAGACCGACGGCAAGACCCCCGGCGACATCGTCACCGACGAACGCACCCTCTACGACAAGGGCGCCTACGGCGCCACCCCCATCACGGGCCTGGCCACCGCCACCGAGCGCCTCGTCTCGCACGACGGCACAAAGGGCACCTACCAGACCACCGGCACGACCGGCTACGACGATTTCGGCCGCCCCACCAGTCAGAAGGACCTGGCCGGCGCACTGACGACGACCGAGTACACGGACGTCGACGGCCTGATCTCCGCGACCGAGGTCACCAACGACCTCGGCCACATCACCACCACCAACTACGACCGCCTGCGCGGTCAGTCCACCGGCCAGACCGACCCCAACACCAAGCGCACCGACCCACGACGTGCTCGGCCGGCTCGTCTCGGTGTGGCTGCCGTGGTCGACGGCGGCCGCAAGGCGTTATGTGTCACAGCTTCCTGCCCGACGCAGAGGTCCTGCCGGCCAACGGCAAACGCAAGAAGATCAAGGACGTCAGACCCGTGACCGGATCGTCGTCACCGATCCGAAGACGGGCCGTACGGTCGTGCGTGAGGTCGCCGGCACCATCGTCACCGAGGACGACGAGGACTGCCAGATGGGAAAGGTACGGAACGCTCTGATGGCCTACCTGGTGGAACTCGACGTCGACGAGTGCGGCTGCCTGGACGGGGACGAGTCGGCCTTCCCTCTGACGGCCGACCAGCACGACTGGAACACCCCCTATCCGAGGGTGGAGCGGGCGGTGGAGTTCGAGTGGGAGGCCGGGGAGGGAGACGGGAGGCCTGATGTCTTCTGGTACCCGCAGATCCTGGACTGGGTGTGCGACGAGCGTGCCTACCGCGTTCTCCAGCGTGTCGCGGGTGCCGACATCCACACCCTCGCGGAGGGTGTCCTGGACGGGGAGCCGGTCTTCGTCGTCCAGGCGCCCCACGTGCTGGACGTGGTGGATCGGGAGGCATCGCTCATCGACACGTACCCGACGTACGAGGCGCTGCGCTTCCCGGCCTTCCGGCGGAGCGCGGCGGACGCCCTCGCCGCCCGGGTATTCCGGGTCCCGGGCGGCATCACCATGGTGTTCGTGGGTGAACGGGTCAAACAGGCTCTGGACGAGGCCGGCGTGAAGGGCATCACCTATGTGCCGGTGGACTGGGGCGACGGCTGAGAGCGAAGGAACACCGGGCCGGACGGGACCGCAACGGTCCTGTCCGGCGGACGGGGTCGTCGGGGTCGTCGGGGTCGTCGGGGCGAGGTCCGGTCCCCGCCTCCTCCGCCCTACCTCGTCGGGCTCGGCGGTGTCAGCGGGGTGGCCGCTTGGGCCTGGGGGGATTCGGTGTTGGCGTGCACCGACGGCGGCGCCAAGGCGGCCGTGCGGTCCTCGGCCTCGGGTTCCGCAGGGAGCGCCGTGCCGCCGACGATCGGGATGTCCGCCGCGTCGAAGGCGTGCTTGATGCGCCAGCGCAGCTCGCGTTCGACGGTGAGGGACTTGCCGGGTGCCGTCTTCGCCGAGACGCGGACGACCATCGAGTCGAGCAGGACGCTGTCCAGGCCGAGGACCTCGATCGGGCCCCACAGGAGCTCGTTCCAGGGCTCTTCCTTGCTCATCTTCTCGGCGACCTCGTTCAGGGTCCGCTTCACCTTGTCGAGGTCCTCGCCGGAGCGGACGGTGACGTCTACGCCGGCCGTGGCCCAGCCCTGGGAGAGGTTGCCGATGCGCTTGACCTCGCCGTTGCGGACGTACCAGATCTCGCCGTTGTCGCCGCGGAGCTTGGTCACGCGCAGGCCCACCTCGATGACCTCGCCCGAGGCCACGCCCGCGTCGATGGTGTCGCCGACGCCGTACTGGTCCTCGAGGATCATGAAGACGCCGGAGAGGAAGTCCGTCACCAGGTTGCGCGCGCCGAAACCGATCGCCACACCCGCGACACCGGCGGACGCCAGCAGCGGGGCGAGGTTGATCTCGAAGGTGCCGAGGATCATCAGGGCCGCGGTGCCGAGGATCAGGAAGCTCGCGACCGAGCGGAGCACCGAGCCGATCGCCTGGGAGCGCTGACGGCGGCGCTCCACGTTCACCAGCAGACCGCCGAGCGCGGTGCCGTCGACCGCCTGCACCGAGCGGTTCATCCGGTCTATCAGCTTGGTGATCGCCCGCCGTACCGCGACTCTCAGCACCGCCGCGATCACGACGATGAGCAGGACCCTCAGGCCGATCGCCAGCCAGGTGGACCAGTTCTGCTCGATCCAGCCGGCGGCGTCGGTCGCGCTCTCCTGGGCGTCCTGGAGCGACGGCACGGCCGGAGCGGTCGGCGTCTCGGAGGGAGACGGCGACGGCGACGAACCGGCGGCCAGTAGGACGGCGGACAAGGACACGGCAGGTACCTCCACGGTGCAGCGGTCCGCCCCTCCGGCAGCGGTCAAGGTCATCTGTCGTGTTTCAACGTCACGAAAAGGTCACCGGTGGGGCAGCCCCACCACACTATCGGGGCATCGTGTGTGGATAGTTGCAATGTTCGAGGGAGGGACCGCTCTCACCTGGGGATGTACAGGTGGGATGAACAACTCATGATCCTGGGGATACTGCGTATGTGGTCGAAAACACTCCCAGCCCGTTACCGGGACATGGTGGCGCATCCACCAGGCCTGAGGGGAGACTGACTACGCATCGTCCCGGCGCGAGCCACGCGCCGCCGGCGTCCAAGGAGGCCATCCGTGCCGCATGTCCTGGTCCTGAACGCGTCGTACGAACCACTCGGCGTCGTACCGCTCCGCCGCGCGCTCATCCTCGTCCTCGAGAACAAGGCCGTGTGCCTCGAGGAGTCCGGCGCCTTCATGCACAGCGCGTCCGTCACAGTTCCCGCACCCAGCGTGGTCCGGCTCAAGCGATTCGTCCGGGTTCCCTATCGGGGGCCCGTTCCTCTGACCCGCCGGGCGCTGTTCGCCCGTGACGGGGGCCGGTGCATGTACTGCGGTGGCGTCGCAACCAGCGTCGACCACGTCATCCCGCGCAGCCGCGGGGGCAAGCACGTCTGGGACAACGTGGTGGCGTCGTGCCGCCGCTGCAACCATGTGAAGGCGGACCGCCATCTCGTCGAGATCGGCTGGCGGCTGCGCCACAAACCCGCCCCGCCCACCGGCCTGGCCTGGCGCATCATCGGGACCGGCCACAGGGACCCGCGCTGGATGCCGTACTTGCAGCCGTACGGCGCGGACGACGCCCTGGCCCGGATCGAGGGCATTTCAGCCTGACGATCCGGGCTTTTGTGTTGTCCGGGCAGAACCATCCGCGTCGCCGGACAGGCCGTTGCCGGCCCCGGGGGTCCCCTGTGCCCCCGGGGCCGGCGGTCATGGGGTGACGCGTAGCGCAGCTCCGCCGGTCACGCGTAGCGCAGTTCCGCCGGGCGGAGCGAGCGGTGCAGCAGGGGGAGCGAGGTGGCCGCGGCCAGCAGGCAGGCCGCGTACACGGCGAGCGGGACCAGAAGAGCCACGTACGGCACGGGTGGGGTGGTGTACTCCGTGATGATCGCGGCGTACCAGACGCCGATCCCCATACCGCCGGCGCCCGCCAGTACGACCGCGGGGAGCAGCGGCAGCGCGGTCTCCAGAAGCAGCGCCCGGCCCAGCACCGCGCGCGGCACCCCGGCCGCGGTCAGCGCGGCCAGGCCTCGGCGCCGGGTGGCCAGGGCCTCGGCGGTGCCGACGGCGAGAGCGGAGAGGACGATCGCGAGGGCGACGAGGATCGCGGCGGCCGTCAGATCGAGGCCCGTCGTGTAGTAGTCCATGTCCATGCCGAGTTGGCCGTCGCGACGCTGGCCGTGCAGATCGGCGAGCATCACCTGCCGTACTCCCACGAAGCCCGTGCCCACGACCGTCACCAGCAGTACGGCCGCGTGGGTGCGGGCCGCCGCCCACGGGTCGTCGCGCAGCCGTTCCGCCGCGATCAGGGTCGAGGCCGTCCGGGCCCGGCGTGCGAGCAGCAGCCCGACGCCCCTGGCCGTGGCACCCGCGAGCCACACCGCGCCCGCGCCGACCGCGACGACCAGGCCGAACACCATCAGCGGTGTCTTCCCGTACCCCCGGCCGGTCGTGCCCGTGGAGGTGTTGGTGACCGTGGCGAGAGCCACTGCCCCCGTCAGGAGGAACGCCCCCAGGAACAGCAGGCCAGGACCCCGGCCCGTGCGTGGCCGCAGTCGGCGTACCCAGCCCAGCGGTGAGGCCACCACGCGGCGCAGCGCCAAGGCGCTCGCCGCCGCGCCCAGCACCGGGACACCGGCGGCGACCAGCGCCACACCGGTCCAGGCGAGGGCGGTCGGCCGGTCCCACAGGCGCAGCAGCAGCGCCACCGAGACGACGGTGGCGGCCACCGAGCCGAGCAGACAGGCCGGCCCGGTCTCCAACGCGGCGATCCGGCGCACCTGCCAGGGGGCCGCTCCGGCCAGCCGCAGCCCGGCCAGCCGCCGGTCGCGGTGCACGGCGCCGATACGGGCGCACTGGCCCAGGAACCCGAGTACGGGAACCAGCAGGAGCAGCAGGGCGAGGATCACTCCGGCGCGGGTACCGGGCTCGTCCAGCAGTTCGTGTCCGACGGGCACCTGGTATCTGCCCCGGAGCGACCCCAGTGTGACGGCCGCGAGGGCGATGCCGGTCGCGAGTGCGGCGCCCAGCGCCGTGAGCGCGACGCGCCACCACTCCCGCCGGTCGGAACCCCGGGTGAGCTGCCAGGCGATCCGCAGGTCGGTCCGTATGGAGCGCAGAGAGCTCGTGGAACTCGTGGAACTCATGGACGGCGTGGAGCTCATGGACGGCGTGGCACTCATGCGGTCACCTCCAGCGCCGACACGGTCCCGTCGCTCAGCCGTACCTCTCGGTCCGCGTACGCCGCCACCTGGGCGTCGTGCGTGATCAGCAGGACCGCCGTGCCGGACTCGCGGGCCGTGTGCGCCAGGGCCGTCATCACCTGCTCGCTCGCCAGGGAGTCCAGCGCGCCCGTCGGCTCGTCGGCGAAGACGACCTTCGGCCCGGTCACCAGGGCCCGGGCCAGCGAGGTCCGCTGGGCCTGGCCACCGCTCATGCCGCCGGGCCGCAGTTCCGCCTGCCCCCGGACCCCGAACCGCTCCAGCCACTCGCCGGCCCGCTCGTGGGCGTCCTTGCGGGAGGTGCCGGCCAGCAGCAGCGGCAGCGCCACGTTGTCCAGCGCGGTCAGCTCGGGGATCAGCTGCCCGAACTGGAAGACCACGCCGAACTCGGTACGGCGCAGTTCGCTCAGCCGCTTCTCGGGGAGCAGGTCGAGCCGCTCCCCGCCGTACGTCACCGAGCCGTCGTCCGGGCGGACGATCCCGGCCAGGCAGTGCAGCAGAGTCGACTTCCCGCTGCCGCTGGCGCCGGTGACGGCGAGGATCTCGCCGGCCCGCAGTTCGACCGATGCGCCCCGCAGGGCCTCGGCGCTGCCGTGTGCCTTGACGAGGTCACGGGCCGCCAGGAGCGGCACTGGGTTGCTCATGCTGAGTCGACCTCCGCGGTCAGGGGGGTGAGCCGGGCCGCCGTGGTGGTCATCCAGCGGAGGTCGGCGTCGAGGTGGTTGAGGGCGTAGTCGGCCGAGAGCACGGTCGCGAGGTCGGCCCCCGCGGCGGTCTTGACCGCCGTGAGCTCCCGCATCCGCTCCATGTGGGCGGCGCGCTGCTCCCGGAGGTAGGCGGCCGGGTCGCCGCCGGCCAGGATCGAGACGACGACCTTGGCGAAGATCTCGTTCGTCACGAAGGGCGCCGGCGGGGCGATCCGCCCGGCCCACTCGGTCAGTTCACGCGCTCCCTCGGCCGTGGAGTGGTACGTCGTCCGTTCCGGACCGCCGTCCGAGTCGGTGCCCTCGACCTCTGCGAGGCCGTCCCGGACCAGGCGTTGCAGGGTCGTGTAGACCTGCCCGTAGGCCAGCGGACGGGCCTGCGGGAAACGTTCGTCGTGGCGTCGCTTGAGGTCGTAGCCATGGCTCGGCCCTCCGGCGAGCAGCCCCAGCAGGATGTGGCGGGTGCTCATGGGGATCATTATGTACTGGCTACATGTACTGAGTGAATAGTGATCGAGGAGAAACGTGGAAAACTTCGCCGCGGACTGCGATCCGGAAGCACCCCGGCGGAACAGAATGTGAGGAGAGGCACGTTGTACCTCTCTGTACGTCTGCCGCCGCGACCGTTGGGTAGGGCTGTGCGGTAACCGATCGTCGCCCTCGACAAGGAGGCCCCGTGGCCGCATCGGCACACCTTCTGCTCTCGGCCCTCTCCAAACCCGAGGCGGAGCCGTCCGCCCCGACCGATCTCTACTGCGTGTTCAGCGCGGAGGGAGCCTGCGCCGACGCCCCCCTCACCAGCGAGCCGCCCCTCCCGGACGCCGAACCTCTCACCAGCGAGCCGCCGCTCGCCGACGCCGCCCCCCTGACCAGCGAGTCCGACGCCCACGCGGAGCCCTAGGGCCTGCCTTTCGGATCCGCCCGGCGTCGCGGGCCCTGGCACGCGCATCTGCCGCGTTGTCGTGGTCGCCGACTCCCCCACTCTCGACTTCGCTCGAGCGGGGGGACCCCCACCGCGTCGACTCCCTCCTCCGCCTTGCAGCTGCACGCACCATGCCCCGCTCGGCTCGGCCAAAGAGGCACCGCGTCTCCAAGCCGACCTGATCCGAAAGGCAGGCCCTAGATGACAGCACCCCGGTCGGTCGAGCCGCCCACCGAGGACCTGTCCCGGCTCGCCGCGCTGCACGGAGTCGCCACCTCCTACAGCCCCTCCCCGGACCGTACGGTCGCGGCCTCGGCCGGCGCCGTCACCCGGGCCCTGGCCGCCCTCGGCGTCGACGCGGGCAGCCCCGCGGCCGTCCGGGGCGCACTGGCCGCCCGCGAGCGGGAACTGCGCGAGCGGCTGCTGCCGCCGACGGTGGCGTACTGGAGCGGCGGCACGTGCGACGCCCTCGACGCCCTCCCGGCCGGCACTCGCCTGCGCATCGAGACCGAACAGGGCGAGACCCGCGCCGCCGCCGACCAACTCCCGCCCGGGGTCCACCGGTTGACAGCCGCCGCGCCCGACGGCCGCACCGCCCGCGCCCACTTGATCGTCGCCCCACCCCGGCTGCCCACGCCGCCCGGACGCTCGTACGGCCTGCTCGTCCAGCTCTACTCCCTGCTCTCCCAGCGTTCCTGGGGCATGGGCGACCTCGGCGACCTCGCTCAGCTGACCGCCTGGGCCGGCCGCGCGCTCGGCGCCGGATTCGTCCAGGTCAACCCGCTGCACGCGGCCGTACCCGGCGCCCCCACCGACCCGTCCCCCTACCGGCCCTCCTCGCGCCGCTTCCCCGACCCGGTCCATCTGCGGGTCGAGGACATCCCCGAGTACGCGTACGTGACGGACCGCGAGCGGGTGCGGGCCCTGCTGGAGCGGGCGGAGCGGCTGCGTGCCGCGGTGCTGGAGAAGGGCGCGCTGATCGACCGGGACGCCGTCTGGGGCCTCAAGCGCGAGGCCCTGGAGCTGGTACGGGACGTGCCGCTGGGGCCGGGCCGCCGCGCCGCCTACGTCGACTACCTCGCCGAGCAGGGCGAGGCCCTGGAGGACCACGCCACCTGGTGCGCCCTCGCCGAAGTGCACGGCTCCGACTGGCACCGGTGGCCGGCCGGCCTGCGCGACCCCCGCTCGGCCGAAACCGCCCGCGCCCGCGGCGAGTTGATGGACCGCGTCGACTTCCATTCCCGCCTCGCCTGGCTCACCGACACCCAGCTCACCGCCGCCCAGCGCGCGGCCCGCGACGCCGGCATGCCGGTGGGGGTCGTCCACGACCTCGCCGTCGGCGTCCACCCCGGGGGCGCCGACGCGTGGGCGCAACAGGAGTACTTCGCGGCGGGCATGTCGGTGGGCGCACCCCCCGACGCCTTCAACGCGCGCGGCCAGGACTGGGGCCTGCCGCCCTGGAGACCCGACCGCCTGGCCGAGTCGGGCTACGCGCCCTTCCGGTTCCTGCTGAGGGCCCTTTTCCGCTATGCCGGCGCTCTGCGCATCGACCACGTCATGGGCCTGTTCCGGCTGTGGTGGGTCCCGCTCGGCGAACCGCCCACGGAGGGCACGTACGTCAGCTACGACGCCGAGGCCATGCTCGCCGTACTGGTACTGGAGGCCTCACGCGCCGGGACGGTGGTGATCGGCGAGGACCTGGGCACCGTGGAGCCGGGCGTGCGCGAGACGCTGCGCGAGCGCGGGGTGCTCGGCACGTCGGTGCTGTGGTTCGAGCGCGACTGGGACGGCGACGGCCGCCCCCTGCCCCCCGACCGCTGGCGTGCCGACTGCCTGGCCACCGCCACCACCCACGACCTCCCGCCCACCGCGGCCCGCCTCACCGGCGAACACGTCGAGCTCCGCGACAGCCTCGGCCTGTTGACCCGCCCCCTGGACGAGGAACGGGCGGAGGCCGCGGCGGACACGTCGGAGTGGCTCGACCTGCTCGCCCGGCTGGGCCTCCTGCAGGGCACCGGCGGCGGCATCGACACGTCCTCGGAGGAGGCCGAGATCCAGGCCGTCCACCGCTTCCTCCTCCACACCCCCGCCCGCATGGTCGGCATCTGGCTCCCCGACACCATCGGCGACCGCCGACCGCAGAACCTGCCGGGCACGTGGGACCAGTACCCGAACTGGCGGCTGCCGATCGCGGACACGGACGGGCGGCCAGTGACGCTGGAGGAGCTGGCGGCTTCGCCTCGGTTGCATGCACTGCTGGAGGTGCTGCGTCAGCCCGGGGGTGGCCGATTCGCGTAATCCGCGGGCAGTCGCGCCGCCGGGGCGAGGGGGGTCCCCCCGCTCGAGCGAAGCCGAGAGTGGGGGAGGGTGGGCGCGGGCGGCACCCCGAAGCGCCGGTGCTGCGCGACCCACCCGGGTACTGCGGCGGACGGCACGCGACAACACCGGGCCCGCGCGACGCCCCCACCGCGACAGCCGAGGGCACCTCATACGCACCCCCGGACGCGCGGCCCTTTCGGTCGTTCGCTACTTTGGCTCCGTGAAGAAGAACGCCCTGCGCGCCGGCGCCCTGGCTGCCGGTACGACGCTGATGATGCTGCTCATGACGTCCCCCGCGCTCGCGCTGACCCGCGACGACGGTGACGATCCCGGCAACGGCCTGAGCGTCATCGAGACGCTGGGTCTCTTCGTCGTGGCCCCCATCGCCCTGTTCGCGGTCATCGCGGGCCTGGTGATGGTCCTGGACAAGTCCCACGAGTCGCACCGGGTGACGACCCGCAACATCAAGACGAAGCCCAAGGCCGAGGCCGGCTCGAAGGCCTGACCGACCGGGCTTCCTGGCTGTTCCCTCAGGGCGCCGCCTCCGCCGGACGTACGCGCACCAGCCGTACGTGGGCGAGGCCGGCGCCCTTGGCGTGTTCCGCCCGCCCGCCTGCCCGCCCGCCTCGGCGACGTCGGCTCGGCCCCCCTGACGGCGCCCCGAGCGCGGGCTGCACCGCACCGCCTCAAGGGCTCGGCGCCGTCAGATACCGCTGCACCGTCGGCGCCAGCCATGCCACGATCTCCTGGGGATGCAGCGCCACGACCGGCGGAATCCGTAGCACGTACCGGGTGAGCGCCAGCCCCAGCACCTGCGTCGCCGCGAGCGCGGCCCGTGCCGGGACCTGCTCGGGGTCCGGGCACACCTGGCGGGTGACCGGCAGCAGCTGGTCCCGGAAGATGCCCTGCATGCGCTCGGCTCCGGCCTGATTGGTCGCGCCGACTCTGAGCAGGGCGGTCAGTACCTCGTTGTCCTCCCACATGTCGAGGAAGTGGGTCACGAGGACTCGGCCGACGTCCTGCCGGGGCATCGTGCCCAGGTCCGGCAGCTTCAGGTCGACGGTGACCGCCGCCGCGAACAGGCCCTCCTTGTTGCCGTAGTAGCGCATCACCATCGACGGATCGATGTGGGCGTCCTTGGCGATGGCCCGGATGGTGGCCCGCTCGTACCCGTCGGCCGCGAACCGCTCGCGGGCGGCGACGAGGATCGCGTTGCGGGTGGCGTCGGAACGTCTCGACTGCGGGGAGCGTGTGTCCTCAGGCATGCCAACAAGTGTAGGCCAACAGCTGTTGACTCCGGCGGAGTGGACCGGTAGTTTCATCAACAAGCGTTGGCAAACATTCGTTGGCAAACGATCGTTGACCAACAGTTGTGGACCAGCAAGCGTTGGATCAGGAGGCCTCCATGAACGGCACCGGCACCAACAGCAACCCCAGCTCCGTGATCGTCGTCGGCTCCGGCCCCACCGGTCTTCTCCTGGCCGGTGACCTCGCCACCGCCGGCATCCCCGTCACCCTCGTCGAGAAGCGCCCCCACAAGATCGCCAACATCTCCCGCGCCTTCGTCCTGCACGCCCGCACCCTCGAACAGCTCGACGCGCGCGGCCTCGCCGACCAACTCGAAGCCGTCGGCCGCCCCCTCGACCGCCTCCGCCTCTTCCACCGGCTCACCGTCGAGCTCGACACCCTCCCCTCCCGTTTCAACCACCTCCTCGTCCTCCCGCAGTACGAAGTGGAGAAGGTGCTGGAGCGGCGGGCCGTCGAGGCCGGGGTGGAGTTCCGCCACGAGACCGAGGTCACCGGACTGGCCCAGGACGCCGACGGCGTCACCGTCGACGTCCGCACCTCCGCCGGGGAGACGGAGGAGCTGCGCGCCGAGTACGTCGTCGGCGCCGACGGCATGCGCAGCGCCGTACGGAACGCGATCGGGCTGCCCTTCCCCGGCCGCTCCGTGATCCGTTCCGTCGTCCTCGCGGACGTGAAGCTGGCCGAGGAGCCGGACACCCTGCTGACCGTGAACGCCGCCGGCGACGCCTTCGCCTTCCTCGCCCCCTTCGGCGACGGCTACTACCGCGTGATCGGCTGGAACCGCGCCCACAACGTCCCCGACAGCGAGCCTCTCGGCCTCGACGAGGTCAAGGAGGTCACCCGGCTCGCCCTCGGCCGCGACTTCGGGATGCACGACGCCCGCTGGATGTCCCGCTTCCACAGCGACGAACGACAGGCGCCCGCCTACCGGGTCGGCCGCGTCTTCCTCGCCGGTGACGCCGCGCACGTCCACACCCCGGCCGGCGGCCAGGGCATGAACACCGGCCTCCAGGACGCGGCCAACCTGAGCTGGAAGCTCGCCCAGGTCGTCGGCGGCCACGCGGCCCCGGAACTCCTCGACACCTACCAGGCCGAACGCCACCCGGTCGGCAGGTCGGTGCTCCGCAGCAGCGGCGGCATCGTCCGCCTCGCCATGGCCAGGCGTCCCTGGGAACTGGCGCTGCGGGCGACCCTCACCACCTTCCTCGGCATCGTCGCCCCGGCCCGCCGCAAGGTGGCCGGCGAGATCACCGGCATCGGCCACAAGTACGAGACCCCGCGAGGCTCGCACCGCCTCACCGGCACCCGCGTCCCCGACGTCGCCCTCGCCGACGGCGGCCGCCTCTACGAGGCCCTGCGCGGCGGACGGTTCGTGCTGATCACACCGGACGCGTACGACGAGAGCGGCGCCCGCAAGGACCGGCTGGCCGTGGAACGCTGGGGAAGCGACCGCCGTACGACCGTCCTGGTGCGCCCCGACGGATACGTGGCCTGGGCGGCCGACTCCGCCGACCCGGCGACGATCGAGTCCGCCCTCGCGGCTCGCGTGGGCTGAAACACCTCCTGTGAACCCCAGAACGCCAGGACGCTAGGACCTCTCGGTCCCCGTCAGCAACTCCCGCAACAGGCCGGCCAGTTGGTCGGCCTGTTCCTGGTTCAGGCTTGCCTTCAAGGCCTCGGTCTGGACGGCGAGACCCGCGCTGACCGCCTCGTCGACCAGCTCCAAGCCCTTGTCCGTCAGGGTCACTTGCAGGCCCCGGCGGTCGTGCGGGTCGGGGGAGCGGCGCAGCAGGCCCGCCCGTTCCAGCTTGTCGAGGCGGCCGGTCATCCCGCCGGTGGTGAGCATCAGCGTCGCGGAGAGCTGGCGAGGGGAGAGGGTGTACGGCTCTCCGGACCGGCGCAGGGTCGCGAGGACGTCGAACTCGCCGCGGGAGATACCGAGGGATGCGTACGCCTTCTCCATGCGGTCGCCCATCGCGCGCGAGAGCCGGTAGATCCGGCCGAAGACCTCCATGGCGGCGGTGTCGAGGTCGGGCCGGACCGTGGCCCACTGCTCGATGATCGCGTCGACCGGGTCCTTGCGCTGTGCACTCATGCGGTGAGTATCCGCCCGATTCCGGTCACCCGCAAGAAAGTAGCTTGACTGTAAGTGGCTTAGCGCTAAGCTACTTCCCGTCAAGCTACCTCCTGAAGGGTGCCGGTACATGAAGCGGTCCGCGACCGTCCTGCTCACCGCCCTGGCCCCCGTCTCCTGGGGCACCACCTACGCCGTCACCACTGAGTTCCTGCCGGCCGACCGCCCCCTGTTCACCGGCCTCATGCGCGCCCTGCCCGCCGGCCTCGTCCTGCTGGCCCTCGCCCAGGTGCTGCCGCGCGGCGCCTGGTGGGGGAAGGCGGCGGTGCTCGGGGCGCTCAACATCGGCGCCTTCTTCCCGCTGCTGTTCCTGTCGGCGTACCGGATGCCGGGCGGTATGGCGGCGGTCGTCGGGTCGATCGGGCCGCTGTTCGTCGTGGGGCTCTCGGCGCTGCTGCTGGGGCAGCGGCCGACGGCCCGCAGCGTGATCACCGGGTTCGTCGCCGCGTCCGGGGTCAGCCTGGTCGTTCTGAAGGCCGCCGGGGCGCTCGACACCGTGGGCGTGCTCGCTGCGCTCGCCTCGACCGCCTCGATGTCCGCCGGGACCGTACTGACCAAGCGGTGGGGCCGCCCGGACGGCGTGGGCCCGCTCGCGCTCACCGCCTGGCAGCTGACCGCGGGCGGCCTGCTCATCGCCCCTGTCGCCCTCCTCGTCGAGGGCGCGCCACCCGCGCTGGACGGGCGGGCGCTCGGTGGCTACCTCTACCTCGCGCTGGCGAACACGGCGGTCGCGTACTGGCTCTGGTTCCGCGGCATCGGCAGGCTCACCGCCACCCAGGTCACCTTCCTCGGCCCGCTGTCGCCGCTGACCGCGGCGGTGGTCGGCTGGGCGGCGCTCGGTCAGGCGCTCACACCGGTGCAGCTGGCGGGCATGGCGCTGGCGTTCGGGGCGACGGTCGCGGGGCAACTGCAACCCGACCGCACGTCGTCGTCCGCCCGAACGTTCAGTTCACCCGAACGGAATCCCCGAAAGGACTCGATGGACGTGACGACGGTCTGAGAAGCCGCAGGGACGCGAACGGGGGCGCCCGGTTCCACACCGGGCGCCCCCGTCGTCGTACGAACGGCGGCTACACCTGCGGCTACCGCGGCTCGGCCGCCGCGTCCGCCGCCTGGGCCTTCAGTGCGCGCTCCACGCCCGCGCGGGACTCGGAGACGATCCGGCGCAGGGCCGCGTTGGGCTCGGCCGAGGCCAGCCACTCGTCCGTCTTGCGCAGGGTTTCCTCGGAGACCTGGATCGTCGGGTAGAGGCCGACCGCGATCTGCTGGGCCATCTCGTGCGAACGGGACTCCCAGATGTCCTTGACCACCTCGAAGTACTTGTCCGTGTAGGGGGCCAGGAGCTCGCGCTGGTCCGTCTGGACGAAGCCGCCGATGACGGCTTCCTGGACGGCGTTCGGGAGCTTGTCGGACTCGACGGTCGACGCCCACGCCTCCGCCTTGGCCTCCGGCGTCGGGCGGGCGGCCCGGGCGGTGGCCGCGTGGCGCTCGCCGGCGGCCGTCTTGTCGCGCTCGTACTCGCCCGCGATCTCCGCCTCGTCGAAGCGGCCCACCGCGGCCAGCCGCTGCAGCAGCGCCCACCGCAGCTCGGTGTCGACGGCCAGGCCCTCGATCGTCTGGGTGCCCTCCAGCAGGGCGTCGAGGAGGTCCAGCTGCTCCGGCGTACGGGCGGCCGCGGCGAACGCGCGCGCCCACGCCAGCTGGTGGTCGCTGCCCGGCGCGGCCGCACGCAGGTGCGCCAGCGTGGCGTCCGTCCAGCGGGTCAGCAGGGCCTCGCGGGCGGCCGGGTCGGCGTACAGCTCGATCGCCAGCTTCACCTGGCGGTGCAGCGACTGCACCAGGCCGATGTCGGACTCCTTGCCGATGCCCGACAGGACCAGGGACAGGTAGTCGCGGGTCGGGAGCTCGGCGTCCCGCGTCATGTCCCACGCCGACGCCCAGCACAGGGCGCGGGGGAGGGACGACTCGAAGTCGCCGAGGCGCTCGGTGACGACGGCGAGTGACTGCTCGTCGAGGCGGACCTTGGCGTACGAGAGGTCGTCGTCGTTCAGCAGCACCACCGCCGCACGGCGCTTGCCCACCAGCTGCGGTACGGCGGTCAGTTCGCCGTCGACGTCCAGTTCGATGCGCTCGTCGCGCACCAGCTTGCCGCTGTCGTCGTCGAGGTCGTACAGGCCGACCGCGATGCGGTGCGGGCGCAGGGTCGGCTCACCCTTGGCGCCGGCGGGCAGGGCCGGGGCCTCCTGGCGGATCGCGAAGGATGTGACGACGCCGTTTGCGTCCGTCTCGATCTCGGGGCGCAGGATGTTGATGCCGGCGGTCTGGAGCCACTTCTGCGACCAGTTCCCCAGGTCACGGCCGGAGGTCTCCTCCAGCGCGCCGAGCAGGTCGGACAGGCGTGTGTTGCCGAACGCGTGCGCCTTGAAGTACGCCTGCACGCCGGCAAAGAACTCGTCCATGCCGACATACGCGACGAGCTGCTTCAGTACGGAGGCGCCCTTGGCGTACGTGATGCCGTCGAAGTTGACGAGCACGTCGTCCAGGTCGCGGATCTCGGCCATGATCGGGTGCGTGGAGGGCAGCTGGTCCTGGCGGTACGCCCACGTCTTCATGGAGTTGGCGAAGCTGGTCCAGGAGTGCGGCCAGCGGCTGCCCGGGGCGTGCGCCTGGCAGGCGATGGAGGTGTAGGTGGCGAACGACTCGTTCAGCCACAGGTCGTTCCACCACTCCATGGTGACCAGGTCGCCGAACCACATGTGGGCCAGCTCGTGCAGGATCGTCTCGGCGCGCGTCTCGTACGCCGCGTCCGTCACCTTCGACCGGAAGACGTACTGGTCGCGGATGGTGACCGCGCCCGCGTTCTCCATCGCGCCCGCGTTGAACTCCGGCACGAACAGCTGGTCGTACTTCTTGAACGGGTACGCGTAGTCGAACTTCTCCTGGAACCAGTCGAAGCCCTGCCGGGTCACCTCGAAGATCGCGTCCGAGTCGAGGTGCTCGGCGAGCGAGGGACGGCAGTAGATGCCGAGCGGGACGGTCTGGCCGTCCTTCTCGTACACGCTGTGCACCGAGTGGTACGGGCCCACGATCAGCGCGGTGATGTACGTCGAGATGCGCGGCGTCGGCTCGAAGATCCAGACGCTGTCCTTCGGCTCCGGGGTGGGCGAGTTGGAGATGACCGTCCACCCCTCCGGCGCCCGCACGGTGAACTGGAAGGTCGCCTTGACGTCGGGCTGCTCGAAGCTCGCGAACACGCGGCGCGCGTCCGGCACCTCGAACTGGGTGTAGAGGTAGGCCTGGTTGTCGACGGGGTCGACGAACCGGTGGAGCCCCTCACCGGTGTTGGTGTACGCGCAGTCGGCGACGACCCGGAGGATGTTGCGGCCCTCCAGCAGCCCCGGCAGCGCGATCCGGGAGTCCTGGAAGAGCTCGTCGGGTTCGAGTTGGTCGCCGTTGAGGGTGACCTCGTGGACGGTCGGGGCGACCAGGTCGATGAAGGACTCCGCGCCGGATTCGGCGACGTCGAAGCGCACCGTGGTCACGGACCTGTAGGTACCGCCCTCCTGCGCGCCGGAGAGGTCGAGATCGATCTCGTACGAGTCAACGGTGAGCAGCTTCGCCCGCTGCTGCGCCTCTTCGCGAGTCAGGTTTGTGCCAGGCACGCGGTCATCTCCTCGTTATTCAAAAGGTGCGGCGCGATAGCGCCTCGTTGGGGGGTGGCGGTCGGGTGACGGGTGGGCGGATTGCGCCATCCTTCCACGGGCCGTCACGGAACGCGATGTCCGTTTCCCGCCGGTGGGCAGGACGGACGCGCGCGAATCTGAGGACATGACGACGTACATCGCACGGCCCATTCTCCCGACGGTCCTGAAGGAGCTGCGCTCTGCTGACGACTCGGGACGCGGGATGGTTCCCGTGACCGACGACGAGGGCGGCGCCCCCCTCCGCTGCTGCCTCCGCCGCAGCGAGCCGGGCGAACGGACCGCCCTGGTCTCGTACGCCCCGCTGCGCCGCTGGGCTGCGGAGACGGGCGCCGATCCGGGGGCGTACGACGAGCAGGGCCCCGTCTTCATCCACGCGCAGGAGTGCGCGGGGCCGGAGGGCGACGGCCTCCCCTTCACCCACGCCCACCGCACGGTCCGCCGGTACTCGCGCGAGGGACACATCCTGGGCGGGCGACTGGTGCAGCACCCCGACGACTTCGAGGCGGCCATCGCGGAAGCGTTCGACGACCCGGCCGTGGCCCTCGCCCACGTCCGAGCCGTCGAATTCGGATGCTTCCTCTATGAGGTGCGCCAAGACGCCGGGTGATCGTCCGCCTCCTGAGCGGCGTGTGGCGCACGTCCCTCGGTGTTCTGTACATGTTTCCCTTTGCGGTACCCGATGCCCAGTTGGCGCCGGCGGCAAAGGAGAGTCGAGGACGCCCTGAGCACGGAAGGGGGCGCCCACCGGTCACACCGGGTGGGCGCCCCCTTGCGTACGGAAAGGCGTCAGCCCTTGAGCTCCGCCGCCACCAGCTCCGCGATCTGCACGGCGTTCAGCGCGGCGCCCTTGCGGAGGTTGTCGTTGGAGACGAAGAAGGCGAGGCCGTTGTCGACGGTCTCGTCCTGGCGGATGCGGCCCACGAAGGACGGGTCCTGGCCGGCCGCCTGGAGCGGGGTCGGGACCTCGGTGACCGCGACGCCGGGGGCGCCGCCGAGCAGCTCCTTCGCGCGCTCCACGCTGATCGGGCGGGCGAAGCGGGCGTTGACCTGGAGGGAGTGGCCGGTGAAGACGGGGACGCGGACGCAGGTGCCGGAGACCTTGAGCTCGGGGATCTCCAGGATCTTGCGGGACTCGTTGCGGAGCTTCTGCTCCTCGTCGGTCTCGTTCAGGCCGTCGTCGACGATCGAGCCGGCCAGCGGGAGCACGTTGTACGCGATCGGGGCGACGTACTTGTTCGGCGCGGGGAACTCGGCCGCCGAGCCGTCGTGCGTCAGCTTCGGCGCGTCCTCGCCGACCTTCTTGACCTGCTCGAACAGCTCGTCCACGCCGGCCAGACCGGAACCGGAGACCGCCTGGTAGGTGGCGACGACCAGGGCTTCGAGGCCCGCCTCGGCGTGCAGCGGCTTCAGGACCGGCATCGCGGCCATCGTCGTGCAGTTCGGGTTGGCGATGATGCCCTTGGGGCGGTTGGCGATCGCGTGCGGGTTCACCTCGGAGACCACGAGCGGTACGTCCGGGTCACGCCGCCACGCCGACGAGTTGTCGATCACTACCGCGCCCTGCGAGGCGACCTTTTCGGCCAGTGCCTTGGAGGTGGAGCCGCCCGCGGAGAAGAGGACGATGTCCAGCCCGGTGAAGTCGGCCGTCGTCGCGTCCTCCACCGTCACGCCGTCCAGGACCGTCCCCGCCGAGCGGGCCGAGGCGAACAGGCGCAGCTCGGTCACCGGGAAGTCACGTTCCTTGAGGATCCTGCGCATGACCGTGCCGACCTGACCGGTGGCTCCGACGATTCCGACCCTCACGGTGACTCCCTCTGTCTGTCTTTTACGTGCGTGTTGCCTGGCCGAGGCTTTTCCATGATGCGGCCGACATGGGCCTACCTGTCCAATTCTTTGCTCACCATGCCCGAGGTCTGGGACACGCCAGAGCGGCCGACACCTGCGGAACTCCTGCCCACACCGCCCCTGAGCTGCAGGAATTCGCCATGCGACCGCCCCGCGCCGCAAGCTGTGCGGCCTTCCGCGATGGTGTGACGTACGCCTCCGAAAGAACTCCCACCCGCTGCGCCGAACGTTTCCGCCCGCTGCGGCGTCATAGAGGAAACGCGGTGAGGGGAGGGGTGTCTGTGCTGCGCAGAAAGGCCCGCCGCGGCCAGGGGGACGTACTCGACGACCCGCTGGACGCGGCTCAGGAACGCCGAGTGCGAGCTGTGCTCGCCCTGGGCGGGGTGCCGCAGGCGGACCTGCCGGACGGGGTGCAGCAGGTCCGCCTGCGGTTGCTGGAGCGTGCGGCGCGGGGGGACGAGGCGCCGCGCGACGTGTCCGCGTGGGCGGCGGTCGTCGCCTCCAACCTGGCCATGGACTGGCACCGGGCCAACCGCCGCCAGGAACGCGTCGGCGAACGCCTGGCCTCGCTGCGCCAGCTGGAGCAGCCCTCCGGCGAGGACACCAGCGTGCTCTCCCTCGCCGTCGCCCAAGGGCTGGACGAACTGCCCGACGCCCAGCGCCAGGTCCTCGTCCTGCGTTTCTACGCCGACCTCCCGGTGCGCGGGATCGCCGAGGAGCTCGGCATCCCCGAGGGCACGGTGAAGAGCCGGCTGCACACGGCGGTACGGGCCCTGCGTGCCCGCCTGCACGAGGACGAGGTGGTGTGACATGACCGCCGAACACGACGGACGTGCCGAACACGCCGGCATGGACGCGCTGATGGCCGCCATCATCGACGAACCGCTGTCGGACGACGCCCGCGCGGACGCCGCCTTCATGGCCGAACACCGTTCCGCCGAGGCCGATCTCGCGCTGCTGCGCGAGCAGTTGGGCATCATCGGGCATGTGCTCGGAGACCCCGAGGGGGCCGCCGAAGCCGCCGAGCCCGTTCCCGTACGCCCGTTCCGCCCTCGGCGCCGCGCGCTCAACCTCGCCTTCGGCACCCTCGCGGTGGCCGCCGTCGCGGCCGTGCTGTCGGGCATGGCCTGGCTGCTGGCACAGGCGGGGGGCGGCATGGGCGGCGCCGATTCCGGCAGCGACAGCGCGGCCTCCAAGACGAGCTCCGAAGGCGGCAGCACCTTCGGCAGCCCCGACTATTTCGCCTGCTCCCGCCTGATCGCCGAGGGGCGGGCCACGAGCGTGGAGCAGCTCCCCGGCACCGAGTCGATCCGCGTCATTGTGGACGTGACGCGCTCCTACAAGCCGGCGAAGCCGGGCGCGGACGACAAGAAGGAGCTCACCTACGTGATCGACCGGAACATCGTCCCCGGCCTCCGCGAGGGCGACCAGGTGCTCTTCGCCATCCCGAACGGCGAGCGCCAACCCGCCTACTGGCTCGTCGGAG
This sequence comes from Streptomyces sp. NPDC006602, assembly GCF_042870385.1. Classification (NCBI taxonomy): domain Bacteria; kingdom Bacillati; phylum Actinomycetota; class Actinomycetes; order Kitasatosporales; family Streptomycetaceae; genus Streptomyces; species Streptomyces sp. NPDC006602. Next base: position 229,124 of record NZ_JBIAHG010000012.1, on the reverse strand, counting down.
AGAAGGAGATCGCCCGGAACCGGGCCCGGCTCAGCGTCTCGGCGGCCGAGTCGCGCGGGCTCACCTGCGAATGACGATCTCCTGAGCGCACGAGAGAGGGCGGGCGCCCGCCGATGCAACGACGAACGCCCGCCCTGACAGCCGTAACGACTACGGCGTGACCTTCTCGATCTTCACGCTGCCTGTGCCCGCGACCGTGCCGCGGGCGTTGACCAGCTGGACCTGGCCGAAGAACTCACGGCCTTCCGGGGCGGCCGCCGCGGCGACGACGCTGCCGGAGACGGTCGCCGAGTCGCCCGTGGCGAGCTTCACCGGCGTCGAGTCGTCGACGGTGACGCTGCCGAGGCTGGCGGAGAAGAACACGTCCTGGTAGTCGTACGCGGTCGAGCCGGCCGGAACCGCGTAGCCGATGACCTCGATGGTGTACGTGCCGGCGGCCGGGGTGGGAACCGAGACCGCCTCCTCCGAGTCACCGTCGGCGGAGATGCCCACCTGGGTGCCGGCCGCGTTCGTCACGACGAGGTCGAGGTCGGCGGCCGGGTCGGAGACGTTGCCGATCGCCACGTCCAGGGACGCGGCGCCCGCGGGCACCTCGACCGTGGTCGTCTGCGTCTCGCCCGTGGCGATCGTCGGCCGGGCCGACTTGGCCGAGCCGAGCGGGCCGCCGACCAGCTTGGCGTCGATCGCGGCGAAGTTGTTCGTCACCTTCCAGGAGGCGGCGGCCGGGGTGCCGACCTTGGCCTCGGGAACGGTCACGGTCTCCGGGTCGAAGGCCGCGCCGAGGACGGCGACGTCCAGCTTGTACGGGTTGTCGAGCAGTGGCGACGTACGACGCGACTCGACCTCGACCTCCCAGACGCCCGGCACCGGGTCGGCGTAGGAACGCACGTCGGGACGGCAGGGCTTGCTGGCCGGGTTGGTGTAGTTCGGGTAGCAGTCGATCGTGGCCGTCGAGTCGAGCGCGACGCCGTACGGGTGGATGGCGATGAACCGCGTCTGGCTCTTGTCCTTCAGCCCGCTCATCGCGACCTCGAGGGACTTGGCGCCCTCGGGCACGGTCAGGAAGTACGAGTGGTTGCTGTTGCGCTGCACCGAACTCGACGCGGAGTAGGTGTAGTTCAGCGGCGTCGAGACCACGACCGTCGTCATGACCTGCTTGTCGACGCCCTCGGTCTTCGGGTCGTCGACCTCGAGGATCGCGCTCTTGAGACCCGCGGACCTCGGCGCGGCCTGGACCTTGACGGTCACCGGCTGGTTCAGCGGCAGCTTCACCTCGTCCGAGCCGACGATCCTGAAGGTGCTCCCCGCGTTGTTCTCGAAGTCCAGCTCGTGGCGGATCGCCTTGTCGGCGCCGGACGTCCGGGTGATCGTGACGTCGTACGACTTCTTCTGACCGGCCTTGAGGCCGCCCTCGCGGTCGTACAGACCCGTGCCGAAGCCCGGGGTCTTCAGGAACTGGTCGATCGCGGTGTCGACGGGGGCCTTGACCGTGTAGTCGTGCGCGGTGGCGCCGTCCAGGATCGAGTCCCAGGCGTCCTCGATGTCGATGAGGCCGGCCCCCTCCGCGTACGCCTGCACACCACTGATGTGGTCGGCGGTCGAGGTGAGCGCGGTGCGCAGGGTGGCGGGGGCGAGGTCGATCTTCTTCGCCTTGGCGGCGCTCAGCAGCAGCGCGGACGCGCCCGCGGCCTGCGGGGACGCCATCGAGGTGCCCTGGAGCATGCCGTAACCGGCCGGCAGGGTGTAGCCCGCCTCGGCGACCGGGGCGCCCGGCAGCCAGGTCTGGATGGTGTTGATCGCGGCACCCGGGGCGACCAGGGTGGGCGTGAACCCGCCGTCCTCACGCGGACCGCGTGAGGAGAACGGCATCATGGCGTACTTCTTCTCCACGACCGAGCCGTAGTTGGCGGCCCAGGTCTGCTTGGAGATGGACGCGCCGACCGAGATGACCTTGTCGGCCAGGCCGGGGTCGCCGATCGTGTTGGCGCCGGGGCCGGAGTTGCCGGCCGAGATCACCAGCTGGACGCCGTAGGTGTCGATGAGGCGCGTGTACAGCTCGGCGCGCGCGTTGTTGCCGTCGTTCAGCGCGGGCAGGCCGCCGATCGACATGTTGACGATGTCGACGCCCCGGTTGGCGACGAGGTCGATCATGCCCTCGGTCAGCGCCACGTTGGTGCAGCCGGGGCCGAACTCACAGGCTCGGGAGGAGACGATCTTCGCGCCCGGCGCGGCACCGTTCATCTTGCCGCCGAACAGGCCGTTGGCGGCGGTGATGCCGGCCACGTGCGTGCCGTGCTCGCTGGAGATCATGCCGATGTTGACGTAGTCGGCCTTGGCGCCGGCGGCGTTGTAGACGACGTCCTTGCGGATCTCGACGACGAACGGGATGCGCTCGGCGACGTCGGTCGCCGGGTTGTCCGTGCCGAAGTAACCGATCTGGTAGCCGTCCTTGTACGGCTTCATCGGCTGCTCGTCGGCGAAGTCGTGGTCGTCGTCGAGGTCGACGCGGACCGTGCCGGCCGCGGCGTCGTACAGCACGCCCCAGACGTCGGTCTTGTCGCCGTCGCGGTTGACGTCGCCGAGCTGGTCGCCACCGGCGGTCGCGGATTCGTAGAAGTAGTCGAACTTGTACGAGCCGGCGGGCGCCGTGAACGCCTCTGCGGCGCCGCCGACGGGGGTCGCGGAGAACGCCGGGCCGGCCACCGAGGCGAGCATCCGCCGCCAGGAGCCGTCGCCGTCGGAGACCGGGTCGGTCGACGTCACCCAGTCGACGACCTTCCGCTCGCCGGTGCTGGTCTTCTGCAGCGCCGGGTGGGAGAGGTCCACACCCGAGTCGAGGATGCCGATGGTGACGCCGCGGCCGTCCGCCTTCGGGTGGTCCTCCACGAAGTCGACGGCGCCCGTCTCGAAGGACGGGTTGTACGGGTTATCGGCGGGGGTCTTCTTGTTCGGCGCCGAGTAGGCGGCCGAGCCCGTGGCCGTGGCGCCCTTGGCGGCGTCCGCGCTCGGCGTCGGGTCGTCCAGCGGGATGTCCTGCCGCAGGTCGATGCCGTGCACGGAGGTGAGCTTCGCGGCGGCGGCGATGGCCGAGTCCGCCTTGCCGGTGGGGACCGTCGCGCGGACGTAGCCGAGCTTGTCGTAGGTACGGCCGACCAGGCCGCCCTGGACCGCGTCCAGCTGCTCGGCGACCTTCTCGGTCTGCCCGGGCGCGGTCGCGACCATCATCGTGACGGTCTTGTCGCCGTCGGCCTTGGCCTCGGCGAGGAGGTCGGCGTCGTCGGAACCGAGCTTGTCGTGGGCGGACTTCACGCCCGGGTCGGCCGCCACGGGAGCCTCGGCGTCGGCGAGGGCCATGGGTATCGGCCCCGCCGCGGAGAGCGCGGCCACCAGACCGGCGGCCACGGCTATCCGGGCCACGCGTCTCGCGCCGGGTATCGGTTCGCGCTGGGGGGTGAGGGTCATCGGCATCCCTTGTAGGTAAAGGAACGAGCGGGTGGCGGCCGGGACCGATCGGTCCTGGTCGCGGTGGTCCGGAATGCGATCCCGGACGATCGCACAGCTTTACGCATGGGAAGGATGTTTAGGGAGAGTTGACCGAATCGATATGGGGCCATGGGGAAAACCCCCTGCGACATTGGGGGAGATGGGCCGTGAAAGGGGCAAGTCCCCCAGGGGGGTGCGGTTCAGGATGTAAGCGGTTGCAGATTGGGGTAACTTCCACCGATGCCAAGGAAGTTGAGGGTGGCGGCCTACGCCGTGTGCGTCCGTGACGGACAGATCCTGCTCTCCCGCTCCCCGGCGCAGGACGGTGGACCGCCGGAATGGGTGCTGCCCGGCGGCGGCATGGAGCACGGCGAGGACCCCTACGACACCGTCCGGCGGGAGGTGACCGAGGAGACCGGATACCGCATCGAGGTCACCGGCCTGCTCGGCGTGGACTCCAGCCACCACGTCCTCCCCCGCGGCTTCGGCCGTGCCGTCGACCACCACGGCGTACGGCTCGTCTACGAAGGCAGGGTCACCGGCGGCGAGCTGTGCTACGAGGTCGGCGGATCCACCGACATGGCCGCCTGGCAGGAGCTCGACGCCGTGCCCGGGCTGAACCGGGTGTCGATGGTCGACATCGGGCTGCGGCTGTGGCGGGAGCGACCCGCCGACGGGCGCCTCGGGCCGGCTCCGGAAACACCGCCCCTACCCGGGAAGATGAACGCGGAGTAACCGCCTCCGGACCGTTCGAGGAGCGGGGGAGGGCGCGCAAGGTAGTCGAAGATCCACGTACGGTGATCGGCGTTGCGCGTTGCGGCCTCGTTCACGCCCAGGTCATCCCCGATGCCAACGATCCACAGTGAGCGGAAGGTTCGCACCAGCGGCCGTCCGCGCCCACTGCCGACGCGTTCGCACTCGGGGAGATCGCGCCATGTCGCGCACACGCTCTGTCGCCGGTTCCGCCTTCGCGGCCAACCGCCGTTCCGTCCTCGCCGCCACCGCGGCGGTCACCCTCTCCGCGGGCGTCGGCTACGCCCTGCGGCCCACCGACAGCCGGGCCGCCACCAACACCACCGGCACCGCCGCCGAAGGGGCGCCCGTGGCCCAGGGGCGCAGGGCACCGGCCGGGCCCCTGACGCCGTACACCCGCGGCACCACCCTCGCCTCCGTCGCCACCCCGCGGACGAGCTCCGGTTTCCGGCGCCTGGGCAACGGACCCGGCTGGAAGCGGCGGGTGCGGGGCGAGCTCGCCGCACCGAAGACCGGCCGGGCCGGACGCCGGACCACGCTCGCCGCGTTCGTGCAGCTCACCGACCTGCACCTGATCGACGCCCAGCACCCGATGCGCCTGGAGTACATGCGCGCCACGGACATCCACGCCTGGCGGCCGCACGAGGCGCTGACCGTGCACGGGGCGGTCTCGCTCGTGGAGCGGGTCAACGCGCTGCGGGGCGCCCCCGTCACCGGTGCCCCGCTGCACTTCGCGATGACGACCGGCGACAACACGGACAACAACGCGCGGACCGAGCTGGAGTGGTTCCTGACCGTCATGAGCGGCGGCCGGATCACTCCGAACTCGGGGGACCCGCGCCACTACGAGGGCGTGCAGAACAGCGGCCTCAAGCAGTACTGGCAGCCCGACACGACCGTGCGCGACACCGACAAGCAGCTCGGCTTCCCGCATCTGGAGGGCTTCCTGGCCGCCGCCGTACGGGAGTTGAACAGCCCCGGCCTCAACCTGCCCTGGTACTCCACCGTCGGCAACCACGACTCCCTGCCGCTCGGCTGCTACGGCCTCGGCGACACCTGGCTCGCCGAGTACGCCATCGGCGGCAGGAAGCTGATGAGCCTGCCCGCCTCCGAGGCGAAGAAGCTCCAGGACGCCATCAGGAACGGCAAGGACCCCATGGGCACCGCCTTCCGCGACCTGCTCAAGGCGCACGCCCGTGACATGCGCTCGGTCACGCCGGACGAGAAGCGTGCCCCGTACACCTCCGCCGACTACCTCAAGGCCCACCTCGACCCGGCCTACCGCGGTGTGGGCCCGGTCGGCCACGGCTACTCCTCCGCCAACGTCGACGCGGGCACCCAGTACTACAGCTTCCGCATCGCCGACGACGTCATCGGCATCAGCCTCGACACCACCGACCCCGGCGGCCACTACAACGGCTCCATCGGGACGGCCCAGTTGAAGTGGCTGGACAAGACGCTGCGCGACAACAGGGACGCGTACGCGGTCGTCTTCAGCCACCACACCAGCACGTCGATGACCAACACCCGCCCGGACCCGGCCCGTCCGGGCGAGCGGCGACACGACGGCCAGGAGCTCATCGCCGTCCTCGGCAGCCATGCCAACGTCCTGGCCTGGGTGAACGGCCACATCCACCGCAACGCCATCACCCCGCACTCCGCCCCCGACGGCCGGTCCTTCTGGGAGATCTCCACCGCCTCCCACGTCGACTATCCCCAACTCGCCCGCGTCATCGAGCTGGTGGACAACAAGGACGGCACTCTCTCGCTCTTCACCACCTGCATCGAGTCATCCGCCCCCCATCAGACCGACTTCACCGACCTCACCCAGACCGGCCTGGCCGCCCTCTACCGCGAGCTCTCCTGCAACGCGCCGGGCGCGCAGACGAACCTGGGCGGGGAGTCGAAGGACCGGAACACGGAGCTCCTCCTGAAAAAGGGCTGAAACCTGCCCAACTGCCGTAAAGGTACTTAACCTTCGCTTACTGCCCCCGGTCTGCGGCGAGTAGCGGTCTCGCTCGTATGGTCACGCCCGTATGGGCACGCCCGTATGGCCACCCACATGCGAGGAGGGGTCGCCGGGTGCAGTCCCGTCGGCCCCTCCTCTCCCCTCCTGGTTCCGCCGCGGTCCGTCACTACCGGGGCAGCACTACGACATACGCGGCCGGATCGCGGTCGCCGGACGCCATGAGTGCCGTGCGGACCACGGCCGCCTGCTGCTCCATCGCGTCCCTCAGCTTCTTCGGGGTGATGTGGACGACCGTGATGCCGAGCCGCTCCAGGTGCTCGCGCTTGCGGGCGTATTCGGACCAGAGGGCGTCGTCCTCCTCCCGATGGCCTTGGCGGGGGGCGCGGGTGTCCAGTTCCACCGCGACGGCCTGATCGGGCCAGTACGCGTCGAGGCCGCCGAGGTGAGGGCCGCCGGGGAGGCGCAGGTCCACGTTCCAGACGGGGTCCGGCAGGCCGTACTGCGTCACCATCGTGTACAGGCGGTCCTCCGCGATCGCCCTGCCCTCCGCGAGCAGCGAGTCCACCGCGTCGACGACGTGCGGGCGGCTCAGCAGTTTGGCGTTGCTCAACGCCCATACGACGGCGGCGGGTTCGCAGTGACCGCCGCGTACCGCCTCCGTCAGCAGCCGACGTACGGCGCCCGCGTCCGTCAGTTCGGTCACCGCGTCGGCGAGGGCGCGCGGGACGGGGGCGACCGGGACGCCGGTGACCTGCTCCGGGGTGGGCATGGATGCCGTACGGACGATGCGGGCGCAGCCCGTGGAGCGGAGCCGGCGCAGGCGGGGGACCAGGACGTCGATGCGGTCCAGGGCGGTCAGCGTGGGTGTGGCGGAGAAGCCGTGGAGGGTGAGGGCCGCCAGGCCTGTGATCATTGCCTCCGTGTACACCGGCCGGTGCGGTTCCTCCGCGCCCGGCTGGGTCGGGATGCCCACCGCCCGCTCCTTCGCCGCGTACATCAGCACCGCGTGCAGCCGCTCCTCGCTGGTCGGCGGGCCCGGGTGGAGCAGGAAGACGCAGGGGAGCAGTTGTTGCCAGGGGCCGCCGGGGCGGCACCGCTCGTTTGTCTCGGCCGGGGAGACGCCCTGCGAGCGGAGTACCGCGGCCGTCACGACGCGGCGGTGCACCTCGGCGAGGTGGTGCAGGGGGCGAGGGGAGAGCGGGGGGACCGGGGTGTTGTGGTTCATGGCGTGCAGATTTCCGCAGTCTGTCGGCCCTCTAACCGCTGTTACACGCTCGTCGACAAATCAGGACAAGAAAGAACTAAAGGACGTGTGTTCGGATGCCGAGTTGGCATGGAAAACCCCTGGTCCGTTCGGGTGGGACCAGGGGTTACGGTTCCGATTGCCTGAATTCCGTAACGGTCACGGAATGCCCAATCGTGGGCCAGAGATCGTCAGCCCTCGTCGCCGGCCGCTGCCGCGTCGCACGCCTGTCCCCGCAACGCCCGCGCCAGGTCGTCCCGCGCCTCCAGCACCAGCCTCCGCAGCGCCGGGGCCGCGTCCTCGTGGGCCGCCAGCCACGTGTCCGTCGCGTCCAGCGTTGCCTGCGAGTGCTGGAGGGACGGGAACAGGCCCTCGACCACGTGCATCGCGATCTGGATCGACCGCTCCCGCCAGACCCGCTCGATCGCCGCGAAGTACTTCTCGGCGTACGGCGCGAGCAGCTCCCGCTGGGAGGGCTGAGTGAAGCCCGCGATGGTCGCCTCGACCAGGGCGTTGGAGAGGGCGTCGGACTCCATCAGCTGCGCCCACGCCTGCGCCTTGACCGCCGCCGACGGGCGTGCGGCGAGGCAGCGGACCTGGTGACGCTTGCCGGACGCCGTGTTGTCGCGGGCGAGTTCGGCGCCGAGCACCCCCTCGTCCGCGGCCCCGTGTGCCGCGAGCGGCTGGAGGAACGCCCAGCGCAGCTCCTGGTCCACGTCCAGCCCGTCGATCTTCGCCGTGCCGTCCAGCAGGCCGCGCAGCAAGGCCAGATCCTCCGCACCGGACGCCACCGTCGCGAAGAACCGCGCCCACGCCAGCTGGTGTTCGCTGCCCGGCTCAGCGGCCCGCAACTCCCGCAGCGCGCCCTCGGCCAGCAGGCGTTCACCGACCGGCCGCCACTGCGGCGCCGCATAGTTGACCAGCGCCGAGTTGGCCCACGCGTGCAGCATCTGCAGAACGCCGATGCCGGACTCGCGCCCCGCGTACCGCAGCACCAGGTCCACGAAGTCCCGCGCCGGCAGCAGCGCGTCCCGTGTCATGTTCCACAGCGCCGACCAGCACAGGGCCCGGGCCAGCGGGTCGGTGAGGTCACCCAGCCCGCCCCGCAGCGTCTCGAGCGACGTCTCGTCGAAGCGGATCTTGCAGTACGTCAGGTCGTCGTCGTTGACCAGCACCAGCTCGGGCGCCCGCGAACCGGCCAGATCCGCCACGACCGTGCGCGAGCCCTCGACGTCCACCTCGGCCCGGGCGTACCGCGCAAGCTCACCGTCCGCGGAACGCCGGTACAGGCCCACCGCCACCCGGTGCGGGCGCAGTTCGGGGTGTGACTCGGCCGCCTCCTGCAGCACCGCCGGCTCGTCGACGCGGCCCTGAGCGTCCAACAGCACCTGCGGGGTCAGAGAGTTGACCCCGGCCGTCTGCAGCCACGCCCGCGACCACGCCGCCATGTCCCGCCCGCTGGTCTCCTCCAGCACCGACAGCAGGTCACCGAGGCGCGTGTTGCCGTACGCGTGCCGCTTGAAGTAGCGCCGCGCGCCCTCCAGGAACGCGTCCTGGCCGACGTACGCCACCAGTTGCTTCAGTACGGAAGCCCCCTTGGCGTACGTGATGCCGTCGAAGTTGAGCTTCGCGTCCTGGAGGTCGCGAATGTCGGCGGTGATGGGGTGGGTGGAGGGCAGCTGGTCGGCGCGGTAGGCCCAGGCCTTGCGGCGGTTGGCGAAGGTGATCCAGCCGTCCTTGAAGCGGGTCGCGCCGACCAGGGCGAAGGCGCCCATGAAGTCGGCGAAGGACTCCTTGAGCCACAGGTCGTCCCACCACTCCATGGTGACCAGGTCGCCGAACCACATGTGCGCCATCTCGTGCAGGATCACGTTGGCCCGGCCCTCGTAGGACGCCTGCGTGACCTTGCCCCGGAAGATGAACTCCTCGCGGAAGGTCACCAGGCCCGGGTTCTCCATCGCGCCGAGGTTGTACTCGGGGACGAAGGCCTGGTCGTACTTCCCGAAGGGGTACGGGTAGTCGAAGTGGTCGTGGAAGAAGTCCAGGCCCTGCTTCGTGACGAGGAAGACGTCGTCGGAGTCGAAGTGGGGGGCCAGACCCTTGCGGCACATGGCGCCGAGCGGGATGTCCAGCGTCGTGCCGTCGGCCAGGACGCGGGAGTACGAGTCCGTGACGTAGTGGTACGGGCCCGCCACCACGCACGTGATGTACGTCGAGATCGGCTTCGTCTTCGCGAACTTCCAGGCGCCGTCGGCCAGTTCACCGACGCCGTTGCTCCAGACGGTCCACCCCTCCGGCGCCCGTACCTCGAAGCGGAACGGCGCCTTGAGGTCGGGTTGCTCGAAGTTCGCGAAGACACGGCGGGAGTCGGCCGGCTCGTACTGGGTGTAGAGGTAGACCTCGCCGTCCTCCGGGTCGACGAAGCGGTGCAGGCCCTCGCCGGTGCGGGAGTACGCGCACTGCGCGTCGACGACCAGCTCGTTCTCGGCGGCCAGGTCCTCCAGGGTGATCCGGGAGCCGTCGAAGACCTCGCCGGGGTCGAGGTCCCTGCCATTGAGGGAGACGGAGGTCACACTCGGCGCGATCAGGTCCGCGAAGCTCGACGCGCCGGGCTCGCCGCAACGGAAGCGGATCGTGGTCACGGACCGGAAGGTCCGCGGTGCACCCCCGGTGGCGTCTGCTGTGGCGTTTCCGCTGTCGTCGCCGACGGCGGAGCGGACGTCGAGGGACACGTCGTAGCCGTCCACGGACAGCAGGGCGGCCCGCTCCCGGGCCTCGTCGCGGGACAGATTCTCACCGGGCACGGGCGGCACTCCCTCGGGGGTGTTCAGTACGCGGACAGCCTGATCCTGCCATGGGCCCCGGAAAGCGGGCATCAGGGAATGGGCACAGGGTCGGTCGCTGTTGCACGTTCAAAGACCGCATTGTGAGGAGACCCATGTCCGAGACCGCGACCACCTCCGGCAAGACCCCCGTCGACTTCTGGTTCGACCCGCTGTGCCCCTGGGCCTGGATGACCTCCCGGTGGGTCCTGGAGGTCGAGAAGGTGCGCGACATCGAGGTGCGTTGGCACATCATGAGCCTCGCGGTGCTCAACGAGGACAGGATCGACGAACTGCCCGAGGAGTACCGGGAGATGCTCGCGACCAAGGCGTGGAAGCCGGTGCGGGTGGCGACCGCCGCCTGGCAGAAGCACGGCGCCGACGTCCTCGGCCCCCTCTACACCGCCCTCGGCACCCGCTTCCACAACCAGGGCGAGGGCCCGACCGAGGAAGCGATCGCGGCGGCCCTGGCGGACGCGGGCCTGCCCGCCGACCTGATCAAGTACGCCGACCAGAAGGACTTCGAGTTCGAGGCCGAGCTGCGCGCCTCCCACCAGGAGGGCATCGACAAGGTCGGCCAGGAGGTCGGCACCCCGGTCATCGCCGTCCCCGGCCCCGACGGCGAGCAGATCGCCTTCTTCGGCCCGGTCGTCACCCCGGCCCCCAAGGGCGAGGAGGCCGCCAGGCTGTGGGACGGCACGCTCGCCGTGGCCTCGATCCCCGGTTTCTACGAGATCAAGCGCACCCGGACCAAGGGCCCCGACTTCAGCAACCTGTAACCCTCCGAGAGGCCCCCGTGAGCCGCGTTCTCACGGGGGCCCGCACAGTCACCGGTGGGTGCCGCGGAGTGTTCCCCGGTCGCGCAGCGCGGCGGTCGGTAGCTGCGTGTGAACGCCATCGGATCCGCCGCACCTCTCTCACCCAATGTGCCGTGCGAGCCGGACCTGTCGTAGCACCATGTGTGCATGACGGAGATCGACACATCGGTGCCGCATTCGGCCCGGATCTGGAACTACTGGCTCGGCGGCAAGGACAACTACCCGGTCGACGAGTTGGCCGGCGACGCCTACACCGCCGTCTTCCCCGGCATCGTCACCATCGCCCGCAGCAGTCGCGCCTTTCTCGGCCGCAGCATCCGGTACCTGGTCGAGGAGGCGGGCGTACGCCAGTTCCTCGACGTCGGCACCGGACTGCCCACCGTCGACAACACCCACGAGGTCGCCCAGCGCCTCGCCCCCGAGTCGAAGATCGTCTACGTCGACAACGACCCGTTGGTCCTCGCCCACGCCCGCGCCCTGCTCACGTCCACGCCCGAGGGCGCGACGGCGTACGAGGACATCAGTCTCTTCGAGCCGGAGCAGATCCTGAGCGCCGCCGCGCAGACCCTCGACCCGGACCGGCCCACCGCGCTGATCCTCAGCGGCATCCTCGGCCACGTCGCCGACTACGAAGCGGCCCGCGAGCTCGTCCGCCGCCTCCTGGAGGGCCTCCCCTCCGGCAGTTTCCTCTCCGTCAACGACGGCTCCCGGGGCACCGACCCCGACTACGAGCAGGCCCAGGACGCCTACAACGAGACCGGCGCGGTCCCCTACTTCCTGCGCCCGGTCGACCGGATCGCCGCCTTCTTCGACGGCCTGGAACTGGTCGACCCGGGCGTGGTGTCGGTACCCCTGTGGCGCCCCGACGGCCCCGCCCCCGATCCGATCGGCCAGCACGGCGGCCTGGGCCGCAAGCCCTGAGCACAAGGCCCTCACGTGGCGCACGTGAGGGCCTGGTGCCGGCGAAGGGGCGGTTACGCCGCTACGGACGTGTAGTGCGAGGCGTCTCCCTCGATCACGTAGCTCTCCTTGCCCTCCACGCCCACCGGCACGTCGCCGGCGACGGTCACGCGGTGCAGACGGCGCGGCAGGCCGTCGTAGTTGTCGATGGCGTAGTGCTGGGTGATGCGGTTGTCGAAGAGGACGAGCTGGTTCTCCGACCAGCGGTGGCGCAGGATGTTCTCCGGGCGGGTGACGTACGCCTGGAGCAGGTCGAGGATCTTGCGGGACTCGCCCGCGGACAGGCCGACGATCCGCTGCGCGAACCCGCCGATGAACAGGCCGCGTTCGCCGGTCAGCGGGTGGACGCGGACGACCGGATGGGCCGTGCGGTACTTGATCGACGTGAACTGGGCGCGTGCGGCGGCCTGGGCCTCGTCGACGGTCTCCTGCGGCACCGCGTAGTCGTAGTCGTTGGTGTGCTCGGCCCACAGGGTGTCGGCCAGCAGCCGCAGCGGCTGCGGCAGGTCGCGGTAGGCGGCGGCCGAGTTGGCGATCAGGGTCTCGCCGCCGTACGGCGGGATCGTGATGCTGCGCAGAGTGCTGGCCTGCGGCGGGTTGAGGACGAAGGTGACGTCCGTGTGCCAGTGGTTGGCGGCGCGGCCGCGCTCGCTGTCGACGGGCAGGACGTTCGGTACGCCCTCGACGGACGGCACGGTCGGGTGGGCGGTGGTGATGTCACCGAAGTGCCGGACGAACGCCTGCTGGCCCTCGTCGTCGAGGTCGACGTCGTCGAAGACCAGGGCCTTGTGGGTGTTCAGCGCGTCGCGGAGGGCGACGACCGTCTCCTCGTCGAGGGGCTTGGCGAGGTCGACGCCGGAGACTTGAGCGCCGATGGTGGCGGTGACCTTGCGGATGTGGATGTCGGTCATGGGGAGCGGGTCCTTTCAGACTCGGGCGAGTGCGGATTCCTCGGCGGATTCCTGAACGGGCGTGACGTACTGGTTGGCGGGGCGCGGAAGCCCGTACCGCTCCCGCAGGGTCCGGCGCGGGCCGTATTCCGTGCGGAGCAGGCCGCGGCTGCGCAGGATCGGGACGACGTGGTCGACGAAGGTGTCGAGGCCGGAGGGCAGGACCGCGGGCATGATGTTGAAGCCGTCGGCGGCGCCGTGCGTGAACCACGTCTCGATCGCGTCGGCGACCTGCTCGGGCGTGCCCGCGAAGGTGAGGTGCCCGCGACCGCCGCCGAGCCGCCCGACCAGCTGCCGCACGGTGAGGCGTTCGCGCCGGCCGAGGTCGACGATGAGGGTGTAGCGGCTCTTGGCGCCCTCGATGGCGCTCTCCGGCGGCAGGTCGGCGGGGAGCTGCGCGTCCAGTTCCAGCGTCCCCGGCTCCAGTTGCAGCAGGCTCTCCAGCCGGGCCACTCCGTGGGTGTACACGATGTGGTCCTCGAGGAGCCGCTCCTTGGAACGGGCCTCCGCTTCCGTCGACCCGATCACCGGGACGATGCCGGGCAGCACCTTGATGTGGTCGGGGTCGCGACCGGCCGCTGCCGTACGGGACTTGAGGTCCGCGTAGAAGGCCTGCGCGTCCTCGATGGTCTGCTGGGCGGTGAACACGGCCTCCGCGTACCGCGCCGCGAAGCGTTTACCGTCCTCGCTCGATCCCGCCTGCACGAGCAGCGGGTAGCCCTGCGGGCTGCGCGGGACGTTGAGGGCGCCCTCGACGCTGAAGTACGTCCCCTGGTGCCGGGGTGGATGGATCTTCGTGTCGTCGCCCCAGACGCCGGACGCCTTGTCGGCGACGATCGCGTCGTCCTCCCAGCTGTCCCACAGCTTGAGGGCCACGTCGAGGAACTCCGCGGCGCGGGCGTACCGCTCGGCGTGCGCGGGCTCGGCGGCGAGACCGAAGTTGCGGGCGGCCTCGGCACCGGCCGTGGTGACGATGTTCCAGCCCGCCCGGCCGCCACTGATGATGTCGAGCGAGGCGAACTTGCGGGCCAGGTTGTAGGGGGAGTTGTAGGAGGTGGAGGCGGTGGCGATCAGGCCGATGTGCTCGGTGGCCGTCGCCAGCGCGGTCAGCAGGGTGAGCGGCTCCAGGGCGCCGGCGGGCCGCTGTTCCACGCTTCCCCACAGCTGCGGGCCGTCGGCGAGGAACAGCGAGTCGAAGGTGCCGCGTTCGGCGATCCGGGCGAGGTGGACGTAGTGGGCGAGGTCCACGTGCGCGTACGGGTCGCTCTCCGGCAGCCGCCACGACGCCTCGTGGTGGCCGGTGGTCATCAGGAACGCGTTCAGGTGCAGCTGTCTGGTGGTCACTTGTGGTCCTCCGTCACGCCGAGGGCGGCCAGCAGCCGCTCCCGGTACTCGCCCAGCAGGGGATCCCGGTAGGAGCGCGGATGCGGGCGGTCGATGGTCAGGTCGAGGCCGATACGGCCCTGGTCGAGGACGAGGACCCGGTCGGCGAGCACGATCGCCTCGTCCACGTCGTGGGTGACGAGCAGCACGGAGGGCCGGTGGCGCTCCCACAGCTCCCTCAGCAGGACGTGCATCCGGATCCGGGTGAGCGCGTCGAGGGCGCCGAACGGCTCGTCGGCCAGCAGGAGTTCCGGCTCGCGGACCAGGGAGCGGGCCAGAGCGGCGCGCTGGGCCTCGCCGCCGGACAGCTCGTTGGGCCAGGCCCGTTCGCGGCCTTTCAGGCCCACTTCGGCGAGGGCCTCGCGGCCCTTCTGGTCCGCCTCCTTGCCGTCGAGGCCGAGCAGGACGTTGTCGAGGACGCGCTGCCAGGGCAGCAGTCGGGAGTCCTGGAAGACGACCGACACCCGCTCCGGAGCGGTCAGCCGACCGCTCCCCGCCACCTCGTGGTCGAGGCCGGCGATGGCCCGTAGCAGCGTGCTCTTGCCGGAGCCGCTGTGCCCGAGCAGGGCGGTGAACTGTCCGGCGGGGAGGTCGAGGTCGATGCCGTCGAGAACCGTGCGCCCCTCGAACGACCTGGTCAGGCCGCGGATCTGAACGGCCGGGCGGGTCAGTTGCTGAGCGTGCGGCGCCATGACAGCACCCTCCGTTCGATCAGACGGACCGCGCTGTCGGAGATCAGGCCGAAGACGCCGTAGACGACCAGGCCGACGAGGATGACGTCCGTCTGGCCGTAGTTCTGGGCCTGGAACATCATGTAGCCGAGTCCGCTGGTGGCGTTGATCTGCTCCAGCACGACCAGACCCAGCCAGGAGCCGGTCACCCCGAGCCGCAGCCCGACGAAGAAGCCGGGCAGCGCGCCGGGGATGACGATCCGCCGGATGAAGGCGTACCTCGACAGGCCCTGGACCTCGGCGAGTTCGACGTACCGGTGGTCGATGCCGGACAGCGCGGAGTGCGTGTTCAGGTAGATCGGGATGTAGACGACGATCGCGATGATCGCCACCTTGAAGGTCTCGCCGATGCCCAGCCAGAGGATGAACAGCGGGATCAGACCGAGCGTCGGGATCGCCCGGTTGAGCTGCACGGACCCGTCGATCAGCGCCTCGCCCGTCCGGCTGAGCCCGGAGGCCAGCGCGAGGGCGATGCCCGCGACCAGGCCGATCGCGAAGCCGGATCCCGCGCGCTGCAGCGAGGTCAGGATGTCGGTGGGCAGCGTACCGGCGGTCCACAGGTGGACGCTGGTCTCCAGTACCGTCCAGGGCGCCGGGATGGCACTCGGGTCGAGCTGTCCGGCGGCGGAGGCGGCGGCCCACAGGGCGAGGATGAGGGCGGGGCCGAGGAGACGGGTGGCGGGCAGCCGCTTGCCGGGGGAGAGGCGGCGGCGCCTGCGGACCTGGGGACTGTCCTCGGTCGCGGTGACGGGCGTGGTCGCGGTCGTGGTAGTGGTCGAGGTCGTGGTCACGGCGGCGCTCACCTCCGGTACTCCGCCGGTACGGACTTCGCCGCGATGCCCTCGAAGCGCCGGTCGAAGAGCGAGTCGACCTTGATCTTCTTCACGAAGCCGCCCTCCGCCAGCAGATCGGCGGTCTCCTGCTCCCACTTCACGGCTTCGTCCCAACTCGGCTGGAACAGCGGCTTGTTGGCGAGCTCGGTGATCGACCGGGCCTGCGCGAGGCTCAGGTTCTGCGTCTTGACGTAGAACTCCTCGTTCCACAGGTCCGGGTGCTCGTACTGCCACACCTGGCCCTTCGCCCAGTACGGGATGTACGCGGCGACCGCGGCGGCCTTCGCGGGGTCCGACAGCACGGAGGTCGGCGCCCACAGCAGGTTGAGCAGGTCCACGACGTCCGTGGTGATGGCGTGGGCGCCCTTGGACTCGTACTGCTGGAGATAGGCGGGCGCCTGCTGGTTGGCCAGCGGCGCGATGTCCACCTGGCCCGACTGCAGGGCCGTGAGGAACTGGTTGCTGGTCAGCGGCACGAGCTTCACGTCGTCGTAGGCCAACCCGGCCTTCTTCAACGCCCGCAGGAGTACGACGCCTTGCGCCTGGCCCTGCGAGAAGGCGAGCTTCTTCCCCTTGAAGTCCTCGACCGAGCGGATGTCGCTGCCGGGCTTGGTGGCGAAGAGGTAGTTCGGCTTGCGGGTGATGTTGATCGCGACGATCTTCGCGTCGTAGCCCTGGAACTGCGCCTGGATCGGCGGGATGCCCGCGTTGTTGGCGACGTCCAGGGACCCGGCGCGGAAGGCGTTGATGACATCGGGTCCGGCGCCGATGTTCGCCCAGCTGCTCACCTTGAACGGCAGCCGACCGAACTTCGCGAGCCTGAACTGGAGTTGCTGGACACCCTGGTACGAGGCGATCTTCAGGCTGGTGCCGGCGGGGACCGTCTTCGCCAGCGGCTCGGAGAGGGACGTCTTCGAGGCCGCGGAGCTGCTGTCCGCGCAGCCGCTGAGGCCGGCGGCAGCGGCGGAGACGCCGAGCAGGGAGGTGAGAAAGAGCCGCCGGTCGATTCCGGGCAGGGGTGGGGAAGGCATGGGAGGACTCCGTAGGCCGAGAAGTGAGCGAGAAGTGAAGGGAAACGCGCGCGCGATTCCGGGCAGCGGAAAGCCCGGGGCCCGACAAGGGAATTCACGCGAGAAGAGAGGTGGGCGCGCGCTTCAAGCGCGGCAACGCGTCAGCAACAGAGGGTGCGACAGCTCATGACCAGGATGTTCCTTCCCTCGGACGGGGCCTGTCAACATTCCGCATTTCTGAATTAATTCCGCTCAGGTGAAACGCCCAGCGGATCCCGGTAGAGCACGTCCAGAGCGACCGATCCACCCGCCACGGCAAGCACGGAATCCGCGAAACTCGTCGGTACGACGGCCGCCGCCCGCTCCGCCCCGACCTCGTCCCGCAGCGCGGAAAGGCAGTCCTCCCGATGCAGGACGCCGATCTCGGTGACGACGACGGTCTCCGGATTGAGCACGTCGAGCAGCAGCCCGACCGCCCGCCCGACCCGACGCGCACGGTCCACCAACAGCCCTGCGGCGGCCGGGTCGCCGTCGGCCGCCGCGGCGACCACGTGCATCGGGTTCACGCCGTCGGTGACACCCGCCTCCCGTGCCCGCCGGCACAGGGTGCGCTCGCTCAACTCGGCCTGGAGGCAGCCGGTGCGCCCGCACTCGCAGACCTCCGTGCCGCCCGGCACCGGCAGATGCGCGATGGCGCCCGCCTGGCTGCGCGGCCCGTGGTGCACCTCGTCGTGGGTGGCGAACGCCGCGTCGACCACGTTGCCGACGAACAGGTGCAGCACGCTCCGGCTGCCGCGTGCCCGCCCGAACAGGCGCTCCGCGTTGACCAACGCCCGCGCATGTCCGTCCACATGGACCGGCAGCCCGGTGTGTGCGCCGACCACATCGCGCACCGGCACATTCCGCCAGTCCAGCAGCGGGTGCGCGACCACGGTCCCGGAGTCCCGGTCCACCCAGCCGCCGACGGCCACACCGACACCCAGCGGCCGGCACTCCGGAGCCTCCTCGAGCAGCGCGGCCAGCCCGTCGGCGGCCCGGGGCAGCACCTGCCCGGGCTCGACAGCCCCGGCCGGGTGCTTCAGCCGCCGCTCGGCGACCACCCGGCCACGCAGGTCCAGGAGCGCGACCGTCGTGTAGGGGACGGCCACATGGACGCCGCCCACAACGAACCGCGAGTCGTCGAGGTCGACCGGCACATGTGGCCGGCCCACACCCTTGGACTGCCGCGGCGCGGCGGCCTCACGGATCAGACCGGCCCGCGCGAAGCGGGCGCAGTAGTCGGTCACCGACGCCGGGGACAGCCCGGTCAGCCGGGCGATGGTGCTGCGCGCGACCGGCCCGTGCTCCAGCACGGAGCGCAGCACGACACTCGCACTGGTCCGGCGCCGGTCGGGATCGGCGGCGCGCGGAATCGAAGAGACGGGAGGCGGAGAGCCAGAAGAGGCAGGAGCGTGTGGTGCCGCGGTACGGGGCATGGGAATTCATCCTCGGGAACGGGTCCGACAGTGCGCCGACTCATGAGTCGAGGCGCACCGGATCCGCTCCGTCCGCCCCGACCTACCGGCGGCGACAGACGGCCGTGCCCACGCGTCGCAGGTCGACGTGGCGACGCGACGAGAAGTTCCGGGCTTGGGCAACCATGCGCCCGAAGCTAGCAAAACGGTCCCGCGCTGCCCAGACGGCGACCGACGGGCGAGACGGCGGGTGTCCACGCCGCGCGTCCCATTGGCGGGACCCGACAGATCCCGCCCGCCGCCTCCCCGTATCCCGCACCCCTTCACCTCAGTGACCGGCATCACCCCCGTAGCCGGTGTAACTGCCATCCTTTGTCCGGAGCCCACCAAGTCCGCGTTCCCCCCTTTGTCGGGCGCTGACGGTGATCGGCGCGAGGGCGCTGGGATAGCGTCACCGTGTCCCCTGTGCCCTTCAGCCCGCGGAGTCCCCATGAGCACCGCTGCCGCCCCCGCCCGCCCGGGGCAGGTCCTCGCCGACCTGCTCCCCGTCTCCCGTGTCCGGGACGCGGCCCTCGTGGTCGGCGGCGCCGCGCTCACCGGCCTGGCCGCCCAGATCGCGGTGCCCGTGCCGGGCTCCCCGGTGCCGGTGACCGGCCAGACCTTCGCCGCGCTGCTGGTCGGCACGACGCTCGGCGCGAGCCGCGGCCTCTCCGCGCTCGTGCTGTACGCGCTGGCCGGTCTCGCCGGTGTGCCGTGGTTCGCGGGCGGCACCTCCGGAGTCTCCGTCTCCTTCGGCTACATCCTCGGCATGCTGCTCGCCTCCGCCGCCGTCGGCGCCCTGGCCCGCCGCGGCGCCGACCGCTCGATGCTCCGCATGGCGGGCACGATGCTGGTGGGCGAGGCGATCATCTACGCCGTCGGCGTCCCGTACCTCGCCTACGCGGCCGACCTCTCGGTGTCCGCCGCGATCGCGGCCGGCCTGACGCCGTTCCTGATCGGCGACGCCGTGAAGGCGGCCCTGGCCATGGGCCTGCTGCCCTCCGCCTGGAAGCTCGTCAAGCGCTGACCCGGTAGCCGTTCCGGAAGAGGTTCGCCGGGTCGTACCGTGACTTCATCCCGGCGAGCCTCTTTCGCGTTTCCGCGTCGTACAGGCCCTCGCTCCGGTCGCCCGCCCCGAACGCGAAGTTGACCGCCCGCCCGAGGGTGACGGGCGCGAGCAGCGCGAAGGCGGGATCCAGGATCCGGCGGACCTCCTCGCGATCCCCCATCGCCAACAACCGCACCAGGAAACGCCCTTCGCGATACGGCACCGAGTTCGGCGCGGGTCGCGCCAGTGCCCCGCCCAGATGATTGACCTGGACGACACACATGGCGCCGGCGTCCGGCCCCGTACGCGCGAGCAACTCGGCGGCCCTGTCGAGGTCCAGCTCACTCAGCACCGCGCTGTCCCCGTAGTACGCGTGGGGGAAGTCCGGGTCGCTGTGGATGGTACGGCTCTCGGCGTACGGCATCTCACGCAGCGAGTCGGCGAGCACCGGCCCGGTCTTCCGCAGCGGGGCGACGAGTTCGTCGCCGTCGGCTCCGGTGTGGGCGACCCGCACGGACAGGACGTACCGCCCGCGCAGGTGCGGCGGCAACGCCGGTAGGTCCGGATACGGTACGGCGGCGAAGGACGAGGTCAGCCCGTCGGGCACGGTCCGCGTCCACTCCTCGTACGCCCGCAGCACGGCCGCCGGATCGACCTCGCGGCCGTCGAAGACGAGCGAGCCGCCGTAGAGGGTGCGGACGGGGACGAGGCCGGTCTCCAGCTCCGTGACGACGCCGAGCGCGACGACGGGTCCGCCGCCGAGCAGGGCCCAGTACAGGTCGGGGTCGGACTCGCGGGTCACGTGCCGCACGTCACCGTCGCCGGTGACGACGTCGAGGGCGCGCACATGGTCGGCGGCGTAGCCGAACTCGCGGGCCAGGATGCCCAGTCCGCCGCCCAGCGTGTAGGAGACGGCACCGACGGACGGGGCGGAACCGTTGAGGGGCGCCAGTCCGTACGGCTCGGCGGCCGCTACGACCTCGCCCCAGCGGACGCCGGCCTGCAGTCGGACGGTACGGGCGTTGGGGTCGATGTGGACCGCGTCCATGCGCCCGGTCGTGATGAGGACGCCACCCTCCGAGGCACCGGGCAGCCCGTGCCCGGTGGCCTGGACGCCGACCGGCAGGTTCCGGTCCGCCGCGTACCGCACGGCGGCGACCACCTCGGCGGGGGAGCGGGCGGCGACCACGAGGGCGGGGCGTTGCACGAAACCGGTCTGGAAACCTGCGAGTTCGGCGTCGTAGCCGGGGTCGCCGGGGCGGAGAACGGGCAGGTCCGCGATGTCGGTAGGAGAGTTCGGGAAGCTCATGCGGCCGATGATGGCGGCATAACCTGACAGGTGCCGTCACGTTATGCCGCCTCGTCGCAGGCCTCAGTTCTCCAGCTGCCTCGGCCGCCGCTGCGACCACCACAGCCCCGCCGCACCGGCCGCCATCAGCGCCGCCCCGGCCGCCCCCAGCGGCAGGACGTCACGCTCGAAACCGGTCTTCGGCAGTTCGTCGCCACCCGGCCCGACCGGCTTGTTGTCGGTGCCGAGCAGCAGCGGGGTGGCCGGGGCGTTCGGCGACGGGTTCGTCGTACCGAACGGAACCGGTCCCTGCTGCCAGTACGTCTTCTTTCCGTCGCTGGTCTGCACCGGCAGACAGATCTTTCCGGTCTTGCCGAGATCGAACGTCGCGTCGACGGCGTACGACTTCGACCGACCGGCCGCGAGATTGTCGATGGGGCAGGCGAAGCCGCTGTTCGAGCCTTCCGGCAGATCCTTTTCGTCAATCGGAGAGCATCCTTGAACGCCCTTGACCGAAAGGCCGTCGAAACCGACGACCAAAAGCCTGATCTTGCCGCTGTCCTTCGTCCCCTCGTTCTTCACCGTGGCGGTGAGGTCGGTTTGCTGTGAGCTGTTGTCGACCGAGATCTTCTCGGGCAGCAGGGTGGTCAGCTTCACGCCCGCCGGCGCCTCGTCAACGGCCTTTCCCCCTTTGCTGCTTCCGGGTCCCTGGTCATCCGCACCGGCGGTTCCGGAAAGGATCACCACGGCCGCGAAAGATGCCGTGACCAGCGATCCCGCGATGGTCGTCGCACGACGAGAACTCATGTTCGTCCCCCTTGGCTGCGCCTGAATTCGCAGTACTTGAAGAGGTACCACAAGATTTCTCCGCACTATGCAGGTGCGGCGCGAAGTGTGACCATTGTGTTCCAGTCGGGAACGTCCGGAAGGCATTGAGGGGGGTGCAGCGGATTGCCGGGGAATATGGGGAACGCGGGGAATGCGAGGAGCGGTGGAGTTCCAGGGCTCTTGGTGACAGGGCGCTATCGCCTGGTCGAAAGTATCGGCCAAGGGGGAATGGGGCGGGTGTGGCGAGCCGCCGACGAAATACTCGACCGGCAGGTCGCCGTCAAGGAGATGCGCATCGACGGCCTGGACGCCGAGGACGCCCGCACCCGCCGCGAACGCACCCTGCGCGAGGCCCGGGCCACCGCCCGGATCGACCACCCCAACGTCGTGCGCGTGTACGACGTCGTGGACGAGGGCGAACGCCTCTGGATCGTCATGGAGTTGGTCGCCGGCCGCTCCCTCGAACGCATCATGGCGGAGGACGGCCCGCTCGGCCCGCGCGAGACCGCGCAGCTCGGACTCGGCCTGGTGGAGGCACTGCGCCAAGTGCACGACCGGGGTGTCCTGCACCGGGACATCAAACCCGGCAACGTCCTGGTGGAGAACGGCGCTCGGCGCATCGTCCTCACCGACTTCGGCATCGCCGCGATCCAGGACGCCAAGGCGCTCACGATGGTCGGCATGCTGGTCGGTTCGCCCGACTACATGGCCCCCGAGCGCGTCTCCGGCCGCCCGCAGGGCCCGCCGTCCGACGTGTGGTCCCTCGGCGCGACCCTGTGCGCGGCCCTGGGCGGCCGCTCCCCGTTCTCCCGCGACACGACACTGGCGACCCTGCACGCGGTCCTGTACGAGGAGCCCGAACTCCCCGCGACGGAGGGCCCGTTGCGGGACATCCTGGCGGCCCTGCTGGAGAAGGACCCGACGGTACGGCCGGGGCTCGAGGAGCTGGAGGCGTCCCTACGGCCGCTCGCGTATCCGGCGCCGCCGACGCTGCGGACCGTCCCGGTGGGCGGGGGAGAAGCCGGCGCCGTTCCTCAGGAGGCGGGGCGGAAAGAGGAGTTGGCCGAGGGACGGGGCGAGGAGGGTGAGCCGCAGCCGCAGCCGCAGCCGGCGTCGGCGTCGGCGCCCGACCCGTCCGAGCCGACGCCCGACCCGGAGGTGCCGGACGTCCAGGACGCGACCCCGCTCCCCCCACAGGCACCTCAGGACTCGCCCACACCCCCCTTCGTCAACACCCGGCATCTGCGCACGGTGCGGGACCCCAGGACGCCCGCATCGCGCCCGGGGCTCGCCCCCGTACCGCCGCCGGAACGCCACCCCGACCCCGACCCCGAAGCCGAGCCGGCACCCGAACGGGCACCGGAACCCGCTCCCCAGCCCGCCGGCGCCTCCACCGAAGCGGCGTCCGAACTGCGCTCGGAGACCCGCTCCGAGACCCCGTCCGGCAACTCCGCAGGCGCCGAAGCGGCCACCCCGGCCGGAGCAGCCACCTCCGCTGCCCCCACCGCGCCCCGCAGGGTGGCCGACGCCACCACCGTCACCGGCGTCTCACTCGTCCGCGCCCGGGCGGAGACCGAACGCCGCCGCGCCCCCGTCCCGGCCACCCCCCTCCCCATGCCGCCCGGCGAACTGCCCGGCCCCGCCGTCCCGGCGGACCCCCGGCGCAGGCGGCGCGCGGGACGTCGTACGGGCCTGATCACCGCCGTGGGCGTGGTCACCGCGGGCGCGGTCGTCGCGATCGTCCTGGCGGCGACGAGCGGCTCGCCGGACGACGACCGGGCGGGAGGGTCCGCGTCGGTCTCCTCCCCAGCGTCCCCGTCCACCACCCCGAGCGACAGCCCGTCCCCCACCGTCGAGGGCACGTCGAGGCCGCAGAGCCTGCCGCCGGGCGCGCACCGGGAGGCGGGCGGGTTCGCGTGGGCGACACCGGCCGGCTGGCGGCGGGACATCAAGACGGGCGCCGAGGTGCACTACACGTCCCCGGACGGGAAACAGGAGCTCGCCGCCAAGTCCTCCCTCGCCCGCGGCGACCTGATGGAGACCTGGCGGACCTCGGAACAGAACGCCCACCAGGGCAGGAACTACCGGAAGATCCGCCTGGAGGAGACGACGTTCCGCGGCAACCCCGCGGTCGTCTGGGAGTACACCTTCACCCTGGAGGGCGTCCCCTGGCACGCCCGGCTGCTGGGCTTCAACGAGGACGGAAAGTCGTACCAGATCAACACCTGGTACCAGCCGGACATCGAGAGCCAGGCCCTCAAGACGTACGACAGGGTGAGGGACAGCTTCACGGTGCTTTGAATCCTCCCCTCCCAGAAGGGAAGGGGATTCCTGGCTCAGGCCGCCTCCTGGAGCAGCGCTCCAGGAGGTCTTCCGCCATCAGCACCAGCCGGGTTGAGACCAGCCCGGACGAGCATCACGCTTGCGGAGTTCTTGTCCCGTGGGGACACGGTTCCGCACGCGGTGCAGGTGTAGGTGCGCTCCCCCAGCGGCAGTGCGTGCTTGGCTCTCGCATCGCAGTGCGCGCAGTCCATCGTGGTGTACGCGGGGTGCACGAGGCGGATGTCCCGCCCGTGCTTGCGGCCCATCTCTATCAGAGCGGTCTTGGTGGCGCCGATGGCGGCGTCAGCGGCCTTGCGGGCCATGGTGGTCTTGGCGAGGAACTTCGGGCGGAAGTCCTCGACAGCGATGGTGTCATGATCGCGGACCACCTCCTTGGCCCACTTGCGGCCGGTATCCTCACGCTGCCTGGCGACCTTTTTATATGCCTTCGCCCGCAGTTTCTTCGCCTCGCGGTAGCCCTTCGATGCCGGTTGTCCCTTCTTCGGCTTGCGTCGGGCCATCATCCGGTCGTACCGCGTCAGCTTGGTCTGAGCCTTCTTGCCGTACTCGGGATGCGGCAGATCGTGCGCGTCGGAGGTGGTGGTCGCGGTCTCCTTCACGCCCCAGTCGACGCCGAGTGCGTGGCCGGTCTCCGGCAGAGGCTGAACCTGGGCAGGGACGACGAACGAGCAGTACCAGTGCCCAAGGCTGTCCTGGTACACGCGCACCGAGGAAGGCTCGGCCGGCAGTTCCCTCGACCACACCATCGCCACGACGATGCCGCCCGCCAGGTGCAGCCGGCCGTCCTTCAACCGGAACCCGCGCTTGGTGTAGTTGAGGCTCGGCAGTGCCTCGCGCTTCTTCTTGTACGTGGGCATCCCGGCCCGGCGCGCCATGGGCAGGCGCTCTGTGATGTCCTTGTGCGCCTTGGCGCGGGAGCGGCCGAAGTCGCGGATGATCTGCTGCTGGGGAACCGATGAGCCCTCACGCAGCCATGGCGTACGGGCGCGGGCTTCGGTCAGCATCCTGTCGAGCTGAGCCGGGCCGCACGTGGCCTTCTGGCCGGTGGACTTGTTGTGCAGGTGCACGGCCCTGGCCTTGGCGACGCATTGTCGGGTAGCCGGAGCCCGTCGCCGGGCCCCGGCCCCCTCAGAACCGTGCATGCCGGTTTCCCGGCACACGGCTCAAGCAGAACCCTATGGGCGTCTGGTCTTTCGTCCGGTCCGCTTGTCATCGGCTTCATGATGCTGACGGTGACAATCGGCGTGTACGAGCCGGAGATTGCTCTTGTCGTCCCCGCCCCCGTCTCGCCGGTATGCGAAGTGGTGCCTGTGCAGCCTCCTCGCAACCGCTTCGAACCATTCAATCCACTCTCGTGGATTGTCCGGCTCGTATTCGGCTCCGGTGATCAGGGCCCCGCCACAGATCGGACACAGCCCCTGCTGACGGAACGCCAGATACAGGCTGGTCTTGTCCATGACGGGAGGCGTCTTCTTGCGGCGCCGGTTCGTCCAGTACTCGGTGAGGGACGGATCGTCCGTGGACGCCCCGCCCTTCACTTTGACGTGCCGGACGATGGGGGTCCAGGCGAACTTGTAGAGGTAGGCACCGGTGACCGGATCGCCGAACACCCACTTATCCGCCCGCGACTTGTTGAACTTGCCGTAGTACCGGGCGATGACCCAGTTCTTCGGCTTGTTGGGGTGGCGTCTGGTGGCCCACTTGTAGGTGAGTTTCCAGACGTAGTCATCCAGCGTCTTGAACATCTTGCTGGACACCACCCCCCGGTAGTACGTCGCCCACCCGCGCACGATCGGCGCGAGCGTTCTCCGTACCGCTGCGGCGTTCGCCCCTTGCAAGGCTTTCATCTCGTTCCGCAGCCTTTCCCGGATTCTCCTTTCCGCTTCCTTGCTCGGTGTGATGATGGTCTTGCGTTTCATCTTCCTGACGTTGAACCCCAGGAAGTCAAAACCTTCCTCCAGGTGGACGATTCGGGTCTTGTCCGCGTTGAACCGGAGCCCTCGGGGCTCCAGCCACCCGGCCAGTTTCCGCCTGACCTCCTCCGCTTCCTCCTCCGAGTACGTGAGCACTACGAAGTCGTCGGCGTACCGAATCAGGACCGGGGTGCCTGGCTTTGCAGCTCCGCTGCGCAGCCATCCCGCCCCTGCGGCTTGCTCCATCCCGTGCAGCGCGATGTTCAGCAACAGTGGACTGATCACGCCCCCTTGCGGGGTGCCTTCCTCCGTAGGCGCCCATCTTCCCTTTTCCATCACGCCGGCCTTCAGCCATCCCCAGACTGCGTCCCTGGCGGGAAACAGTCCGACGGATTGCATCATCCTGCCGTGGTGGATCCGATCGAAGGCCGCCGAGAGGTCCGCGTCCAGAACCCATGTCCGAACCGCGGTCTTCTGCCCCACCACCGAGAAGATGCTTTCCACGGCATCGTGGCAGCTCCTTCCCGGGCGGAACCCGTAGGATCGAGGTTCGAAGCGGGCCTCCCATTCCGGCTCCAGGGCGTTCTTGACCCGCGCCTGATTGACACGGTCCCTGATCACCGGGATTCCGAGTGGCCGCTGCTTTCCATTGCTCTTCGGGATGTACACCCGTTTGACCGGAACGGGACCGCGTTCGGGCTTCTCCTGAATCTCCTGAGCGAGCGAGGCTCGCCCTTTCGGGGTCAGGACGACCTTCCCATCGATCCCGGCGGTCTTACGGCCGGAGCTCCGCTGCGTGACTCGCCTCACGCTGACCAGCGTGTTGCTCCTCGACCGCAGCATGAGCTTTTGCAGGTTGCGGACCTTGGCCAGATCCCCTTCCTGCGACGCCTTGAAGATTCGCTGGCGGAGTCGCCGTACGTTCTGCTCCTCGCAAGCCCAGTCGATGCTGTGCCAGTCCAGAGCCGGACCGTCCTCAGGTCCGTTCGCCACGGTGGCCGTTGCGGCCGGTGCGGCGTCCAACTTGCCCATCGGTTCGGGTCCCTCCCCACCTGCTCTTCAAAGTTCCACCCAGTCCACGTCAGCTCCCTTTCAGGTCGGGCATCCGCCCGTATCCGACGGGTTATATGTGGCGTCCCAGAGTTGGCATCCACAGTTTCCCCCGGCCTTTCGGCCTGTCGGCATTCGCTTCTTGGACCATCCTGTTCCCGCTGTGGCATCGGCTTCCCTTACGGCCACCTACTGCCGGTTGGCAGACCACATCGGGGTTCCCACGTTCCGCTCCCTCAAGATTCGACTGAGCAGGGCGTCCCCTATACCCCGGGCCCGGTGGTGTCCGACTCCCCTCAGGAACGTCCGGAGGGATCACCTGGCGTTTCTCCACGCCGAGGGCCTGTCAGCCAGTGCCTCTTTCCGTCTCCTGGCCGTTGGGTTCACGAGGCATTGCCGGGGATTCGCACGTGCTCGCCCATCCCAGTCTTCCCCTCGCCTGTGATTCCCGGACGGTTCGGGAATTCTTGGGCTTTCCGGCCCGGCTTCACACCCCGCCGTTACCAGCGACGCATGCGGACCTGGGGACTGACATCCAGACACTTGTCAGGGAGGCAACCCTTGAGCTTTCTCTCTGAAAGCTGCCCCCACTTGATAGGAGCGACCTCGTGTCGCACCGTTCCACACCCAGCGGCACCGGCCCCACTCCCCCGCCAGGGCGGTGCGGGCAGCGGACGGCAGGCGCAGCCGGTAGGTGTACCGGGCATGCCCGCCCTCCGCAGCCACCCCCACCTGCGCCATCCCGCCCCCTCACGGCCCCGGCCGGGACACTGTGCCGCCCCGAACCCTCCGAACGACCATACGTACGACAGCCGCACACGCGCCCCCCGATCCCCCGGCCATCACCCCGACCAGCGACCACAGGCACAAGTGTTCGCGTCACCTCGGCGGTGCTGACAGCGGTACGGGCGCTCCGCGCCCTGAACCGGACGCGGCGACGCTCCGCGTCGCGACCCCGGATGCGATTCCTCCCCGGCGTGAACGCCGGGGCCTCCACGCAAGAAACAGGTGAATCGTGCTGTGAACGGTGCGGTGAGAGGGACGCCGAAGGGGGCGTACGGCACGTGCCGTACGCCTCCTCTCTCGTACGGGGCGATCAGACCTTCGTGAGCTCGCGCCCGCCCTTGACCTTCTCCTTCGCGAAGGCGATGACGATCACGCCCGCCGCGACGAGCAGCGACAGCAACACGGTCTCGCGGCCGTCGTGCTCGGTGTCGGTCAGCATGTAGCCGAGGACGAAGACGATCAGCGCGGCCGTGGCCCAGGTCAGGTACGGGTACAGCCACATCTTCACGACCAGCTTCTCCGGCGCCTCGGCCTGGATGATCTTCCGCATCCGCAGCTGCGAGAAACAGATCACCAGCCACACGAACAGGGCGACCGCACCACTGGAGTTGACCAGGAAGAGGAAGATCTTGTCCGGGGAGAGGTAGTTGAAGAAGACGGCGACAAAGCCGAACACGACCGACGCGAGGATCGCCGCCATCGGCACGCCCCGGCTGTTGACCCGCGCGAACGCCTTCGGCGCGTCACCGCGTCGGCCGAGCGAGAAGGCCATGCGGGAGGCCGTGTAGAGCCCCGAGTTGAGACAGGACAGCACCGACGTCAGCACGATGAAGTTCATGATCTGACCGGCGTGCGCGATGCCGAGGGAGTCGAGGGCGGCGACATAGGAGCCGTCGTCCTGGATGGACTTGGCGTCCCACGGCAGCAGCGTCACGACGACGAAGATCGAGCCGAGGTAGAAGACGCCGATCCGCCAGATGATGCTGTTGGTCGACTTCGTCACGGCCCGCTGCGGGTCCTCGGACTCGCCGGCCGCGAGGGTCGCGATCTCGCTGCCCATGAAGGAGAAGACGACGAGCAGCACACCGGTGAGGATGGCGCCGGGCCCGTTGGGCAGGAAGCCGCCGTGGTCGGTGAGGTTGCCGAGCCCCGCCTGGTCGCTGCCGGCGCCGGGCAGCACGCCGAAGACGGCGAGCCCGCCGACGACGATGAACGCGCCGATCGCCACGACCTTGATCCCGGCGAACCAGAACTCGAACTCGCCGTAGGAACCGACGGACACGAGGTTGGTCGCGGTGAGGACCACCATCACGATGAGGGCCCACCCCCACTGCGGTACGGCGGGAATCCACCCTTCGAGGATCTTGGCCCCGGCGGTGGCCTCCACCGCGAGGACGACCACCCAGAAGAACCAGTACAGCCAGCCGATGGAGAACCCGGCCCACGGCCCGAGCGCCCGGTCGGCGTGCGCGGAGAACGAACCCGAGGTCGGGTTGGCGGCGGACATCTCGCCGAGCATCCGCATCACCAGCACCACGAGCGTGCCGACGAGCGCGTACGACAGGAGGATGCCGGGGCCCGCGGTGGCGATGCCGGAGCTGGATCCGACGAAGAGTCCGGCCCCGATGACACCGCCGATGGCGATCATCGAGAGATGACGGTTCTTGAGGCCTGCCTGGAGGTCGCCGCCGGGTTCGCCGGGGACTCCGGGGTCGTGACCAGTCTTGGGAAGGGTCGGCTGCGAGGTCATAGGAGGGGGGATTCCTTTGCGCCGGGTGAGCTCTTCCCGCACGGGGGTGGTGCGGGTTCCCGTACGAGCGGCGTACGGGTCGGTCCAGTGAATCGGAGGTAAAGGGATTGGTGAACCTTTGATTCCGGATCGTTACTTGAGCTTTTCCTGAGGTTCTGTAGTGTTGCCCACAGTTTTCCGGGTTGGCCCCCCGAGCTGCTGCCCGGAAACGCCCGTGTCACACTCGTCCCATGCGCGTGTATCTCGGCTCCGACCATGCCGGCTTCGAACTCAAGAACCACCTCGTCGAGTGGCTCAGGGCGGCGGGCCACGACCCGGTCGACTGCGGACCCCACATCTACGACGCCCAGGACGACTACCCGCCGTTCTGCCTCCGCGCCGCCGAGCGGACGGCCGCGGACCCCGACGCCCTCGGCGTCGTCATCGGCGGCTCCGGCAACGGCGAGCAGATCGCCGCGAACAAGGTGAAGGGCGTGCGCTCGGCCCTCGCCTGGAGCGAGGAGACGGCCTCCCTCGGCCGCCAGCACAACAATGCCAACGTCGTCGCGGTGGGCGCGCGCATGCACACCCAGGAGGAGGCGACGAAGTTCGTCGAGACCTTCCTGAACACGCCGTTCTCGGGTGACGAGCGCCACATGCGCCGCATCGAGATGCTGGCCGACTACGAGACGACGGGCGACCTGCCGCCGATCCCGGCACACCACCCGCAGCAGTAGGCGCTACGGCTCGTTGGTGACCCACCGAGTCGGGATGGGGGTCCCCCCCCCCGCGCGAGCGCAGCCGAGCGTGGGGGAGGGTGGGCACAGGCCAGGGGTCCAGGGGCCGGAGCCCCTGGCGGGGTCTGGGGCGGAGCCCCAGGGGTTGGGAAAGGAACCGCACCGTGCCGGAGGGGCACACCATTCACCGGTTGGCTCAGGACTACGCCGCCGCGTTTCTCCGCACCGCACCGCAGGTGACCAGTCCCCAGGGCAAGTTCACCGACTCCGCCGCCCTCCTCACCGGTACGGAACTCACCGCCACCGAGGCCCACGGCAAGCACCTCTTCCTGGGCTTCCGCGCCGGCGAGTGGATTCATATCCACCTCGGCCTCTTCGGCAAGGTCACCTTCGGCCCCGCCCCCGCACCCCGACCCACGGACACCGTCCGTCTCCGGCTCGCGAACAGCACGTCGTACGTCGATCTCCGCGGCCCGACGACCTGCGCGCTGATCACGGACAGCGAGAAGGGCGCGATACACGGCCGCCTCGGCCCCGACCCCCTCCGTGAGGACGCCGACCCGAAGGCCGCGTACCGGCGCGTCTCCCGCAGCCGTACGACGATCGCCGCCCTGCTCATGGACCAGAAGGTCGTCGCGGGCGTCGGCAACGTCTACCGCGCCGAGGTCCTCTTCCGGCACCGCATCGACCCGTACCGCACCGGCAACAGCGTCACCCCCGCCGAGTGGGACGCGATCTGGCAGGACCTCGCCGACCTCATGCGTGAGGGCGTCCGCAACAACCGCATCGACACCGTCCGCCCGGAACACACCCCGGAGGCGATGGGCCGCCCGCCGCGCGTCGACGACCACGGCGGCGAGGTCTACGTGTACCGCAGGGCCAACCTGCCCTGCCTCATCTGTGGTGGCGAGATCCGCACCGCCGATCTCGCCGCCCGCAACCTCTTCTGGTGCCCGACCTGCCAGAAGCCCTGAGGCCGGCCTGGAACCACGCCCACACCCTTACGCCGGCCTAGAACCCGTGCGGCAGCCAGGGCGCGACCACCGACCCGAACCCCACGGCCGCCTCCGCCAGCACCCCCTGCCGCAGCTCCCGCACCCGTCCGGCCGCGCCCAACGACGCCAGGCTCACCCCTCCGAGGTACGCCGCCCCCAACTCCCGTACCGACAAGGCGAGATCGGCCGCATCCGTCGTACGAGCGCACGAGGCGCCCTTCGCGTCACCGGTGAGCCGCCAACGCCCCGCGTTCCAGGGGCAGAAGGCGTCCTCCACGTCGAACACCACATCCACCGGCGCCTGATAGGTCCGCGCCTCGAGCGCGGCGCCGACGTCCACCAGCCGGACGTACAACGAATCCCGCACCCGCAGCCCGCACCGCCGGATGTCGGACACCATGGACAGCCACGGCTCGTCCGACGGCCGTCCCAGCGCGGTCAGCGTCGACGTCAGGTCGATCCCGAACAGGAAGCGCCACAGCGCGGCATGCGCCGCCGCGTCCAGCGCTTCCGTGTCCCGCAGGACCACCACGCTCTTGGGCCCGGCGGTCTCCCACTCCGGCCTGATCCGGAAGCGCGCGTACCCCACGACCTCGCCACCCCGCTCGGCCACCACGCACTGCAGCGGTGACGCCCCGCCCCGGCCGCTCTCCGGGTCGAGCACCCCGACCCGCTCCCACCCGGGCTGCCGCGCCACCATCCCCGGCCGCCCGGGCACCTTGCGCGCGTACACCGCCTCGCACGCGTCGAGGACGTCGGCGGGGGCGGCGTACCGCAGCCGTACGTCATCGGTGCCGGGCGGCACGGACAGCCGTACGCGCGTGGTGTCGACCTCGATGTTCACGCAGTGGGTCGCCGCGCCGTACCCGAACCGGCCGTAGATCTCGGGCTCCGAGGCCGTCAGGACGGCCAGCGGCTCGCCCCATTCCCGTACGTCGTCCAGCTGCCGACGCATCATGGAACGCAGCACGCCGCGCCGCCGGTGCGTGGCGGCCACGCTGACCATGGTCACGCCGGCCGCCGGCACCGAGGCGCCACCCGGCACGGTCAGCCGGAAGCTGAACGCCCCCGCCGTGCCCACGCACACGTCACCGTCCCAGACGCCGAGGGAACGGTCGGTCTCGGTGAGCGAGCGCCACACCTCCCGCTCCTCGGACGACTCCGGAACCCCGCCGAAGGCGCGGATCAGCTTGTCGTACCACTGGTCCCAGTCGTCCCGCTGCAGTACCCGCACGTCAGTCCCCATGAACCATGCCTACCAGGGCATTGCGGGACGGGCCAGGGAATTTCGCCTTGATGGCGCCACGATGGCGTTCTGTGAAGTTCACTGTGAAGTCGAGCCTCGGACGGGGGAGAAGTGGGACCTCCCGTGCCAAGCACCTGGTCCGATGGATAGGGTCCCGAACTAATGGCAGCAGGACGAGAGCGGCGCGCGGAAGCCGAGACGTTCACGGCCCGGTTGAAGATGCAGTGGCACCGGGCTCGCGTCGGCCTGCGCAGAAGTGCCGTCGACTACTTCCGCGGCGACGGCTCGGACTGGGTCGCGCTGGCCGGTCTGCTCATCACCGTTCCCGTGATCGCGGCCACCACACTGGCCAACTCGGTGTGGTGCTCACCGGCCGCGCTGGTCCTGCCGATCGTCGCCGGCGGCCTGCTGCTGCGCCCGGCGAGCCTGCTCGGCCTGTACGCGGCGGCGGCGACCGCGCTGATCGTGGAGTCGGTGCAGCTGGGCCCGTACACGGAGGGCCCGTCCCGGGTCACCCCGGGCGTGGTCCTGGTGGTCGCCGCCTGCGGGTTCTTCGGTCTCCTCATCGCCCAGTTCCGCAGCCGGGTCGGCGTGCCCTGGCGGCGTGGCGGCACCATGCTCTTCGACCTGCGCGAACGCATCCGCGTCCAGAGCAAGTTGCCGCAGCTGCCACAGGGCTGGCACCGGGAGATGGCGCTGCGCCCGGCGGGCGGCCAGTCGTTCTCCGGTGACTTCGTTGTCGCGGCCCGCACGAACGGCGGCCGCACGATGGAGGTCGTCCTGACCGACGTGTCCGGCAAGGGCATGGACGCGGGTTCGCGCGCGCTGCTCCTGTCGGGAGCCTTCGGCGGCCTGCTCGGCTCGCTCCCCCCGCACGCGTTCCTGCCGGCGGCGAACGGCTACCTGCTCCGCCAGGACTGGGACGAGGGCTTCGCGACCTCGATCCACCTGGTTTTGGACCTGGACTCGGGAGACTACGAGCTGTACTCCGCGGGCCACCCGCCGGGGTTGCAGCTCAGCGCGGGCAGCGGCCGCTGGGAGGAGAAGGCCGCCGAGGGCCCGCTCCTAGGTGTGTACGACGGTGCGCAGTTCGACCCCGTGAAGGGCTCGCTGCGCCCGGGGGACGTGTTGATGCTGTTCACGGACGGTTTGGTGGAGACGTCCGACCGCGACATCGTGGAGGGCATCGACCGCCTCACCGGCGAGGCCGACCGCTATGTCGCCGGCGGCTTCCACGGAGCCGCGTGGCACCTCATCGAGGCGGTGGCGAAGGACGTCAACGACGACCGGGCGCTGCTGCTGATCTGCCGCGAGGGCCCGACGGCGGCGGCCGCGTCGTCCCCTCACTGAGTTGTCTTGTCCCCACGAGGCCGCTCGACGATGAGCAGGGCGACTCCCGCGTCGAAGTCGCAGACGACCTCACCCGAGTAGCGATACGAGACAGGTGCCGCCACGCGAGCCGCGGTGCCACGCTGGTGTGATGGACCAGTTGCGGAAGATCGTGGGCCTGGCCGGCTCCGTGCTGGGGTCCGAGCCCATCGGGGCGTATGTGCAGGGGTCCTGGGTGCTCGGCGGCCTCAAGCCGGCCAGTGATGTGGACATCTTTGTGGTCTCACGGCGGAGCATGAACGGTCAGGAAAAGGAGTTCGAGGCAGGTCGGCCCCCTCTGCCGGGGCCGATGCCGGATCTGGCGCTGCTGATCACCATGGTGCTCTCCGGCAACCGCGCCGTCAGCGTTCCGCCGCCGGCGCGGGTCCTGGATCGCGTCCGGTATGCGGACTTGGTCCGGGCCAGTGTGTCGGGTATCCCGGGCCTGCTCGACGACCTGGAGAGCGACACCCGCAACGTCGTGCTGACCCTGGCGCGCATCTGGACCACGCTCGCCACCGGTGAGATCAGGTCCATGGCGCCGCGGCCGACTGGGCCCTCGTCCGGCTTCCCCCGGATCGGCGCCCGGTACTGGAACACGCCAGAGCGCTGTATCTCAACTGCCGTTACTCCGAGGAGAACCGGAGCCAGGAGCTGAGAGCGCAGGTACGTCCCTACGCGGACACGGTGCTCACCGAGATCGGTCGGTCGGCGCCCGCCTGAGACCGCCTCTCCGCCGAGGAGCGGCTCCTGGCCGACGCCCCCACCCACCGAGCAACCCCAGGTCCACCCGGGCCCCTCCACGGCCGCGCACCCTCAACCCGCCGCGAGAGACGGCCGTACCCCGGCTGTACGGGTGGCGCGTTGATGTCTTATGTTGCGCAAGCGAAGTAGGGGGGATCCACATGCCGCAGGAGAGGCCGCCCGGGACCGGGGCGGAGATGAGTCTCAGCGAGGTCGAGGCCGTCGCCCGTGCCGCGCACGCCGGGCAGACGGACAAGGCCGGACGGCCGTACGCCGAGCATCTGTCGGCCGTCGCCGAGGGAGTGCGTGCCCGGGGTGGCGGTGAGGAACTCGTCGCCGCCGCCTGGCTGCACGACGCCCTGGAGGACGGAGTGCTCAGTGAGGACTGGCTCGACGCCGCCGCGGTTCCACAGCGCACCAAGGACGTCGTACGGGCGATGACCAAGCGGCCGGACGAGGACCAGGAGGCGTACGCGTCCCGGATCCTGGCCACCCCCGGCGCCCGGCTCGTCAAGGCGGCCGACCTCGCGCACAACGCCGACCCGGGCCGTCTCGCCGTACTAGACGAGCACACCGCCCGGCGGCTCAGGCAGAAGTACGCCGCCATGCGGCACCGTCTCGGTCTCGCCCCGGGCGACTGACCCTCGGGCACACCCCTCCCCAGGACGAATGAATGGCACGGGACTACGACAGTCAGCTGCTGGAGTCGGGCCCGAGGACCCGTCCCGCGCTGTACTACCGCTGCCGGGCGACCCGTCGGACCTGTCGGGCCGGCAGGCCTTGGAGCGCCTGATGAGACACCTGAAGGGCGAGTAGCCCGGTCGCTCGGGAATGACCGAGCCCCCCACTGCTCGGCAGTGGGGGGCTCGGGTGTTGTCTCAGCTCGCCGCCGTGACCTTCTCCCGTTCCCGTACGGGGGTCTTCTCGCGTTGCTCGCGGCCGCGGGCCGCCTCGGTGGCATCCGGCTTGAAGGCCCACTCCATCTTCGGCTCCATGGCGAACCGGAAGACGCGGCGCACCGGCGCGGTGCACAGCACGGTGACGGCGACGCCCGCGCAGACGCTCACGAAGATCTCGCCGAGCGGCCGGTGCAGCCAGGGGTGGTCGAACCAGCCCGCGTAGTCGCCGGCCTTGACCAGGAAGCCGTGCAGCAGATAGCCGAACAGCGTGCCCGCGCCGAGCGAGGTGAACCACATCTTCCGGCCCGGCACCCAGGAGAAGAAGCAGGCGGTCAGCAGCAGTGAGCAGCCGAACAGGGCGAGGACCATGACCGGCCCGGTCCACCAGGGCGCGCCCAACTCCTGCGCGGAGTCGCGGTGGTAGAACCACCCGGTGTTCATACGCGGCACCGACCACCAGCCGACGACCACCGCACAGGCGAACACCGGCACCGCCAGGATCCGCACCGAACGCCGGCGCACCAGCCGGAAGTGCTCGGGCTTCATCATCAGGCCGAGCACGAAGAACGGCAGGAACTGCAGCACCCGCTGGAGGTCCAGGTCGTCGCCGATCTCCGGGGTGACGGACGCCAGCATGGCGATGGCGAGCGCCAGCGGCAGCGGCCACCGCACCAGCTTCCAGATCGGCGTGGTCAGCCGCCAGATGAACAGCGCGATCAGGAACCAGGTCAGGTACCAGGGATCCAGCAGGCTGATGTCCTGGTCCGGCGTGTCGCCGACATAGCGGTTGAAGAGCGAGTACGCGGTCTCGAAGAGGACGTACGGCACGACGACGCCGGTGATGAGCCGTTGCAGCCGGTCGGCGCGCATGTCGAAACTGCGCGAGAAAAAGCCGGAGATGACGATGAACGCCGGCATGTGGAAGGCGTACACGGCCGTGTACAGACCCTCCAGGATCCGGCTGTCGCCCTTGAGGGGCTCCCAGGAGTGGCCGATGGCCACCAGCACGATCGCCAGGTACTTGGCGTTGTCGAAGAACGCGTCGCGCTGTTTGCCGGGTTTGTCGCCGGTTGGGGCGGGCTTGTCGCCCGCGGCGGGGCGGGCGTTCTGCGGCGAACGCGGACTCGGCACTGCGCTTGAGGGGGACGAGACGGCGTGGAACATCTGAGGCACCCTAGCCTTGGCTGTGGGTTTTCGTAAAACCCTCCATGTCATTCCTGGCTAATGCCTGCGAGTGCCCGGGATATCCCGTAGTTGACGTCACCGCCGACGTGATGACCGACACACGTTCAGAGTTCAACCGAGTGCCCCACATGGGACCTTCTTGTCGCCATTCATCCTGACTAAGTAGGGCATAAGACGCCTTTGAGGGCCTGCTCCCAGGGCGGTTGGCGTCTTTTGTGGCCTCAATTCGAATTACCTGCGAACACGTTGTGTGGACGCGGAAACGAACTCGTCCGATTTCCCGTGTGGGTGCAGGGTCGAATTACTGTGCGGACGAGCCGAGTTGATCCGCCCGCCCGCCCGGCCGCGGGCGGCTCCGGGCACGGAAGTGGCCAACGTTCAGTCACGCGCCGCATATGCGGGCCTCATTGGTGGCACGATGGTTCTGGCGGGGGTGCGCACGGTCGCGTCCCCGGGCCGGGAGAGCGGACCGACCAAGGGTGTGATCAGTTGTGGCCATTTCTCTGTCAGTGGTGCTGCTGTTGGCGATCATCCTGGTGGTGTTGATCCGGGGAGGCTCCATCAAGGCCGGCCCCGCCGTCGTCGCGGTGCTCTTCGGCTTCTTCCTCGCCTCGACCGGCATGGCCGACGACATCCAGCGGTTCCTGAACTCGATAGCGGAGACCATCAACTCGATCCAGTTCTAGGGCCCTGTCCTCCAGGCGCGCCCGCATGGTCCGCCGCCGCGCAGCCGCCGCAGACCTCGCACGACACCCCCGGACAGCACAAAGGCCTCCGGCCCGATCCTCGTAAGGACCGGGCCGGAGGCCTGTTCGGAGCGGGCGACGGGAATCGAACCCGCGTAGCTAGTTTGGAAGACTAGTGCTCTACCATTGAGCTACGCCCGCACAGCGCGCGCCGCAGGTCAGTGACCGCGGCACTGGAGGCATCGTAGCGGGTCGTCCCCCTTCGTCGCACACCGCGTTCCCGCGCACCCGGGTGCCGGACGCGCGCTCGCGAAATGCGGCGACTCCGCTGCCTGCGGGCATGTACCCTACGTGTCGCACCGACGGGGTGTGGCGCAGCTTGGTAGCGCGTCCGCTTTGGGAGCGGAAGGCCGTGGGTTCAAATCCCGCCACCCCGACCATGTACCGGCCGGCCATCACCGGTCACCCCACGGTCACCTCGTGTGACCACCCGACGTGATCGCCTTTGGGACGTGTCGCCGCTGCCGTTACTATGCAAGCTGCACGCCCGTGTGTCTCTCTCCTCTGGAAGTCCTCCGGGCGGCGAATCCGCCGGGGCCGGTCTGGCTCCGGCAGAAACCAAGAAGTCAGCCCCCAAGGAGACCGAACCGTGAAGAGCGCCGTGGAGACCCTGAACCCGACTCGGGTTCGGCTCAGCATCGAGGTGCCCTTCGAGGAGCTCAAGGACAGCCTCGACGCGGCGTACAAGAAGATCAACCAGCAGGTCACGGTGAAGGGCTTCCGGAAGGGCAAGATCCCGGCGCGCGTCATCGACCAGCGGTTCGGCCGCGGTGCGGTCCTGGAGGAGGCGGTCAACGACGCGCTTCCGAAGTTCTACACCGAGGCGGTCAACGAGGCGGAGATCGACGTCCTCGGCCAGCCCGAGGTCGACATCACCGAGCTGAAGGACGGCGAGACGCTGAACTTCACCGCCGAGGTCGACGTCCGCCCGGCCATCGAGATCCCGGACTTCTCCGGCATCGAGGTCGAGGTCGACGCCGTCGAGGTCACCGAGGAGGACATCGACAAGTCGGTCGAGCAGCTCCGCGAGCGCTTCGCCTCGACGTCCCCCGTCGAGCGGGCCGCCGAGGACGGCGACGTCGTCACCATCGACCTGGAGGCCAAGGTCGACGGCGAGATCCTGGAGGACGGCGTCGCCAGCGGCGTCTCCTACACGATCGGCTCCGGTGAGCTGCTGGAAGGCATCGACGACGCCGTGAAGGGCCTGGAGGCCGGTGGCGAGGCCACCTTCACCTCCGAGCTCAAGGGCGGCTCGGCGGCCGGCAAGGAGGCCGAGGTCACCGTCAAGGTCACCCAGGTCGCCGCCCGCGAACTGCCCGAGCTGGACGACGATTTCGCGCAGCTCGCGTCCGAGTTCGACACCCTCGAAGAGCTCAAGGCCGACAGCCGCAAGCGCCTCGAGAACATGAAGCAGTACGACCAGGCCACGCAGGCCCAGGAGCGCGTCCTGGAGAAGCTGCTCGAGCTGGTCGAGGTCCCGGTCCCCGAGAAGCTGCTCGAGGACGAGATCAACACCCGCAAGCACAACCTCGAGCACCACCAGCTCGGCCAGATGGGCCTCGACTTCGAGAAGTACCTCGAGATCCAGGGCAAGACGGTCGAGGAGTTCGACGCCGAGACCAAGGAAGCCGCGGTCAAGGGGATCAAGACGCAGTTCGTCCTCGACGAGCTCGTCAAGCAGGAGAAGCTCAACGTCAACCAGGAGGAGCTCACCGAGCACCTCATGCGGCGCGCGGCCTCCTCCGGCATGTCCCCGGACCAGTTCGCCCAGGCGGTCGTCGAGGGCGGCCAGGTTCCGCTCCTCGTCGGCGAGGTCGCCCGCGGCAAGGCCCTGGCCGTCGTGGTCGAGAAGGCCACGGTCAAGGACACCAACGGTGAGATCATCGACCTCGAGGACGAGGAGGAGGCCGACGAGGCCACCACCGAGGCGCCCGAGGCCGAGACCGACGGCGAGGCGGCGGCCGAGGCCACCACCGAGGCCGAGGCCGAGAAGACCGAGGGCTGACGCCCACGGCGCGACTGACGCCCGTACGACAGGCCCCGGGGAGGATCACGCTCCCCGGGGCCTGTCGGCGTACGGCTGGACAACGCCGCAAAGGGGCGCGGGGAACTGCGCGACGAGCCACAGCGGACCCGCACCCGCCGACCGGCCGATGGACCCACGGCGCAGAACCCGCCCCACCCGGCGGAGCGACATGCGCTGACAGCGAACAGTCTCTTCTCCGGGATTCTCCGGAGGGACCAGCGCGTTAGGGTCCATGAATACGAGGGCAGGGGAGTCCCCGAAACGGCTCCAGCCCCGCAGGGAAACGTGAGACGGCCCGGCGCCGTCGTAAGACGAGCAGGTGGATACGTGACGAATCTGATGCCCTCCGCCGCCGGCGACCCCTCAATCGGTGGTGGCCTCGGCGACCAGGTCTACAACCGGCTGCTCGGCGAGCGGATCATCTTCCTCGGCCAGGCGGTCGACGACGACATCGCCAACAAGATCACCGCACAGCTGCTGCTCCTTGCCGCCGACCCCGACAAGGACATCTACCTCTACATCAACAGCCCCGGCGGCTCGATCACGGCCGGCATGGCGATCTACGACACCATGCAGTACATCAAGAACGACGTGGTGACGATCGCCATGGGCCTCGCCGCCTCCATGGGCCAGTTCCTGCTCAGCGCCGGCACCCCCGGCAAGCGCTTCGCGCTGCCGAACGCCGAGATCCTGATCCACCAGCCGTCCGCCGGCCTCGCCGGCTCGGCCTCGGACATCAAGATCCACGCCGAGCGGCTGCTGCACACCAAGAAGCGCATGGCCGAGCTGACGTCCTTCCACACCGGCCAGACCATCGAGCAGATCACCCGCGACTCCGACCGGGACCGCTGGTTCGACGCCGCCGAGGCCAGGGACTACGGCCTCATCGACGAGGTCATCACCACGGCCGCCAACATGCCGGGCGGCGGCGGCACCGGGGCCTGAGGCCCCTTGCACGCCCCCAGCCGACCGCCACAGCCCCTAGGAGAGAGACAGTGAACGACTTCCCCGGCAGCGGCCTGTACGACCGCGCACGCGCCGAGAGCACGGTGCCCGTGGCAGAGTCCCGGTACGTGATCCCGCGCTTCGTCGAGCGCACCTCGCAGGGCATTCGCGAGTACGACCCGTACGCGAAGCTTTTCGAGGAGCGCGTGATCTTCCTCGGCGTGCAGATCGACGACGCCTCCGCCAACGACGTCATGGCGCAGCTGCTGTGCCTTGAGTCGATGGACCCCGACCGGGACATCTCGGTCTACATCAACAGCCCCGGCGGCTCCTTCACGGCGCTGACTGCGATCTACGACACGATGCAGTTCGTGAAGCCCGACGTCCAGACCGTCTGCATGGGCCAGGCCGCCTCGGCCGCCGCCATCCTGCTGGCCGCCGGTACGCCGGGCAAGCGCATGGCGCTCCCGAACGCGCGCGTGCTGATCCACCAGCCCTACAGCGAGACCGGCCGCGGCCAGGTGTCCGACCTGGAGATCGCCGCGAACGAGATCCTCCGGATGCGTGCCCAGCTGGAAGAGCTGCTGGCCAAGCACTCCACCACGCCGATCGAGAAGATCCGCGAGGACATCGAGCGCGACAAGATCCTCACGGCCGAGGACGCCCTGGCGTACGGCCTGATCGATCAGATCATCTCCACCCGGAAGATGAACAACGCGAGCGTGCGCTGACGGCGGACGCTGTATCGTCTGCCGCTCCTTGGCACGGTTCAGGACGGTGCACGACAAAGTGCACGTCAAAGTGAACCGTGCCAAGGGGGGCCCGAACGAGGGGCCCGGCAAGGTACCGTCGGACATAAGGCAGCACCAGGAGCCGCTGGACCTAGGCGTCTCCCAGGCGAAGGGGAAGCACACCGTGGCACGCATCGGTGACGGCGGCGATCTGCTCAAGTGCTCGTTCTGCGGCAAGAGCCAGAAGCAGGTCAAGAAGCTCATCGCAGGTCCCGGTGTATACATCTGCGACGAGTGCATCGATCTCTGCAACGAGATCATCGAGGAGGAGCTGGCCGAGACCAGCGAGGTCCGCTGGGAGGAGCTCCCCAAGCCCCGCGAGATCTACGAGTTCCTCGAGGGGTACGTCGTCGGCCAGGAACCGGCCAAGAAGGCCCTCTCGGTCGCGGTGTACAACCACTACAAGCGGGTCCAGGCCGGCGAGAACGGCGGCGCCCAAGGCCGCGACGACGCCATCGAGTTGGCGAAGTCCAACATCCTCCTGCTGGGCCCCACGGGCTCCGGCAAGACCCTCCTCGCCCAGACCCTCGCCCGCATGCTGAACGTCCCCTTCGCGATCGCCGACGCAACGGCCCTCACCGAGGCGGGGTACGTCGGCGAGGACGTCGAGAACATCCTGCTCAAGCTGATCCAGGCGGCCGACTACGACGTCAAGAAGGCCGAGACCGGGATCATCTACATCGACGAGATCGACAAGGTCGCCCGCAAGAGCGAAAACCCTTCGATCACGCGTGATGTCAGCGGCGAGGGTGTGCAGCAGGCCCTGCTGAAGATCCTGGAGGGCACCACGGCCTCGGTCCCGCCGCAGGGCGGCCGCAAGCACCCCCACCAGGAGTTCATCCAGATCGACACGACGAACGTGCTGTTCATCGTGGGCGGCGCCTTCGCGGGCCTGGAGAAGCTCATCGAGTCCCGGGCCGGCGCCAAGGGCATCGGCTTCGGCGCGACGATCCGGTCCAAGCGCGAGCTGGAGACCAAGGACCAGTTCGAGTCCGTCATGCCCGAGGACCTGGTCAAGTTCGGCATGATCCCCGAGTTCATCGGCCGTCTCCCGGTCATCACCTCGGTCCACAACCTCGACCGCGAGGCCCTCCTCCAGATCCTGGTCGAGCCGCGCAACGCGCTCGTCAAGCAGTACGAGCGCCTCTTCGAACTCGACGGCGTGGAGCTGGACTTCGAGCGCGAGGCCCTCGAGGCCATCGCCGACCAGGCCATCCTCCGCCAGACCGGCGCCCGCGGCCTGCGCGCCATCATGGAGGAAGTCCTCCAGGGCGTGATGTACGAGATCCCGTCCCGCAAGGACGTGGCCCGCGTGGTCATCACGGCCGACGTCGTCCACTCGAACGTGAACCCGACGCTGATCCCGCGGGAGGCGCGCGGGCGGGGTCCGGGCGAGCAGAAGACGGCGTAGCGGCACAGACGTACGTACACCGAGGGGCCCCGGTCAACGGACCGGGGCCCCTCGGTGGTTGAGCTCAGAAGAGGGCGTCAGGCCGAGACGCGGATCTCGTCGCGGATCTTCTTCGTCAGGTCGATCGCAACGTCCTTGGTGGTGCTCTTGGTGTTGTCTCCGGGGGAGACCATGGCGATCGTGCTGTAGTCGGACCAGACGCAGAACCAGTCGGTCGACTCCTTCTTGGTGAGGCTGTTGGTGCTCTTCGCCGACTGGCACTTCATG
Organism: Streptomyces sp. NPDC006602; assembly: GCF_042870385.1. Lineage (NCBI taxonomy): Bacteria > Bacillati > Actinomycetota > Actinomycetes > Kitasatosporales > Streptomycetaceae > Streptomyces > Streptomyces sp. NPDC006602. The sequence goes on along the minus strand of NZ_JBIAHG010000012.1, from coordinate 186,331 downwards.
AGCGCCCCGTCGATATCGGCCTCCTCGGGCTGGCCGATCAGCTCGGCGCCGCTGCCGGAGGAGCCGGAGCTGGAGGAACTGTCCAGGATCTGCTTCGTGATGGCGGCGAAGTACGTGTCCAGGGCCTTCTCGGGGTCCGCGATCTTGCCGTAACCGCCCACGACCGTGACGCCCTTGGCGACCAGCAGCTCGGACTGGGGCGGCAAGGTGCTCGGGTCGCTCTGGTCGAAGCCGCTGAAGTCGGCCGTCGAGTACTGCACGACGACGGCCTTGCCGTCCTTCATGCCGCTTGCGGAGAGGTACTTGGTGGTGCTCGCGTCGCTGCTCTCGCCGCCCTTGCCGACGCGCTTGTACTCGGTGACCACGGTCGCCGGCGTGTCGAGCTTGTGCGCGCCGTCGTCCTCCAGGCCGCCCCCGCTCCCGCCGATGACGAAGTACGCACCCACGCCTACGGCGGCCACGACGGCGACGGCGGCGATGATGATGCCCGTCTTCTTCTTGCCGCCACCGGCGGCCGGCGGCTGCGGAACCCCGTACGGAGCCTGGCCGTAGGGCGGCTGCTGACCGTACGGCTGCTGGCCGTAAGGGGCCTGCTGTCCGTACGGCTGCTGCTGGGGCGGGACGTCCTGCGGGGGCTGTTGCGGTTGGCCGTAGCCCGGCTGGGCGGGCGGGGCCTGCTGGGGGTAGCCGTAACCGGGCTGGGCGGGCGGGGCCTGCTGGGGGTAACCGTAGCCGGGCTGGGCGGGCGGAGCCTGCGGCGGCTGGCCGTAGGGGCCCTGCTGACCGTATGGTCCAGGCTGCTGGGGCTGCCCGCCGTACGGGCCCGGCTGGTTGTAGCTCATTTCTGGGTTCCCCTCCAGATGCTTATGTGTCCCTGACATCCTGGCGTAGCCACAGGGGACACATGGCGTCGGGGGGCTCACCGTTACACAAGAATCGCGTTTCGGGACTGCCCGGTGACACCCCTAAACTGAGCCCGTGACCGAGAACGCTCAGCAGCAGCCATCAGCGCCCGACACCGAACTGCCGACCCAGTACGCGCCGGCCGACGTAGAGGGGCCGCTGTACGAGCGCTGGGTAGAGCGCGGTTACTTCGAGGCCGACGCGAAGAGCGACAAGCCTCCGTACACCATCGTCATCCCGCCGCCGAACGTCACGGGCAGCCTGCACCTCGGGCACGCCTTCGAGCACACGCTCATCGACGCCCTGACCCGCCGCAAGCGCATGCAGGGCTACGAGGCGCTGTGGCAGCCCGGCATGGATCACGCCGGCATCGCCACACAGAACGTCGTCGAGCGGGAGCTCGGCAAGGAGGGCAAGTCCCGGCACGACCTCGGCCGTGAGGCCTTCGTCGAGCGTGTCTGGCAGTGGAAGGCCGAGTCCGGCGGGCAGATCTCCGGTCAGATGCGGCGCCTCGGCGACGGCGTCGCCTGGACCCGTGAGCGCTTCACCATGGACGAAGGGCTCTCGCAGGCCGTCCAGACCATCTTCAAGCGGCTCTACGACGACGAGCTGATCTACCGCGCCGAGCGCATCATCAACTGGTGCCCGCGCTGCCTGACCGCCATCTCGGACATCGAGGTGGAGTATCAGGACGACGACGGCGAACTGGTCTCCATGAAGTACGGCGACGGGGACGAGACGATCGTCGTCGCCACCACCCGTGCCGAGACCATGCTCGGTGACACGGCGGTCGCCGTTCACCCCGACGACGAGCGGTACAAGCACCTGGTCGGCAAGCTCATCAGGCTGCCGCTGACCGACCGTTCCATCCCGGTCGTCGCCGACGACCACGTCGACCCCGAGTTCGGCACGGGTGCCGTCAAGGTCACCCCGGCCCACGATCCGAACGACTTCGAGATCGGCCAGCGCCACGACCTGCCCGCCATCACGATCATGGACGAGCACGCCGTCATCACCGCCCACGGCCCCTTCCAGGGCCAGGACCGGCTGGAGGCCCGCTCGGCGATCGTCGCCGCGCTGCGCGCAGAGGGCCGGATCGTCGCCGAGAAGCGGCCCTACGTCCACTCGGTCGGCCACTGCTCGCGCTGCAAGACCACCATCGAGCCGCGCCTGTCCATGCAGTGGTGGGTCAAGGTGGGCCCGCTCGCGAAGGCCGCCGGTGACGCCGTCCGGGACGGACGCGTCAAGATCCATCCGCAGGAGATGGAGAAGCGGTACTTCGACTGGGTCGACAACCTCCACGACTGGTGCATCTCACGGCAGTTGTGGTGGGGGCACCGAATCCCGGTCTGGTACGGGCCGAATGGCGAAGTCGTCTGCGTCGGTCCCGACGACGAGGCCCCCACCGGCGAGGGCTGGCGTCAGGACACCGACGTCCTCGACACCTGGTTCTCCTCCGGCCTGTGGCCCTTCTCCACCCTCGGCTGGCCCGAACAGACCGAATCGCTCGCGAAGTTCTACCCGAACTCCGTCCTGGTCACCGGCTACGACATCCTCTTCTTCTGGGTCGCCCGGATGATGATGTTCGGCCTGTACGCCATGGACGGCACCCCGCCGTTCCACACCATCGCCCTGCACGGCATGGTCCGCGACCAGTTCGGCAAGAAGATGTCGAAGTCCTTCGGCAACGCGGTCAACCCGCTGGACTGGATGGACAAGTACGGCAGCGACGCCCTCCGGTTCACTCTCGCCCGGGGCGCCAACCCGGGCGTCGACGTCCCGATCGGCGAGGACTGGGTCCAGGGCTCCCGCAACTTCGCCAACAAGATCTGGAACGCGACGCGCTTCGCGCTGATGAACGGCGCGACGGTCGAGGGGCCGCTGCCAGAGCTTTCGGCGATGTCGGCGACCGATCGATGGATCCTGTCCCGGCTCAACTCCGTTGTCGCCGAGGTCGACGCGTTCTACGAGGACTACCAGTTCGCCAAGCTCTCCGACGCGCTGTTCCACTTCGCGTGGGACGAGGTGTTCGACTGGTACGTCGAGCTGTCCAAGACCACGTTCCAGGCGGGCGGCGAGGCGGCCGAGGTCTCCAAGCGCGTCCTCGGTGAGGTCCTGGACGTCACGCTGCGCCTGCTCCACCCCGTCGTCCCGTTCGTCACGGAGACTCTGTGGACCACGCTGACCGGTGGCGAGTCGCTCGTCATCGCCGAGTGGCCCTCGGACAGCGGCTTCCGTGACACGGGCGCGGAGAAGGAGATCGAGACGCTCCAGCAGGTCATCACCGAGGTCCGCCGCTTCCGCGCCGACCAGGGTCTGCAGCCGGGGCAGCGGGTCCCGGCCCGCCTTTCGCTGGACGGCACGGCGCTCGCCCCGCACGAGGCGGCGATCCGCCAGCTCCTGCGGCTCCAGCCGGAGGGCGACGCCTTCACCGCTACGGCGACGCTGCCGGTCGGCGGTGCCGAGGTGGCGCTCGACCTGTCCGGCACGATCGATGTGGCGGCCGAGCGGAAGCGGCTGGCCAAGGATCTCGCCGCGGCGGAGAAGGAGAAGGCCCAGGCGAACGCGAAGCTCGGCAACGAGGCGTTCCTGGCGAAGGCTCCCGATCACGTGGTGGAGAAGATCCGGACGCGGTTGGCGAAGGCGGACGAGGACATCGCGCGGATCGCCGCGCAGCTGGACCGGTTGCCGGAGGCGTAGGCGGTCCGGGTACGTCGGTGAAGGCCCTCGGAGTTGGTTGGCTCCGGGGGCCTTCGGTTGCCGTGGGGCAAGTTCGCGCGGCCCGGCGCTACGGGGTGGAGTCGGGACGGGTCGCGCAACCCGGCGTTGCGGGGTGCCTCCCCCACTCTCGACTTCGCTCGAGCGGGGGGACCCCCATCGCCCCAGCGGCACGACTGCCCGCAGCTACGCGGACGGCTATGTGCGGCTGCGCCCCGGAGGTCTGGGACCGATCCCCCAGGGACAACCACCCCCGCCGACCCGCGCCCACACCGTCGCCTCCGTAGACTGACCCCGTGAGTGAGCAGCCCCCGCACGACAGCAGTGACGACAGCAGTGACTTCGACGAGATCATCGCGGCCGAGACCGAGCGGGACCCGGATCTCGCGGTGATCGAGGCCGGCAGCCGTACCCTGCGCACGCAGGGCGGTTCGCCGCAGGCCGACGTGCCGACACGCCCGGCGGACCCCGAGGTCGACAAGGCCCTGAGGGAAGTCGAGGCGGAGCTCGCCACCCGCTGGGGCGAGACCAAGCTGGAGCCCTCCGTCAGCCGCATCGCCGCGCTGATGGACGTGCTGGGCGAGCCGCAGCGGTCGTACCCCTCCATCCACATCACCGGCACCAACGGCAAGACCTCCACCGCCCGCATGATCGAGGCCCTCCTCGGCGCCTTCGAGCTGCGCACCGGCAGGTACACGAGCCCCCACGTCCAGTCGATCACCGAGCGCATCAGTCTCGACGGCGTACCCATCTCCGCCGAGCGGTTCATCGAGACGTACCAGGACATCAAGCCGTACGTCGAGATGGTCGACGCGCAGCAGGAGTACCGGCTGTCCTTCTTCGAGGTGCTCACGGGAATGGCGTACGCGGCCTTCGCCGACGCCCCCGTCGACGTCGCCGTCGTGGAAGTGGGCATGGGCGGGTCCTGGGACGCCACCAACGTCATCGACGGGGACGTCGCCGTCGTCACCCCCATCGACCTCGACCACACCGACCGGCTCGGTGAGACGTTCGCGGCGATCGCCACCGAGAAGGCCGGCATCGTCAAGCAGGACGCGGCGGTGATCCTGGCGCAGCAGCCGGTCGACGCCGCTCAGGTGCTGCTGAAGAAGGCCGTCGAGGTCGACGCGACCGTGGCCCGTGAGGGGCTCGAGTTCGGCGTCGTGGCACGGACGATCGCCGTCGGCGGACAATTGCTCACCCTGCGCGGGCTCGGCGGCGAGTACACCGAGGTGTACCTCCCCCTGCACGGCCCCTATCAGGCGCACAACGCGGCCGTCGCCCTCGCCGCCGTCGAGGCGTTCTTCGGCGTCGGCTCGCAGCGGCCCGAGCCGCTCGACATCGACACCGTCCGCAAGGCGTTCGCGGCGGTGGCCGCGCCGGGCCGGATGGAGGTCGTACGGCGGTCGCCGACCGTCGTCCTGGACGCGGCCCACAATCCGGCGGGCGCCCGCGCCACCGCGGAGGCGGTCGGGGAGGCGTTCGACTTCAGCCGGCTGATCGGGATCGTCGGGGCGAGCGGGGACAAGAACGTACGAGGGCTGCTGGAGGCCTTCGAGCCGATCTTCGCCGAGGTCGTCGTCACGCAGAACTCCAGCCATCGCGCGATGGACGCCGACGAGCTCGCCGCGATCGCCGTCGAGGTGTTCGGCGACGAGCGGGTGCAGGTCGAACCGCGGCTGCCGGACGCCCTGGAGGCCGCGATCACGCTGGCCGAGGAGGAGGGCGAGTTCGCGGGCGGCGGGGTGCTCGTCACCGGCTCCGTCATCACCGTCGGCGAGGCCCGGCTGCTGCTGGGGAAGGGCTGAGACCGGCATGCGTACGCTCTGTGCATCGACCCTGATCGGCGAGGTCTTCATCATCGGCTTCGCCGCGCTGGTCGCGATGAAGGACCCCGACCTGTCCACGACCACGGTGTGGACGGTCAGCGGGATCGCCATGTTCGCGTGCCTGCTGCTGTGCGGCATGGTCACCAGGCCCGGCGGCGTCGCGCTCGGCTGGGCCCTCCAGATCGCGCTGATCGCCTCCGGCGTCATCGTCCCGACGATGTTCTTCCTGGGTGCGATCTTCGCGGCCCTGTGGTGGGCGTCCGTGCACTACGGACGGAAGATCGACGAGGCGAAGGCGAGATTCGCGGCGCAGGCGGACACCTCGACGCCGGACCCGGCGTGACCCGTTCCACCGCGGCTCCTTTGCACCTGACGCTGCGTAACAGGAGGCCGGACACGCCCTGTAATCTCAGCATCCCGCACCATCCTTGATCCGAAGGAGCCCCGTCGTGAGCCAGCGCACCCTCGTCCTTCTCAAGCCCGACGCCGTTCGTCGTGGCCTGACCGGCGAGATCATCAGCCGTATCGAGCGCAAGGCCGGCTGGCAGATCACCGCGCTGGAGCTGCGCACCCTGGACCAGGACACCCTGGAGCAGCACTACGGCGAGCACAAGGGCAAGCCCTTCTACGAGCCGCTCGTGGAGTTCATGGCCTCCGGTCCGGTCGTGGTGCTGATCGTCGAGGGCGACCGGGTCATCGAGGGGGTGCGGGCGCTGGCCGGTCCGACCGACCCGATCGCCGCCGCGCCCGGCTCCATCCGCGGGGACTACGGCGTGATCGTGCGGGAGAACCTGATCCACGCCTCCGACTCCGAGGAGTCCGCCGAACGTGAGGTGAAGATCTTCTTCCCCGGTCGCGCGTAGCGCCCGCGGCGGCCGAGTGAGAGTCTGGGGGTGTTTGCCCCCGGACGTTCCGGCATATGCGGGGCGATCGAGGGAACGAGTGACCCCGAACGCCCGTCTCCAGAAGCGAACCCGCACGGCATCTGCTGACAATGGCGGAGACCCTCACGCAGTGTTCGCGAAGGCGCGTCTACGATGGAAGCCTTCACGTCGCTGCACCCACTTCGCCGACCTGAAAAGCCCTCAAAAGCTCAATGGGAAGGCCAGTCGAATCCTGATGGGGAACTCAATGTCGTTCATCGGCCGTGACATGGCTGTCGACCTCGGGACCGCCAACACGCTGGTGTACGTCAGGGGTCGCGGGATCGTACTCAACGAGCCGTCCGTCGTCGCGATCAACACCAACACCGGTGGCATCCTCGCGGTCGGCGCCGAAGCGAAGAAGATGATCGGGCGCACACCCGGCAACATCGTTGCCGTGCGTCCGCTGAAGGACGGCGTGATCGCCGACTTCGAGATCACCGAGCGGATGCTCCGCTACTTCATTCTGAAGATCCACAAGCGGCGGTATCTGGCTCGTCCGCGGGTCGTCGTCTGTGTGCCCTCGGGCATCACGGGCGTCGAGCGCCGCGCCGTCATCGAGGCGTCGTCCCAGGCCGGCGCCCGTCAGGTGCACATCATCGAGGAGCCGATGGCGGCCGCCATCGGCTCCGGCCTGCCGGTCCACGAGGCCACGGGCAACATGGTGGTGGACATCGGCGGCGGCACCACGGAGGTCGCGGTCATCTCCCTCGGCGGCATCGTCACCGCCCAGTCCATCCGCGTGGCGGGCGACGAACTGGACAACGCGATCATCCAGCACATCAAGAAGGAGTACTCGCTCCTGCTGGGTGAGCGGACGGCCGAGCAGATCAAGATCACGATCGGTTCGGCGTACGACCTCGACGCTGACGAGCACACCGAAATCCGTGGCCGGGACCTCGTCTCCGGGCTGCCCAAGACCGTCGTCATCTCGGCCGCCGAAGTCCGCAAGGCGATCGAGGAGCCCGTCAACGCCATCGTGGACGCCGTGAAGACGACCCTCGACAAGTGCCCGCCGGAGCTGTCCGGCGACATCATGGACCGCGGAATCGTTCTCACCGGTGGCGGTGCGCTGCTGCGCGGGCTCGACGAGCGGCTGCGCCGCGAGACCGGCATGCCGATCCACATCGCCGAGGACCCGCTGGACAGTGTGGCGCTCGGATCCGGAAAGTGCGTCGAGGAGTTCGAGGCGTTGCAGCAGGTTCTGGACGCCCAGCCGCGCAGATGACGCAACTCTTCGATTCCGCCGTACGAGATGATCTCCTCTCGTGCGGCGGATCGTTGATATAGAGACATAAGCTCGCTCATAAGTATCAACACGCCCCATAAGTAACGACACGTAAACATTGCACTCGCATTCCTATGAGGAAGGGCACGGCCGCCGCACGTGAGGGACACACGAGAGAGCCGGCTGCTCCTGGTGCTGCTGGTCGCCGTCGCGTTCGCGCTGATCACGGTGGACATCCGCGGTGGGGAGGACTCGCCGGTCGACGGTGCCCGCCAGGGCGCGGCCACGGTGTTCGGCCCGATGGAGGACGGGGTGTCGGCCGCGGTCGACCCGGTCGGCAACGCCGTATCGGCCATCCGTGACTCCGGCGAACGGCACGACCGGCTCGCCGAGTTGGAGAAGGAGAACGCGGCCCTCGAGGCGAAGCTCGGCAGCGACGACCGCAACCGCAGCCGCCTCACCCAGCTCGACAAGATGCTGAAGCTCTCGGGCGCCGGCCAGTACGGCATCAAGGGCGCCCAGGTCATCGCCATAGGAGCGGCCCAGGGCTTCTCCTGGACCATCACCATCGACGTCGGCGCGAGCGACGGCATCAAGCGCGACATGACCGTGCTGAACGGGGACGGCCTCGTGGGGCGCGTGACGACCGTCGGCCCCGACACTTCCACCGTGCTGCTCGCCAACGACCCCGACTTCACCGTCGGTACCCGCATGGAGGCCGGTGACGAACTCGGCTTCGCCTCCGGGCAGGGCGACCGCCCGCTGCGCGTCGAACTCCTCAACGGCAAGGCCGAGATCAAGCAGGGCGACCGCCTGGTCACCTTCGGCTCGCAGGCCGACAAGCCCTTCGTGCCCGGCGTGCCGGTCGGCGTGGTCTCCCGCGTCGACCCCTCCGCCGGCGACCTCACCCGCACTCTCTACGTCACGCCGTACGTCAGCTTCAGCAAGCTCGACATCGTCGGCGTCGTCGTCGAGGCCCCGAAGAAGGACCCACGCGATACGGTGCTGCCCGCCAAGCCGAAGCCGACCCCCACGCCGACCGTGACGGTCACCGTCACCCCGTCCGCGAACGCGCCGATCGACGGCCAGATCCAAGAAGAGCAGTAGGAGCTTCAGCCCATGCGCGTCAACCGGATCCTGCTGTCCACCGCCCTGGTCGTCGTCGCCCTGGTCCTCCAGGTGAGCGTCCTGGCCCGCCTCCATCTCCCGGGCGCCGTCCCCGACCTGCTGCTCCTCACCGTCCTGGGCCTCGCCATGGTGTACGGCCATGTCGGCGGCGCCCTCGTCGGGTTCGGCGCCGGACTCCTCGCCGACCTCGCCCCGCCCGCCGACCACGCGGCCGGCCGCTACGCCCTCGTGCTGTGCGTCATCGGCTACCTCGCGGGCCTGGCGAAACCCGAGAACGGCCGGCTGAAATCGGCCACCGGACCCATGGTCGTCGTGGTCGCCGCCGCCATCGGCTCCACCCTGCTGTACGCCGGTGTCGGCGCCCTCGTCGGCGACACCGCCGCCCGCCATGTCGGCCTCGGCAGCCTGCTGTTCACGGCCGCGCTCTACGACCTGCTGCTCGCCCCGTTCGTCGTCCCCGGCATCATGGCGCTGGCCCGGCGCGCTGAGAACGACCCCCTCGCGGAGAGCCACTCCGCCGCCAAGACCGCCGACATCTCCTCCGGCTGGCTCTCCGCCGGCACCGGGCTGCGGATCGGCGGTCAGCGCAACGGGCTGAAGGTGAAGGCCGCCAGGGCCCGCACGACGCGGGCCGGCCGCATCAAGGGGGTCAAGCGGCTGTGATCGCGCGGGAGTCGGCCGGGTCACCGGCTCACAGGTCCGTCGTATATGACACATACACACACTGAGAGGGGGAGGCAGCCGCAGTGACCGCCCACCCGTCGCCCGCCACCACCCTTCCGACGAATGGGCTGCGCCCATGACCAACATCCCGGAGACCGGCCGGACCCCACGGGTCCAGATCCGGCTCGTCGTCATCCAGATCCTCGTCCTCTCCCTGCTCGGCACCCTCGGCGGACGCCTGTGGTACCTCCAGATCCGCGAGGGCGACGAGTACGCCAAGGAGGCGTCCGGCAACCACGTCCAGCAGGTCGTCGAACCCGCCGTACGCGGCTCGATCCTGGACGCGCGCGGAGTGCCCCTCGCGGACAACGAGACCCGGCTGGTGGTCTCCGCCTCCCGCACCGATCTGCTGAAGATGAAGGACGACGGCAAGGCCGTCCTCACCAAGTTGGCGGGCGTGCTGGGCATGAAGCCCCAGGAGGTCATGGAGAAGGTCCGGCTGTGCGACTCCAAGACGCCGCAGCCCTGCTGGAACGGCTCGCCCTACCAGCCGATCCCCGTCACCGACGAGGCCACCGCCAAGCAGGCCCTCCAGATCCGCGAGCGCGCCGAGGACTTCCCCGGCGTCACCGCCGAGCCGGAGGCCGTGCGGCGCTACGCCGCCCCCGGCAAGGCCAACACCGCCCAGGTCCTCGGTTACCTCTCGCCCGTCACCGACGAGGAGATCACCAAGGCCCAGGACACCGACTCGCCCTACCTGCGCTCCGACCAGGTGGGCCGCTCGGGTCTGGAGCGCGAGTACGACAAGGAGCTGCGCGGCAAGGCCGGCGTCACCCGCTACGAGGTCGACAACCTCGGCCGCGTCATCGGCGAGGCCGAGGCCGACGCCGCCCAGCCCGGCTCCAACCTGGTCACCAGCATCGACGCCCGCGTCCAGCGCGTGGCCGAGTACGAGCTGAACCAGGCGATGAAGACCGCCCGCAAGCAGTACGACAAGATCACCGGCGAGAACTACAAGGCCGACTCGGGCGCCGTCATCGTGATGGAGGCCAAGACCGGCCGGATCGTCTCGATGGCCTCCGCCCCGACGTACGACCCGAACGCCTGGGTCGGCGGCATCTCCGCCAAGGACTACAAGAAGCTCACCGGCAAGGACTCCAACTACCCGCTGCTCAACCGGGCCATACAGGGTCAGTCCGCGCCCGGTTCGACCTTCAAGGTGGTCTCCACGGCAGCCGCGGTCGAGGCCGGCTACGAGTGGGACGGCGGCTACCCGTGCACCAGCTCGTACTCGGTGGGAGGCCAGGTCTTCAAGAACTTCGAGGGGGAGAGCTTCGGCCCGATCTCGCTCGGCCGAGCCCTGGAGGTCTCCTGCGACACCGTCTTCTACGGCCTCGCCGACCGGGAGTGGAAGAAGGACGGCGGCATCAACCCGAAGAAGGGTGAGCCCAAGGACTACTTCTACAAGGCCGCGCACCAGTTCGGCCTCGGCAAGGAGACCGGCATCGACCTGCCCAACGAGGTCACCGGCCGCGTCCCGGACCGCCAGTGGAAGCAGGACTACTGGAAGGCCAACAAGGACTCCTGGTGCAAGACCGGTAAGAAGGACGGCAGTTACGTCGAGAAGATCGCCTACGAGAACTGCCTCGAAGGCAACAAGATGCGCGAGGGCGACTCGATCAACTACTCCATCGGCCAGGGCGACACCCTCGTCACGCCGGTCCAGCAGGCCATGATCTACGGGGCCCTCGCCAACGGTGGCACCGAGTACGTCCCGACCATCGGCAAGGCGATCGTCAGTGCCGACGGCAAGACCGTGCAGGAGATCAAGCCCCAGGTCAAGGCCAAGCTGCCGGTCAGCAAGGCCACGCTCAAGGGCATGGACACGGCCCTCGAAGGCGTCGTCACCCGCGGTACCGCCGCGTGGAAGTTCCAGGGCTGGCCGCAGGACGAGATCCCGCTGCACGCCAAGACAGGTACCGCCGAGGTCTACGGCAAGCAGACCACGTCCTGGCTCGCCACCTACAGCAAGGACTACACGATCGTCATGACGATCGCTCAGGCCGGTACGGGCTCGGGCGCCTCCGGTGAGGCCGTGCGCCACATCTACAACGCCCTGTACGGCGTCCAGGCCGACGGCTCGATCGACCAGAAGAAGGCGCTGCTGCCCACCCCGGAGAAGAGCCTGCCGAAGATCAAGGCGGACGGTTCGATCACCTCCCCGAAGGTCGGCAAGGACCCGGCCAAGGAGCAGCAGGCCAGCCAGAAGAGCTCGGACGAGGCGGACGTGCAGCAGCTGGCGGCCACGGTGGCGACGGCCGGCACGGGCAACCGCAACGCGCGTCGGCGACGGCGTGCCGGGAGAAGCCGGAGGATGCCCACATGACCGGCGTGAACAGCTTCCAGGTCTCCGGCTACGGCCCCGAACGCGCGGGCTGGGCCCGCCTGCTCGCCCGTGACTCGATCGCCCGCCGGCTGGACTGGCCGATACTGCTGGCGGCACTGGCCCTCTCCGGCATCGGCTCGATCCTGGTCTTCTCGGCGACCCGCAACCGCACCGAGATCAACCAGGGCGACCCGTACTACTTCCTGATCCGGCACATCATGAACACCGGCATCGGCTTCGCCCTGATGCTCGGCACGGTGTGGCTCGGCCACCGCACACTCCGCACGGCCGTGCCGCTCCTGTACGGCGCCTCGGTGTTCCTCATCCTGATGGTGCTCACGCCGCTCGGCACGACGGTCAACGGCGCGCACTCCTGGATCGTGCTGGGCGGCGGCTTCTCGCTCCAGCCCTCCGAGTTCGTGAAGATCACGATCATCCTCGGCATGGCGATGCTGCTGGCGGCACGCGTGGACGCGGGCGACAAGCCCCACCCCGACCACCGGACCGTGCTCCAGGCGCTCGGGCTGGCCGCCGTCCCGATGCTCATCGTGATGCTGATGCCCGACCTCGGGTCGGTCATGGTCATGGTCATCATCGTGCTGGGCGTGCTGCTCGCCTCCGGCGCGTCGAACCGGTGGGTGTTCGGACTGCTGAGTGCGGGCGCGATCGGCACGATCGCCGTCTGGCAGCTGCACATCCTGGACGAGTACCAGATCGCCCGCTTCGCCGCCTTCGCCAACCCCAGCCTCGATCCCGCGGGCGTCGGCTACAACACCAACCAGGCCCGCATCGCGATCGGTTCGGGAGGTCTGACGGGCTCGGGCCTCTTCCAGGGCTCCCAGACCACGGGCCAGTTCGTGCCGGAACAGCAGACCGACTTCGTGTTCACGGTCGCGGGCGAGGAACTGGGCTTCCTCGGCGGCGGCCTGATCATCGTCCTGCTGGGTGTGGTGCTGTGGCGCGCCTGCCGCATCGCCCGCGAGACGACCGAGCTGTACGGCACGATCGTCGCCGCCGGCATCGTGGCCTGGTTCGCCTTCCAGGCCTTCGAGAACATCGGCATGACCCTCGGCATCATGCCGGTCACGGGCCTGCCGCTGCCGTTCGTGTCGTACGGCGGCTCCTCGATGTTCTCGGTGTGGGTGGCGGTGGGGCTGCTGCAGTCGATCCGGGTGCAGCGGCCGATGTCGGCGTAGGGCTGTCCGGCGGACTGGCCCCACTCCTGGGGCCGACGGCCCCCTGCCGCGCCGGCCCGACTGCGACTAGATTCAGGTCATGGCGGAGACGAAACGCGAGATCGAGCGCAAGTACGAATCCGACGACAGCGGCTTGCCCGACCTCACGGGTGTCGCCGGGGTCGAGACCGTGCTCGACAAGGGCGTCGCGGAACTGGACGCCACCTACTACGACACCGCTGACGAACGCCTCGCCGCGTCCTCGATCACCCTGCGCCGCCGCACCGGCGGCTCCGACGCCGGCTGGCACCTGAAAGTCCCCGTCGCCCAGGGCGTGCGCGACGAGATCCGGGCCCCGCTCTCCGACACCCTCCCCGACGAGCTCGCCGCGCTGGTCCGCTCCCGGGTCCGGGACGCCGAGCTGCTGCCCGTGGTCCGGCTGCGCTCGGCCCGGGACGTCCGCGATCTCCTCGACACCGAGGGTCGGCTGCTCGCCGAGGTCAGCGTGGACGCCGTGCACGCCGAGCGGCTGACCGGTGGCGACGGCGTCGCCCAGTGGACGGAGATCGAGGTGGAACTCGCCGACGGCGGCGACCCGGGCTTCCTCGACAAGGTGGAGAAGCGGTTGCGCAAGGCGGGCGTGCAGCCGTCCGGGTCCTCCTCGAAGCTGGCTCGGGCCCTGGCGGAGACGGCGCCCAAGAAGAAGCGCCGCCGGGCCGGGTCTCGCAAGGACCCCGTGACCGCCGGCGACCACGTGCTCGCGTACGTCCGCGCCCAGCGGGACGCGATCGTCGAGCTCGACCCGGCCGTACGCCAGGACGTCGAGGACTCCGTGCACAGCATGCGCGTCGCCACCCGCCGGATGCGCGGCACCTTCAGGTCGTACGGCAAGATCCTCGACCGGACCGTCACCGACCCGATCGGCGAGGAACTGAAGTGGCTGGCCGGTGAGCTGGGTGTGGACCGGGACCACGAGGTGCTGACCGAGCGCCTGACGGCGGCCCTCGACGACGTGCCCGGCACGCTGGTCTCCGGGCCGGTCGTCGAGCGCCTGGGCCTCTGGGCGAGCGCCAGGCAGGGCGGGGCACGCGGCCGGCTCATCGGCATCCTGGACTCCCGCCGCTACCTCGCACTGCTCGACACCCTGGACGCGCTGATCGCCCACCCGCCGCTGCTGGAGGCGGCCGGGAGGAAACCCGGCAAGGTGATCACCAAGGCCGTGAAGAAGGACTTCGGCAAGGTCTCCGGGCTCGTCGAGCAGGCGCTGGAGCTGGAGCCGGGACCCGACCGGGACATCGCCGTGCACGAGGCCCGCAAAAAGGCCAAGCGCACCCGCTACTCGGCGGAGGCGGCCAAGCCGGCCCTCGGCACGCCGGCCAAGGACCTGGTCACGTCCATGAAGTCGCTGCAGACCCTGCTCGGCGACCACCAGGACAGCGTGATGGCCCGCCAGACCCTGCGCGAGCTGTCCGCGGTCGCGCACGCGGCGGGGGAGAGCGCCTTCACGTACGGGCTGCTCTACGGGCGTGAGGAACGGCGGGCGGCGACCGTGGAGGCCCAACTGTCCGGGTTCTGGGACGGGATCAAGAACGGGGCGGCCGACCTCTGAGATTCCGGGCGTGCGGGGGGTGGTCGCGGTCGCGTTACGCTAGATGGTCACCCCTGTCAGTTCAGTCCAGCTCACGAAGGTTCGCGACATGCCTGCCGAAGTCGCTGCGTCGGTCTTCCCGCAGCTCGAAGCTCTGCTCCCGCATGTGCAGAAGCCGATCCAGTACGTCGGCGGGGAGCTCAACTCCACCGTCAAGCCGTGGGAGTCGACGGACGTCCGCTGGGCGCTGATGTACCCGGACGCCTACGAGGTCGGTCTGCCCAACCAGGGCGTCATGATCCTCTACGAGGTACTGAACGAGCAGGAGGGCGTCCTCGCCGAGCGCACCTACAGCGTGTGGCCGGACCTCGAGGCGCTGATGCGGGAGCACCACGTCCCGCAGTTCACGGTGGACAGCCACCGGCCGGTGAAGGCATTCGACGTGTTCGGTCTGTCCTTCTCCACGGAGCTGGGCTACACGAACATGCTGACGGCGCTGGACCTGGCCGGGATCCCCCTGGAGTCCCGGGACCGGACGATCGACGACCCGATCGTGCTGGCCGGCGGGCATGCCGCCTTCAACCCCGAGCCGATCGCCGACTTCATCGACGCGGCGATCATCGGCGACGGCGAGCAGGCCGTGCTCGACATGACGCGGATCATCCGCGAGTGGAAGACGCAGGGCTGCCCCGGCGGCCGCGAGGAGGTCCTCTTCCGCCTGGCGAGGACGGGCTCGGTGTACATCCCGGCCTTCTACGACGTCGAGTACCTCGCGGACGGCCGTATCGCCCGTGTCGTACCGAACAAGTCCGGTGTCCCGTGGCGCGTGTCCAAGCACACGGTGATGGACCTGGACGAGTGGCCGTACCCCAAGCAGCCCCTGGTCCCGCTCGCCGAGACGGTCCACGAGCGCATGTCGGTGGAGATCTTCCGCGGCTGCACGCGCGGCTGCCGCTTCTGCCAGGCGGGCATGATCACCCGGCCGGTGCGCGAGCGGTCGATCACCGGAATCGGCGACATGGTCGAGAAGGGCCTGAAGGCGACGGGCTTCGAGGAGGTCGGCCTCCTGTCGCTCTCCTCCGCGGACCACAGCGAGATCGGCGACATCGCGAAGGGTCTGGCGGACCGCTACCAGGAGGACCAGATCGGTCTGTCCCTCCCCTCGACCCGCGTGGACGCGTTCAACGTGGACCTGGCGAACGAGCTGACGCGGAACGGCCGCCGGTCCGGCCTGACCTTCGCCCCCGAGGGCGGCTCCGAGCGCATGCGTAAGGTCATCAACAAGATGGTCTCGGAGGAGGACCTGATCCGCACGGTCGCCACCGCCTACGGCAACGGCTGGCGCCAGGTGAAGCTCTACTTCATGTGCGGTCTGCCGACGGAGACCGACGAGGACGTCCTCCAGATCGCCGACATGGCGATGAAGGTCATCCAGAAGGGCCGCGAGGTCTCCGGCCAGAACGACATCCGCTGCACGGTCTCGATCGGCGGTTTCGTCCCCAAGCCGCACACCCCCTTCCAGTGGGCCCCGCAGCTCTCGGCCGAGGAGACGGACGCCCGCCTGGCGAAGCTCCGCGACAAGATCCGCGGCGACAAGAAGTACGGCCGCTCGATCGGCTTCCGCTACCACGACGGCAAACCCGGCATCGTCGAGGGCCTCCTGTCCCGCGGCGACCGCCGCGTCGGCGCCGTCATCCGCGCGGTCTACGAGGACGGCGGCCGCTTCGACGGCTGGCGCGAGCACTTCTCCTACGACCGCTGGATGAGCTGCGCGGACAAGGCGCTGGCCCCCTTCGGTGTCGACGTCGACTGGTACACCACGCGCGAGCGCACCTACGAGGAGGTCCTCCCCTGGGACCACCTCGACTCGGGCCTCGACAAGGACTGGCTCTGGGAGGACTGGCAGGACTCGCTCGACGAGACGGAGGTCGAGGACTGCCGGTGGACGCCCTGCTTCGACTGCGGGGTGTGTCCGCAGATGGACACGGCTATTCAAATCGGACCGACCGGGAAGAAGCTGCTGCCTCTTACGGTCAAGAAGGACGCCACGACCAGCGGACACGCCCACTGACGTGAGTGAGGCGTTGCGCCGCGTCGTCGGTGCGCCGGCGGGGGTGACCGAGGATGAGGCTGTCGCCGCGCTGGAGACGGTGGAGGCACCGACCAGGCGGCGGCAGCCTCCCGTGCGGGAGGCCCGGACGTCGCTGCCTCGGACGGGCGTCTCTCCGGAGCCGGACGCCACGGAGTGGCAGCCCGCCAGGCTCGCGTCTGACCTGACCGGCCGGTCGCTACGTAGGTGTGCTGGTGGCGGAGCTGTGCGGCTGGGGTGCCGGCAGAGGCCGCGGTGAGCGGCCCATAGCGGCCGCGGCCCCTGTCGGCTGGTCGACGAGGGTCAGTGGTTGATCATGTCCCGGGTCTGGGCGTAGACCGTTGCGTCGGTGAGCAGGCCCGTGTGGCTGAGGCAGGCGGTCTGGGTGTTGGCCGCGCCGGACAGGGAGACGGAGGTGTCCGGGTTGATCACCGTGTCGCAGGGCGACCACCAGGTGGCGTAACGGGGCGAGCCTGGTGTCTCATCGCCGGAGTTGAGGGCGGCGAGGAAGCCGGAGCCGATACGCATCTCGGTGCAGGAGGTGTCGAAACAGCTGTTGGCGCTGTCAGTTCCGTGGTTCGGTCCTCCCAGTGACACCCAGGCGTCGACCTTGGAGGTCCCGCCGAGGTTCTTCAGGTAGTAGCGCGAGGAGAGCCCTCCCATTGAGTGGCTGACGATGTCGACCTTGGTGGCGCCGGTGGCCGCGAGGAGACGGTCGACCTCGGTGGACAGCTGCTGGGCCGTCGTGGCATTGGACTGGTGCCAGTCGTAGGACCACTGGTCGAGGTACGAGGACGGCCAGCCGTCGAGTCTGAAGCGGTCCGCCATGGTGTTCCAGTTGCTGGCGTCACCGGTGTAGCCGTGCACGAAAAGGACGGCGTCGCTGGTCGAGTTGAAGGTGGAGCTGCTCGACGCCTGGGCAGGAAGAGAGGCCTGCACGGCGAGAAGGGCGCCGGCCGCGGCGACGGCTGTGCTGGCAAGGGTTTTGTTCACGAGGGACTCTCGGGTGGGGTTCGGGACAGCGCTTGACGGCGCGGTTCTGACAGGGGACAGCGCCGGGGCGTTTCCCGGGTCACGGGAGCTGTGCCAGGCGTGCGGCGGCATGCCGAGGGGCCTGTTCGCCGTGGCGGCAAGGGGAGGAGGACACCGGTGTCATCGAGGGTGGCGTGAGCGTACTGACCGGTAGGTATAGGTGGTCAAGAGGCGTGCGCGGAAAATATTCGGCCCGGCTGATGCCTCGGGAGCCGCGTCAGTGTGTGACCAGGTGCGGGTTTCGCTTACCGCCGCGGGTGGAAGCCGGAGAATCTCGCCGAACCGGCTGGCGTCGATCCGTGGCGCCACGGCCGCGTGGGCTGCGGCGAACTTGGGCGATGGCCGAGGGTCCTATGGAATGAACACGTCCGCCAGATAGGTCGGTTTGGCCTCTATCTCCGCATAGCGCCCGGTCTCCTTCGACCAAGCGACATTCCCAGCGGTGAGCGCGTGGAAGTCCGTGACGCAGCGCAGCGCGTCCTCGACGACGTCGTCGACGAGGCCGGAACCTGTCAGCCGCCCGGGCAGGACCTGTTCGAGATCGAGGATGCGCTGGACGTATCCGGCCTGCATCACGGCCACTCGCTCCGCCGCCTCCTGGAGGCTGCACCGGTGATGATGGCAGATCACCGTGACGGCGTTGAACGCATAGTCATGGGCGAGTTCTTTGGGTAGCGAGTAGAGATCGTTGATGCAGGCGTTCGCGTAGATCACCGCCTCTCGCATGTCTGCGAAGGCCGGGTTCGCGTGCAGTTGGTCGGGCAGGTCCACACCGGTACCGATTTCCATCAGGTCAAGGACGGCGTCGAACGCGAACGAGGCGCGGCGGTGGGTGAGATATTGCTGCAGGCCGGGTACGCGCCCTTCCTCCCGATAAATCATTTCGGCCCGGTAGCTGTCGAAATACCACAACAAGTGCGGGACAAATCTTCGCTGCCATACGGAAGAACGGACAGCCGTTGTACGGCGCCACAGGTCGGCCAGGGAACGCGCCAGTCGCCCAGGTGTGACGGTTCCGTCGAAGACGGCGAACAACGGCCCGAACGCCTCCCGCCACCGCTCGGGCTGGTAACCGCGCACCGGGTCGTCGTCGAACTGGTCGTCCAACTGGAACAGCCAAGCGTTCCATTGGGTGATCAGCGTCAGCGCCTCCCGTGAGGCGTGCGGGCACAGCCACGCAGTGAGCCGGTCCACACGAGTGCGCTGCACATGCCGACGTGCTTCCTCGGTGGGCACCAGACCGAACTCGTCCAGCCACGCCTCAGCAGCCGCCGTGGCCTCCTGGAGTTCCGGATTGAGCGCTGCCGGTACGGGTATGCAGAGGTCCGGAATCCGGAAATTGTCCATACGTCAGCTCGCTTCTCGATAATTCTCTGCCATTCGTGACATCCAGCGACATTGCCGATGCGGCATGCCCAAGGCCCGCATGCATGACCAGGCAGTCCCAGCCATCGACGTAAATTACCCTGCCTGTTGATGGCACTCGACAGAGGTCTCGTTTCTTTGGCGCTCATTGCCCTGTGAGGGTCAGCACCACAGACCGGGCGAATTCGGTTGGACGCTGATACACGTTCCCAGCGATCCAGGCCGGTTGTGAACAGGCCTGGTCAGCTGCGGCGGCCGGGCCGGTTCAGACGAGCCAGGAGCAGAGCGACGTCGTCGCCCAGGCCGTGAGCCTTCTGCGTACCGGCGAGAAGGTCGTCGACAACGGTCTGCAGGTCCGCCGTGGGAGCGCCTCGCAGACCCTGGAGAAACCTCTCCGTGCCCTGGTCGATGTCCTTGTTCACGGCCTCGAGCAGGCCGTCGGTGGTCAGCGCGAGCACGCTGCCCGGAGCGATGCGCAGGCGGGTGGTCGGGTACCGCTGCTCCCGGTCGATCCCCAGAGGGAGGCCGCCGGGGACCTCCAGGAGGCGCGGCGGCTTGCGGGGTGTGATCAGCGCTGGGGCCGGATGACCCGCCCGGCACACCCGGAGCGTTCCGTCGATGGGGTTGAGTGCCATGTAACAACATGTGGCGAACAGGGCCGTGTCCGGGTCGGTGTTCAGCTCGGCCAGCAGGCGGTTGGTGCGTTCCAGGACGGCCGCGGGCGGGTGTCCTTCGTTCGCGTAGGCATGCACGGCGGTACGCAGCCGTCCCATGAGAGACGCGGCGTGAACGCTGTGTCCCTGCACATCTCCTATGACCAGAGCCACGCCGCCGTCGGGCAGGCTGATGGCGTCGTACCAGTCGCCGCCGATCCACATGCCGGAGGTGGCGGCCTGGTAGCGGGCGGCGATGGTCACACCCGGCGCCGTGAGTGGCCCGCGCGGCAGCATGCCACGCTGGAGCTCGGTGGCGAGTGCGTGTTCCGACTCGTACATGCCGGCTCGCTCCAGTGACTGGGCGAGCAGTCCCAGGGCGGCGACCAGGAGGGCCCGCTCCTCGGGAAGAAATTCCTGCGGTTCGGGGAAACTGACGAGGCAGGAACTGACGCGGCCGCGCGAGTCCGTGAGCGGCAATGCCGCCCACGCCTGCGGGGCCGACTGCACGAGTGGTGCCAGGTGCGGGTAACCGGTGATCAGTGCGTCCGCGGAGCCGATGAGAACGGGCGCCCTACGGTCGAGTGACTCCTCCACAAGTGTGCGGGCCGTAGCGTCGAGGACTCGCAGGGAGTCCTCACCCTGCTCGTCGTCGGCGCACGAGGCGACGACGGTCAACCCGTTCCCCTCCGGGGCGATCACCGCCAGCGCGTCCGCTCCGAAGGTACGCAATCCTGCCTGTGCGGCGGCCATGATGTCCTTGACCGTCACCGCGGCGGCCAGAGCCGCGGTCAGCTCCCGCATCCAGCGGTCACGGCTGGCGCGCTCGTACAACCGCCGCTTCTCCGCCTCGTGGCGTTCATGGACTGCCGTGGTGTCCATGACCACTCCGACCATGCGGGCCGGCAGCCCGTCGGCGCCCGGCAGGACGCGGCCCCGGGCCTCCAAGGATCGGTGCCGGCCGTCGTCGGAAGTGACGCGGTACTCGATCTGGTAGTTGCCGCAGGATTCCGCTATCAGTCCCAAGGCATCGCGCACATTGGCCAGATCGGACTCGTGCACTGCGGCCAGGAAGCTTGAGATGTCCGACGGGCCGTTCTCGGGCATGCCGTGCAGCGCGAGGGTGAGCGGATCGCAGCTCACCTCGCCTGTGGCGATCTCCCAGCAGAAGAAGCCCGCCTGCACCATGGTCGCGCTGGCCTGGAAGGCGCCGGGATTGGACTCATCTTCCCGGAATGCAGTAGTACGCACCGACCCGACGTCTTTCACTAGATCTCCCTGCCGCGGCGTGAACTACTTCCCTTCGAGGGATCAACGGTGCTCAACCGGACGGGCCACGCACCGTAGTGGGTGACCGATGAAAACCAGCCATTGGGGGCGACTTGAGAGCCTACGGGACTGCGACACCATTCCCTCCCAGAGGTGAACGGGGTTCTCGCAGCGGAGTGTGCCCCCGCTCTTCCAGGGAAGATTGCCTGCCCGACCCGACTGTGGCCGGATCGTGCGCATGCTAGTGACTTTCCGGATCTTGCGCTAGACCACCCCACCCGGCAGACCGCGTCGGCCGGGCATGCCAAGGCGTTCCTCCGCCAGGACCATGCCGGTCGCTGAAACGCGAGGCACAGGTGGGCCGTGGTGGAGCGCCCACCGCCTCGTCTCGGGCGCCGAGATGGGCGCCCTGACCCGTACGAATCGGGCCTTGCCCCGACCGACCTGGACGAGTCTTGGAGACCGCGGAGCACAGTAACCGCGCGCCTACCGCCAACCGTCAACCATGCGACGAAAAGGTCTGGGTCCGGCGGCTTCGCTGACAGAGGCAACGGCTGGCGCCGTGCCTTGGCGAGGTGGTTGTACGTAGTTACTCGCCCGCAGATGGACACCCAGATCCAGATCGGCCCGACGGGCAAGAAGCTGCTGCCTCTTACGGTCAAGAACGCGGCGCCGGTGCCTGCGTCGAGCGGCCACACGCACTGAGGTGAGCGAGGCTGTCAGACCAGCACTGGCACGGCACCTCCCACCCGCTCATCGTCGTGATCAGTTCAGCCGCCGCCGGAGCCCGAGCCATAGAGGGCGGCGATGTCCTTGGACATCGCCCACCGGCTGTAGGTGGGCGACTGCGGCCAGCCCTCGGGCGAGTCCTGCCATTCCTCCTGGCGTCCGTACGGCAGGACATCGATCAGCGCGAAGGCGTGACCGAGCTGCTCGGTACCCCGACCGTTTGTGTGCCAGGTGCGATAGACGGAGTCGCCGTCGCGCAGGAACACGTTGACCGCGAATCCTCCGTCGGGCGGTGCGCCGACGTCGGCCCCGAATGAGCTGTGCGCAGTCGAGTACCAGGCCATCCGGTTGCCGACCCGCTGCTTGTAGGCGAGTGCCTCTTCGATCGGGCCCTGGGTGACGATGACGAATCGCGCATCGTAGTTGTCCAGGAACTCCAGGCGGGTGTACTGCGAGGTGAACCCCGTGCAGCCCGGGCACTGCCATTCCTTGCCGGGGAACCACATGTGGTTGTAGACGATCAGTTGCCTCTTGCCTTCGAAGACGTCCGCCAGCCGAACGAGGCCGTCCTCGCCCTCGAGGGTGTAGTCGGGCATCTCGACCATCGGCAGGCGACGACGCTCGGCGGCGATGGCGTCGAGCTCCCGCGTCGCGGCCTTCTCCCGGGTACGGAGTGCCTCGAGCCGGTGCTCCCAAGTCGCGGCGTCAACGACGGGTGGTAGTGCGTGGGCGGTCATGGTCCCCTCACAGAGCTCGTGGGCAGCTTGCACGTGTGTAGAGGCAGACCCCACCGGGCTCCGAAACTCATCGGTCGGCAGTTGACGAGGCAGCGTGATGCCCAGAACTGGACTCGTCGACCTGTTGCACCGGCACGGGCTTCGTGGACGCCTGGAGGAGGGCGGGCGACCGGCCCCCGCGCAGCCGGCACCCGCAGGGCCCGCGACTCCGCCCGATGACGACAACGTGTTGGGCATGACGTGGTCCGGGATCGTCGCGTTGGATGTCTGCGCGCTCGTCTGCCGGGGCAACCGAGTGCTCAGTGAAGAGCACTTCGTCTTCTTCAACAACCCGCAGACGCCGGACGGTTCGGTGTGCACAGTGCCGGCTGTGGCGCCGGACAAGGCAGCGATAAGAGTCTCCTTCGACGCGCTGCTCGGCTCCTTCCGGCACCGGCCCAGCGGCGACTGGGACTTCGTGCTGGGTGGGAAGGGTTACGCGGGAGGCCTGGAGCAACTCGTTCGGGATTACGGCATCGAAGTGGAGTAACGGGCAACGTCGGTGGCG
Organism: Streptomyces sp. NPDC006602; assembly: GCF_042870385.1. Lineage (NCBI taxonomy): Bacteria > Bacillati > Actinomycetota > Actinomycetes > Kitasatosporales > Streptomycetaceae > Streptomyces > Streptomyces sp. NPDC006602. Next base: position 163,369 of record NZ_JBIAHG010000012.1, on the reverse strand, counting down.
GTTGCCGCCGGTGTTTCGCACCGGCGGCGAACATGACCGCGTAAGTCCCTGAGGCTACGTCTACTTGCTCGCGGCGAACCGCATCAGGGCGAGTTGGTCACCCTGCTTGATCTTCCCCGTCACGTTGATCACTTCGAGTTTCCAGGTGGCGCCGGACCGCACCGCCTTGGCGACGGCGCAGCCGTTGTCCTGGGTGAGCATGCTGGGCCAGATGTCGGCGACCTGCTGAGTGGTGCCGCCGGTCGCGTCGTACACCTTGAAGCTGATGTTGCGCGCCTTCTGGAAGGAGCTGCCCTTCTTGTAGGCGGCGGCGACGAACACGATCGAGGTGATGTGGGGCGGGATCTTCGAGAACTCGACCATGACGGTCTCGTCGTCGCCGTCCCCGTGGCCGGTCTGGTTGTCGCCGCTGTGCAGCAGGGAGCCGTTGCCGATGGGGTCGAGGGAGTCGAGGCCCGCCAGGCGCACCGGTTCCCCGTCGTGCATGGCGATGGCGATCAGGTCGAGGTCGGTGCCGGTCTTCCGGCGGAGTTTGCCCATCACTCCGCCGCTGGCGCCGGCGGTGGGGTCCCAGGACACCCCGATGGACAGATGGGTGACCCCGTCCAGGTCCGCGGGTCCGTCTTCCTTCGTGAGCGTAATCATGGGCCCATACTGCCTGGGCTTTCGCCGAGGTCCCAGAACAGGCCCGCCATGACGGCCAGGGACTCCCGGGCCACTGTCCCCAGCCAGTGCTCGTCGGGGGGCGTGCTGGGCGCAGGACGGGTGGGAGTGGGGGACCCAGACCGTGGGGGAGGCCCAGGATGTCGGCGAAGGCGTCGTTGGCGAGGCGACGGTGGCCACGCTGGTGTGCGAGGCGGCGGCCGGCCCCGACGGGGCGCTGAAGACGGCCCGCAAGGGCGGCGGCATCTTCGAGCTGACGGTGGACGGGGTGGAGTCGCACGCCGGCCTCGACCCGGAACGGGGCGCGAGCGCCGTGCACGCCCTCGCCGAACTCGTCACCCGGATCGTCGCGCTGGGCTCGCCGGAACTGGGCACCACGGTCAACGTCGGGGAAATCAGCGGCGTTACGGCACGCAATGTGGTGGCCGGACAGGCCCGCTGCGGTATCGACGTACGGATCGCCGTGCCCGCCGAGGCGGACCGGATCGACGCCGCGCCGGCCGCGCTGCGGCCGTCCGATCCCCGCGTTGCTCGACCACGTCCCCTCCCGCACCGCACTGATCGCGGGACTGCTGGCAGCGGCGACATAGGAAAACACGTGGCCGGCACTTAAGTTCGAGGACGAGTGGGGCGGAAAGTCGCGGTACTGCATCCGGACGGGGAACTGAGGCGTCTACGTCGGTATGGATCTGGAGAAGCCGTCGCCGCAGCCACAGCCGCAGCAGCCTGAGGGGTGTCTCGCTGTCGCGATTCGCATTCCGGTGCGGATCGTCGTGCTCGTGCTGGTCGTGCCCGTGCGGATGGTGTGGGACGCGCTTGTCGTCGGGGGGCGGCTCCTGAACGACGTGGTGCTGCGGCCGCTGGGGCGGGCGTTGCTCTGGGTCGGACGGGCTGTCTTCGTCTGGCCGTTCGTGGGGCTGTGGCGGTATCTGCTCGTGCCCCTCGGCAAGGGACTCGGGTGGCTCGGGAACATGCTCGTCCTCGTGCCGCTCGGGTGGCTGTACCGGTATGTGCTGACGCCGCTCGGACATGCCCTCGCGTGGGTCGCGCGGGGGATCGGGGCCGGGCTGGCGTGGGTCGCGCGGGGGATCGGGGCCGGGCTGGCGTGGGGCTACGCGCGCGTGCTGACGCCGGTGGGGCACGGCGTGATGTGGGTGCTCAGGGGTTTGGGGGCCGTGCTCGCCGCCCTGGGGGCCGGCATCTACGGCGTCGTCGCCTGGCTGGTGCGGTATCTCCTCGTCGTACCCGCCATGTGGGTGTTCGAGTGGGTTCTCGCGCCCGTCGGGCGGGCCGTCACCTGGTGCGCCAGAGGACTCGTGTGGTGCCTGAGCATGATCGTCACCGGGGTCGGGATCGCCCTCTACTGGATCACCCGCGTGCTCCTCGTCCTGCCCGCGCTCGCCCTGTGGCGCTGGATCCTCGTGCCCGTGGGACGTGTGCTCGCCGTCATCGGCCGGGAGATCGGGGAGGCCCTCGGTCATGCCTGGCGGATCGCGGGGTACGTCTCCCTTGCCGTCGGGCGGTTCCTCGGAACCCTCTTCCGGTGGATCTTCGTGGAGCCCGTGCGATGGGCCTACCGGAGCGTGCTGACGCCGGTCGGGCATGCCGTGCGGGATGCCGTGCTGCGGCCCGTCGCCGAAGCCGCGCGCAGTGTGGGGCGCGCCACCCGGCAGTCGCTCGCCGCCGCCCGCGAGTCCGTGCGGCAGGCGCGCGCCGACTTCCGGCGGATGGTCTTCGGGGAGCCGCGGCCGCCGCAGGTGGCGGAGCGGCGGGAACCTCCGGGCGGCGAGACACGTACTCTTGGTAGTAGCACGACCGCTCTCACGAAGGACTGAACGACACTGGGCAAGCGACAGCCCGAAGGCCCGCCGCCCGCACCCGCGGTGCAGCGCATCCGACTGCGCTACACCAAGCGCGGCCGCCTCCGGTTCACCAGCCACCGTGACTTCCAGCGCGCCTTCGAGCGTGCGTTGCGCCGTGCCGAGGTGCCGATGGCGTACTCGGCGGGGTTCACACCGCACCCGAAGGTGTCGTACGCCAATGCCGCACCCACCGGCACGGGCAGTGAGGCGGAATACCTGGAGATCGCCCTCACCGAGACGCGTGACCCGGACAAGCTCAGACTGCTGCTCGACGAGTCGCTGCCCGACGGGCTCGACATCATCGACGCGGTCGAGGCCCGGACCTCAGGGCTCGCCGACCGGCTCACCGCTTCCGTATGGGAGCTGCGGCTGGACGGCGTGGACCCGGCCGACGCCCAACGCGCGGTCGCGGTCTTCACCACCGCCGAGTCCGTCGAGGTCCGGCGCAAGACCAAGAACGGCGTACGCACCTTCGACGCCCGCTCGGCGGTCGCGCACCTTGAAACGCACGCTCCGCAGGCTGATAGGCCGACCGACCAGCCCTGTGCGATACTGCGGCTGGTTGTTCGGCACGTGACGCCTGCCGTTCGACCCGACGACGTCCTGTCCGGTCTCCGCGCCGTGGCCGACCTGGCGCCGCCGGTCCCCGCAGCGGTGACCAGGCTGGCGCAGGGGCTGTTCGATGAGGAGACCGGCACGGTGACCGACCCGCTCGCGCCCGACCGCGAGGCAGCGGTGGCCCTCTCGACGGCCGCTTCCGCTGCCGCCGCGACAGCGCCGGTGCCGGAAGGTTCCGCGTAGGGACGGACGTCGTAAGCGCCGCCCTCGTACTCGGGAGCCACCTGGGTCGGGCAGCGCACCGACCAGAAGACTTTCGCCAGGCCGTACGCATTCGGCGTACGGAACCGGCGAGACAGGACACAGAAAGCTCCCGTGCGGCGCCCGCGCCCCGGACGGCGGCACCGCGCAACGCGCGAGCCGCGGACGTCACCGGCATCTCGCCGGACCAGGTGCGGCGCCCGGGAGCCCGACGGGAGAAATGCCCGCATGCTCGAACCGACCGAACCCACCGAGGGTTCCGAACCCAACACTCCGAGCGACACCCTGCCGCCGCGTCGTCGGCGCCGTGCCGCTTCCCGCCCGGCGGGTCCGCCGGTCGCCTCGTCCGAGGCTCCGGAGGAGACCGTCGCGCCGGCCATACCGGCCGCGGAGGCCGAGGACCTCGTCACCGACGAGGAAGAGCTCGCCGAGGGCGCCGAGACCACTGGGACGGTGGAAGCCGAGGCTGTCGAGAGCCCAGCGGCCGAAGAGGCCGCGCCGGCTCCTCGTACGCGTCGGCGTGCCACGCGCCGGGTGTCCGCGCCCGCCGGGGCTTCCGCCGCTGTCGAGGCCACCGAGACCGTGGTACCTGTGAGCGCTGCCGGTGACGCCGGTGCACAGGAGGCGCAGGAGGCCGAGGCTGTCGAGACCCCTGCGGCCGAAGAGGCCGCGCCGGCTCCTCGTACGCGTCGGCGTGCCACGCGCCGGGTGTCCGCACCCGCCGGGGCGCCGGATTCCGCCGAGGCCGCGGAGGCTGCCGAGGTCGTTGTGCCCGCTGCCGCCGAGCCCGTCGCCGAGAGGGCCGCGGTCGAGGACGTCGAGGCTCCGGCCGAGGCACCCGCCGCGCGTACCACGCGTCGCCGTGCCACCCGCCGCGCCTCCGCGCCTGCCGGGGCGCCGAAGGCGGAGGATGCCGCCGCCGAGACGCTGCAGGCCGCGCAGGCCGTCGAGACGGCCGAAGCCGCCGGTGAGGCGGTGGACCTCCCCACGGACACCGACACCGCCGCCGCAGAGGCCGCGCCGGCTCCTCGTACGCGTCGGCGTGCCACGCGCCGGGTGACCGCGCCCGCCGGTACGGACTCGGAGTCGGCCGAGGAGGCCGTCGTGACGAGCACCCCCGAGCCCGAGGTTCCCGCCGCCGCGGAGGCCGAGGCGCCGCAGGAGCCCGCCGAGGACGCCTCCCCGCGTCGGCGTCGTCGGGTCGCCCGCAAGGCCGCCACCGGCTTTGCCGCGCCCGCGCAGCCGGCCGCCGGAGAGGACGAGGCACCGCGTCGGCCGGCGCGGCCCGCCGTCGCCGTGTTCCAGGCACCCGTCTTCACCGAGCCGCAGTTCCAGACGCCGCAGCGGGCCGCTGCCGCCGCGGCCGCCGAGGCCGAGCCCGAGCCCGAACCCGAGCCCCGGGTCGAGCCCGCGGCGGTCGAAGAGACCGCGGAGACCTCCGAGGAGCAGGGCGGCCGGCGTCGGCGCCGCCGCCGTGGCTCCGCCCCCGCGCAGGAGCCCGAGGCGCCGGCCGTGCAGGCCGCCCCCGAGTCCGTCGTCGAGGAGGAGCCGGACGAGGCCGAGGAGGCCGAGGACTCCGCCGAGGGCGACGAGAACGAGGACACCGGTTCGCGCCGGCGTCGCCGTCGCGGCGGCCGTCGCCGCCGCCGGGGCGACCTGGCCGACTCCGAGTCGGGCGAGGGCCAGGACTCCGACGGCGACGAGCTCGCCGACGAGCAGGCCGCACAGGACGCCGAGGACACCGCCGAGCAGGCCGATGAGGATGCCGAGGACGCTGCGGACGCCGATGACCGCGAGGGCGGCTCCGGTTCCAGCAGCAGCCGTCGCCGTCGGCGTCGTCGCCGGCGTGCCGGTGACTCCTCGACCGACGTCGAGCCCGGAGACAGTGACCCCGAGCGGACCGTCGTCAAGGTCCGCGAGCCGCGCAAGCCCTCCGAGCCGTCCGACGAGGTGCAGTCCATCAAGGGCTCGACCCGTCTGGAGGCCAAGAAGCAGCGCCGCCGGGAAGGCCGTGAGCAGGGGCGCCGACGCGTTCCGATCATCACCGAGGCGGAGTTCCTGGCCCGCCGCGAGGCCGTCGAGCGCGTGATGGTGGTCCGCCAGTACGGCGACCGTACGCAGATCGGCGTCCTGGAGGACGGCGTGCTCGTCGAGCACTACGTCAACAAGGAGCAGTCGACCTCGTACGTCGGCAACGTCTACCTCGGCAAGGTGCAGAACGTGCTGCCGTCGATGGAGGCCGCCTTCATCGACATCGGTAAGGGCCGCAACGCCGTGCTGTACGCCGGTGAGGTCAACTTCGAGGCGCTGGGCATGGGCAACGGCCCGCGGCGCATCGAGAGCGCGCTGAAGTCCGGGCAGTCGGTGCTCGTGCAGGTGACGAAGGACCCGATCGGGCACAAGGGCGCGCGGCTGACCAGCCAGGTGTCGCTGCCCGGCCGGTACCTCGTCTACGTGCCCGAGGGCTCGATGACCGGCATCAGCCGCAAGCTGCCCGACACCGAGCGGGCCCGGCTGAAGACCATCCTCAAGAAGATCGTCCCCGAGGACGCGGGCGTGATCGTGCGCACCGCCGCCGAGGGCGCGAGCGAGGACGAGCTGCGCCGGGACGTCGAGCGGCTGCAGGGGCAGTGGGAGGACATCCAGAAGAAGTCGAAGAACGGCGGCAGCTCGAACGCGCCGACGCTGCTGTACGGCGAGCCGGACATGACCGTCCGGGTCGTCCGCGACATCTTCAACGAGGACTTCACCAAGGTCATCGTGAGCGGTGACGACGCGTGGGAGACCATCCACGGATACGTCTCGCACGTCGCGCCGGATCTCGCCGAGCGGCTGCAGAGGTGGACCAGCGAGGTCGACGTCTTCGCCACGTACCGGATCGACGAGCAGCTCGCCAAGGCGCTGGACCGTAAGGTCTGGCTGCCGAGCGGCGGTTCGCTGGTGATCGACCGGACCGAGGCGATGGTCGTCGTCGACGTCAACACCGGCAAGTTCACCGGTCAGGGCGGCAACCTCGAGGAGACGGTCACCAGGAACAACCTGGAGGCGGCCGAGGAGATCGTGCGCCAGCTCAGGCTGCGCGACCTCGGCGGCATCATCGTCATCGACTTCATCGACATGGTGCTGGAGTCCAACCGGGACCTGGTGCTGCGGCGCCTGCTCGAGTGCCTGGGCCGCGACCGTACGAAGCACCAGGTCGCCGAGGTCACCTCGCTGGGCCTGGTCCAGATGACCCGCAAGCGGGTCGGCCAGGGGCTGCTGGAGTCGTTCTCCGAGACCTGCGTGCACTGCAACGGCCGTGGCGTCATCGTCCACATGGAGCAGCCGACCTCCGCCGGAGGCGGCGGCAAGCGCCGCAAGCGCGGGCGCGGCGGTGACGGGCAGGTCCACGAGCACGAGGCGGCCGTCGAGGCCCCCGAGGAGATCGAGACCGAGGCCGAGGTGGCCGCCGAGGTCGCCGAGCCCCTCGCGCTGGCCGACGTCGACTTCGAGCCGGACGAGGAGCTGTACAGCAGCGTCGCCGAGGCGGAGGCCGCGGCCGGTCGGGGCCGTTCGAGGCGCCGGGCGAGCCGGCGGGCGTCGGCTCCGGCGGGCGCGCCGAAGCGGGACGACCGGCGTCGTGAGACGAGGGTCGAGGCCGAGGCCGAGGCGCCGACGGCTCAGGACGTGACGGCCGAGGAAGAGGCCGAGCGTCCGGTGCAGATGGAGGAGGCCGCTGTCGCGCATGCCGAGCCCGTCGCCGCCGAGGACCCGGTCGTCGAGGCGCCGGCCGCGGAGCCGGTCGCCGAGCCGGTCGCTGACGAGGCCGCGCCCAGGGGCCGTGGCCGTCGCCGGGCGACCCGCAAGGTGTCCGCTCCGGCCGGTTCGCCTGCGGGCGCCGAGGCGGCCGTGGTGACGGTCGCCGAGACCGCGCCCGCGGTCGAGCCGCAGGCCGATCAGGCTCCGGCGCCGGTCGCCGAGGCCGCTGCCGAGGCACAAGCCGAGAGCGCCGCCCCGGCCCGTCCGAGGCGCCGTGCCGTGCGCAAGGCCACCGCGCCCACCGCGTCCGAGGAGGCGGCCGTCGTGGTCGTCCCGGCGGCCGCGGAGGAGCCGGTGGAGGAGCCGGCCGAGGCTCCTGCCGAGGTAGAGGCCGAGGTAGAGGCCGAGATCGAGGCCGACGCCGAGACTGAGGCCGCGGAAGCGGCTCCGGCCAAGAAGACGGCCCGTAAGACGGCCAAGAAGGCCACGGCGAAGAAGGCCGCCACCAAGAAGACGGTGGCCAAGAAGACGGCAGCGAAGAAGACCGCAGCCAAGAAGACGACCGCCAAGAAGGCGGCGTCGAAGAAGACGGCGGCTGCCGAGCAGCAGTCGCTCCGGTCCGTCTCGGCCCCCGCCGACGAGGCCTGACGCCACTCCGTGGTGAAAACGTGATCCGCCCCCGGTCCGACCGGGGGCGGATCACGTTTGCCCAGGCCACGAGTGGTCACCCGGGGATTACGTGTGTGAACGAAAGGTGAATCAACGGCTGCGTCACAGGGTTATGATGTGAGCCGAGATTGACGCTAAATTCAGACAAATTGGGATTTTAATTCCCGTATGTGCACAGTATTGGGGCGCAATACGTGAAGGCTCTCGTGCTCTCCGGGGGAGCGGGCACCCGCCTCCGCCCGATCACCCACACCTCGGCCAAACAGCTGGTGCCGGTCGCCAACAAGCCTGTGCTCTTCTACGGGCTCGAAGCGATCGCCGAAGCCGGGATCAGCGAGGTCGGAATCGTCGTCGGCGACACCGCGGACGAGATCCGCGAGGCGGTGGGCGACGGCTCGCTCTTCGGGATCAAGGTCACCTACATCCCGCAGGAATCGCCGCTGGGGCTCGCCCACGCGGTGCTCATCGCCCAGGACTTCCTCGGTGACGACGACTTCGTCATGTACCTCGGCGACAACTTCATCGTCGGTGGCATCACCGGCCTGGTGGAGGGGTTCCGGGCCGAGCGGCCCGACGCGCAGATCCTGCTCACCAAGGTTCCCAACCCCACCTCCTTCGGTGTCGCGGAACTCGGCCCCGACGGCCGGGTGGTGGGCCTGGAGGAGAAGCCGAAGCAGCCCAAGAGCGATCTGGCGCTCGTCGGCGTCTATCTGTTCACCCCGGCCATCCACGAGGCCGTCCGCTCCATCGAGCCCTCCTGGCGCGGCGAGCTGGAGATCACGCACGCCATCCAGTGGCTGATCGACGAGAAGCGTGACGTCCGCTCCACCACCATCTCCGGCTACTGGAAGGACACCGGCAACGTCACCGACATGCTGGAGGTCAACCGGTCCGTCCTGGAGACCGTGGAGCCGCACAACGCGGGCACGGTGGACGAGGGCAGCGAGATCATCGGCCGGGTGCGCATCGAAGAGGGTGCCCGGGTCAGTGGCAGCCGGATCGTCGGACCTGCCATCATCGGTGCCGGCACGGTGGTCAACGACGCGTACATCGGCCCGTTCACCTCGGTCTCGGAGGACTGCCGGATCGAGGACAGCGAGATCGAGTACTCCATCGTGCTGCGCGGCTCCTCCGTGACCGGCGTGCGCCGGGTGGAGGCCTCGCTGATCGGGCGCGACGTCGTCGTCACGCCGGCTCCCCGTAACCCCAAGGCCCACCGGCTCGTGCTCGGTGATCACAGCAAGGTGCAGATCTCTTCATGACGGCCCCCACCTCTCCCGCCCACCCGACCCGGATTCTGGTGACCGGCGGTGCCGGTTTCATCGGCTCGCACTACGTCCGTACGCTGCTCGGCCCCGAGGGCCCCGGTGATGTCGCGATCACCGTCCTGGACAAGCTGACGTACGCGGGCAACCCGGCCAACCTCGACGAGGTGCGCGCGCACCCCGGATTCGCCTTCGTACAGGGCGACATCTGCGATCCGGAGCTGGTCGGCAAGCTGATGGCCGAGCACGACCAGGTGGTGCATTTCGCCGCCGAGTCGCACGTCGACCGTTCCATCGACGGCGGCGCGGAGTTCGTCCGCACGAACGTCGTCGGCACGCACACGCTCATCGACGCGGCGCACCGGGCGGGCATCAAGACCTTCGTCCACATCTCCACCGACGAGGTCTACGGCTCGATCGACGAGGGCTCCTGGCCCGAGACGCACCCGCTGGAGCCCAACTCGCCGTATTCCTCGGCGAAGGCCTCCAGTGACCTGATCGCGCTGTCGTACCACCGCACCCACGGCCTGGACGTCCGCGTCACCCGCTGCTCCAACAACTACGGGCACCACCACTTCCCCGAGAAGGTCATCCCGCTCTTCGTGACCAACCTCCTCGACGGCAAGAAGGTCCCGCTGTACGGCGACGGCGGCAACGTCCGCGACTGGCTGCACATCGACGACCACGTCCAGGGCATCGAGCTGGTCCGCACCAAGGGCCGCGCGGGCGAGGTCTACAACATCGGCGGCGGCACCGAGCTCTCCAACAAGGAGCTCACCGGCCTGCTGCTCAAGGCGTGCGGCGCCGACTGGGAGACCAGCGTCGAGTACGTCGAGGACCGCAAGGGCCACGACCGCCGCTACTCCGTCGACTGCACGAAGATCCGCGAGGAGCTCGGCTACGAGCCCCGCAAGAGCTTCGAGCAGGGCCTGGCGGAGACGGTCCAGTGGTACCGCGAGAACCGCGCCTGGTGGGAGGCGCTGAAGGAGCGGGCGGCGCTGTGACCTACAACGGGACCTGGCTGGTCACCGGCGCGGGGGGCATGCTCGCGCAGGACGTCCTCGCGCGGCTCGCCGCCGCGGGGATCTCCGCCGTCGCGGCCCCCCGCACCGAACTGGACATCACCGATCCGGCTTCGGTGGGCGCGGCGGTGGCCGCACACCGCCCGGCCGTGGTCGTCAACTGCGCCGCCTGGACGGCCGTGGACGACGCCGAGTCCCGCGAGGACGAGGCGCTGCGGATCAACGGCGACGGCCCGCGCCACCTCGCCGAGGCGTGCGCGGAGACCGGGGCCGTACTCCTGCAGGTGTCCACGGACTACGTGTTCACCGGCGACGCCGAGAAGCCGTACCCCGAGGACGCGCCCACCGGGCCGCGCAGCGCGTACGGGCGCACCAAGCTGGCGGGCGAGCAGGCGGTCCTCGCGGCGCTCCGGGAGACCGGCTACGTGGTGCGCACGGCCTGGCTGTACGGCGCGGGCGGCGGCAACTTCGTCCGTACGATGATCAAGCTGGAGGGCGTCAAGGACACCCTCGACGTGGTCGACGACCAGCGCGGCCAGCCCACCTGGACGGCCGACCTCGCCGACCGGCTGGTCCGCCTCGGCCAGGGCGCCCTCGCGGGCACCGCGCCGGCCGGCGTCTACCACGGCACCAGCGGTGGCGAGACGACGTGGTTCGGCTTCACGCGGGCCATCTTCGAGCAGCTGGGCGCCGATCCGGAGCGGGTGCGCCCCACCACCAGCGCGGCCTTCGTACGGCCGGCGCCCCGGCCCGCGTACAGCGTGCTGGGCCACGACCGGTGGGCGGCGGCGGGCATCGAGCCGATCCGGGACTGGCGCGAGGCGCTGACCGAGGCGTTTGGCGCGCTGCTCGCGGCGGAGCGGGGCTGACCGGAGCCGACCGGACGACCGCGGTGGCCGGGTCCTGCCTTCGGGCGGGGCCCGGCCACCGGCTTTCCTGGAACTTCCGTGCAACCGAACGCGACGGCCGGTGGTCCCACTCCCATGAGGCAAAGGCTTGGCGTCGGCGTGGTCCTGGTTCTCCTGCTGTCCGCCTGCGGGTCGGGCGGGTCGGACTCGGACGGGAAGGACAGACAGACACACCGGGCCGCCGTACCGTCGGACTCCGCGGAGAAAGGGACGGGACGGCCTGCCGTCCGGTCGGACTTCGACGGGGACGGGTACGGGGATCTGGTCTTGACCGACGGGAGCGCGACCGTCAACGGGAAGTACGCCGCCGGGTACGCGGCCGTGATCCGCGGCTCCTCGAAGGGCCCGGTACTCGAAGGAAAGCAGGTCGTCACCCAGGACGACCTGGGGCTCGGCAAGGCAGGCGAGGGCGGCGGATTCGGAAGCCGGGGCGTGACCGCCGACCTGGACGGTGACGGGCGGGCCGACTTCGTCACCCAGGCGGGCAGGAGCACGGTCTTCGTCGTCTGGGGAAGCGCCGAGGGGCTGTCCAAAGCGGCCCGGCTGACAGGTACCGCCCCTCTCTCCGGTGACTTCGACGGTGACGGGCGGGCCGACCTCGTCGTCGCCGGGAGCGAGGACAACACCGCACAGCTCCTCCTGGGGCCGTTCGACCGCGAGGGCGTGCCGCGCCGCACGGTCTCTCTCGACCTGACGCCCAGCGACCCGTACTTCACCGCGAGGCCAACCACCGCCGGGGACATGACGGGGGACGGCAAGGACGACCTCCTTGTCACGTGGTCCCATGTCTTCGCGGACGAGGAGCCCATCCCCCGCGCCACCCTCGTGTACCGAGGCACCGCCGACGGGAAGCTCGTCAAGGGCCCACGCCTGAAGGACGACCAGGGCAAGGACTTCTACGGCGCGTGGCTGCAGACGGGGGACGTGAACAAGGACGGCTTCGCCGACGTCGTGGCGGGACTCGGCTGCGAGATGCTCGGCGATTTCATGATCCCGGAGGGCGGCACCAGCGTGGTTGTCCTGTACGGCGGCCCCTCGGGGGAGAGCTCGAAGCTCAACCCCCTGCGCCTCACCGAGAGGACCACCGGGTTGCCTGTCGAAGGGCCCTTCTCCTCCTGCACGTTCGGCGTCGATCCCTCGGTCGGTGACATCGACGCCGACGGATACGCCGATGTGGTGTTCTCGGTCAGGACCGGTACCGAACAGGACGGCGAAAGCAGCCTCGTCCTACTGAAGGGGAGCGCCTGGGGCCTCACGGTGGACGGGGCGAAGTCCCTGCCCGGCGGCCATGCCGCGATGCTGGACACGAACGGCGACCGAGCGGCCGATCTCGCGGTCCAGGGCCCGGGGGACGGCGAGGTGCGGGTGCTGCGCGGCGGGCCGGACGGCGTCGAGCTCTCTACGGCGCTGGTGGTCAAGGAGGCCGATCTCGATCTCGGACCGGAGATATCGAGCCCCGGACGCTTCTTCAGGGTGGTCGAATGACGCCCGTTCCCTACCGGCGAGTACGTAAACCTTCCGTGAACTTCCGAGAAAGCTTACGCCAGAGCCTTTGAATGAGTAACTTCGCCGGAAACAAGAACAGCCGGAACCCCTCGAAAGGCCGCTTCAGTGGACCGTCATGAACTCCTGCGTGGACTGCACCGTATCTACCGGCCGCGAAACTACCTGGAGATCGGCGTCAACGACGGCCGCAGCCTGGCACTTTCGCGCGTCGCGTCCGTCGCGATCGACCCCGCCTTCAAGGTGGTGACGTCGATCAGCTGCGACGTCCACCTGGTCCAGTCGACCAGTGACGACTTCTTCGCCCGCAAGGACCCGCTGGTCCACCTGCGCCGCGGCCGCAACCCCTTCCGCGCCCTCGCCCGCCGCGACCCGCTGGGAATGCTCGGCGGCGACCCCACCCTCGAGCTGTCCTTCATCGACGGCATGCACCTCTTCGAGTACGCGCTGCGCGACTTCATGAACGTGGAGCGCCACTCCCGCTGGTCGAGCGTGATCGTGCTCGACGACATGCTGCCGCGCGACGTCGACGAGGCGGCGCGCGACCGGCACACCAAGTTCTGGACGGGCGACGTCTACAAGCTGGTGACCGTCCTGCGGAAGTACCGCCCCGATCTGACGGTGCTCGAGATCGACACCGCGCCGACCGGTGTCGCCGTGGTCTTCGGAGCCGACCCGCAGAACACGGTGCTCAAGGACAAGTACGACGAGATCATCAAGGAGTACGTCGTCCCGGACCCGCAGGCGGTCCCCGAAGAGGTCCTCGTGCGCAAGCACGCCGTGCAGCCCGAGGCGCTGCTCGGGGCCGACTTCTGGCCCGCCCTGGTCCGCGCCCGGAACCTGCGCCGCCCGCGCGCGGGCTTCGAGAAGCTGCGCGGCCAGATAGCGGCGCTGGGCGGCTGATCTTTCCGTACGACACGAGGAGGGGCCCCGCGGAAGATCCGCGGGGCCCCTCCTCGTTGTTCTCAGCCGCGCAGCTGCGCCGCGTACGCCTGGCAGGCCTCGTACGACGGCAGCAGGCCCTGAGCCTCGGCCTGGGCCAGGGTCGGCGCCGCGGAGTCCTTCTCGGACAGGACGGGCGCCAGGCCCGAGGGCCACTCGATGCCCAGGTCGGGGTCGAGCGGGTGGATGCCGTGCTCACGCTGCGGGGCGTACCCCTCGGAGCACAGGTAGACCACCGTCGCGTCGTCGGTCAGCGCCATGAAGGCGTGCCCGAGCCCCTCGGACAGATAGACGGAGTGGTGGTCCACGTCGTCCAGCCGCACGGCCTCCCACTGCTTGTACGTGGGCGAGCCGGTGCGGATGTCGACGATGACGTCCAGCACCGCGCCGCGCACGCACTTGACGTACTTGGCCTGGCTGGGCGGCACGTCGGCGAAGTGGATGCCGCGCAGGGTGCCGCGGCTGGAGACCGAACAGTTGGCCTGCGCCAGGTTCAGCCCGTGGCCGGTGGCCTCCGCGAAGTCCGCCCCCTTGAACCACTCGTGGAAGCTCCCGCGAGCGTCTGGAAAGACCTTCGGTTCGTGCACCCAGGCGCCGGCGATGCCGAGCTCCCGCATGTGATCACATCCTTACTGTGGTGCGTGTACGTACTGAGTGTCCTGGCGTGGAGCCGGTCAGCCGACCAGCTTCGCCGCGAGTCGGCGGAGCTTCTTGCGGGCCGGGGACGGAAGCCTGCGGACGACCGGACCGCCGACGGCGCGCAGCCTGCGCCGCAGGACCGCCTTGCGCCGCCTGGCCAGTTCCGGCCCCACCAGCCCGGCATCCACGACGGCGAGCTCGCTGCCGAGCCGCAGCCGCCCGTTGCTCTCGACGGTCACCTCGCAGAGCGGAAGGGCGGCGCTCTTCTCGCCGTCCAGTTTCGCCGAAAGGTTCCAGCGGCCGGCGGGCACGTTCACCGGGCGCTGGGGGAGGGGTATGTGGGCGCGGCCGGCGACGGGACGGATCTCGGCGGGCAGCTGGAACGTACGGCCGTCCTCGGAGCTCAGGACCAGCTGGGTCTTCAGCGGCGCGGTCTTCGGACGGGTGAACACGTCGAGCCGCAGTTCCGGCCGGTTGCCGGGCATCCGCAGCACCGGGCGGCCTTCGAGGTACGGCACCAGCTTCTTGCCGCGGCGGGCGACGTCGAGGGTGAGGTTGCCGTGCGGGTCGGTGAAGTACGGGATGACCGGGCGGGCGGGGGAGCCGAGCAGCGCCGGGCGGCAGTCGTCGTCGACGTGCGCCGCGCGGTCGGCGCCCAGGCGGGCCTTGCGGACCACGCCGAGGCCGCGGACCGGAACCCAGATGTCCCAGAAGCCGCGGGAAACGGGGCCACGGCCCTTGGCGCCCTGGGGGCTGACCTGGCCGGTGCCGCGCAGGAGCACCTGGCAGGCGTCGTCGCCCAGGTCCTCGACGATGGAGGTGTACTGCGAGGGACAGGGCCACTCGACGGCCGTCTCGCGGTTGCGCAGCGACATCTCGGCCTTGAAGCCGTTCATCTCGTCCGTGACGTCGACCAGTTCGCCGTCCTTCAGCACCCCCTCGGTGTACTCGGGGTGCAGGAAGAGCCGGCCGTCGCGGCGCAGCAGCTTGAGCGGTTCGCCGTCCTCGCCGTGGACCAGCCGGGCCGTGACGGTGACGGCCATCTTGCCGTCGGGCTGCCAGGCGACGTCCTCGAGCCGGGCCGCGCCCTTGATGGAGGCGGCGAAGCGGGCGATGCGCACCAGGCCCTGACGGTCGTCGCGGCGCAGCAGCGTGGACCGGACGCGGCTGAGCGCACCGAGCCCGTCGTGCACGCCGTCACCCATGAACTCCTCGGCCAGCGGCCGCACGGCGTCGACCATCTCGTCGAGGTAGTCCGCGTTGTACTTGAGGACGGAGGGCTCGCTGAGTCGGCCGAGCATCTCCACTCGGTAGAAGCGGCGCAGCAGCAGGTCCCGGAATGCACCGGGCTCCGTGTTCGCGACCACGACGTCGAGGACCTCGCGGAGGTTTCCGTAATAGCCGGACGGGACGATCTTGGCGGATCCCGCGTTGTTTCCGTCGTCGCGCTTCGAGTAGTAGTAGCAGGTGTAGCTGCCGAGAATGGAGACGACCTTCGCGGGGAAGTACGCCTCCATCATGTAGAGCTGGTCCTCCAGGCGCCGCTTGCCCTCGGGATAGGCGATGTTGTTCTCGCGGAGGAATTCGACGCGGAACATCTTGTGCGGCGTGAGGCTGTCGTACAGGGGTGCGTCCTTGAGGGAGCACTTCTCCCGGTCCACCCGGAAGACACCGTGCGGGACGCCGCGGAAGTTGCTGGCCACCTTGCCGATGACGATGTCGGAGCCGTTGCGGTGCCCCATGTCGTACATCCGGCGCAGCGCGTCGGAGGCGAGGTAGTCGTCCTGGTCGAGGAACTGGACGTACTCTCCCGCGGCCTCGCTCACACCGATGTTTCTGGGTTTTCCGGGCCAGCCGGAATTCGGTATGTGAATCACCCGGAAATGCGGGTGCTCCTTGGCCAGGGCGTCCAGCTCGGCGGGTGTGTCGTCGGTCGAGCCGTCATCCACGAAGAGAACTTCGAATTCGTCGGCAGGCAGGGTCTGCCGCAAAAGTGAGTCAACACAGGGCTTGATGTACTTTCCTGGGTTGTACACCGGGATGATGACGCTCACCTTGGTCGGCATCTGCTACCTGTCTCCTGTCCGAAAGCCCTGAGGGGGTGGCCGTCGCGTGTATGGCCGGGGCCATTGGGGTGTATGGCCGGTGTCACAGAGTATCCGCAGGGGTTCTGGGTATGTGAGTGAGGTTTACCGCAGCCGGGGCGGCCCCCCCCGCCAGGGCGGGCGGACCCGGTTTGACCGGGCCTGGGGCGGCCCGTAACCTTGACCCTCGGTGTGTCTCCGTACACATCTACCCCTGAGCACCCCACCTCCTGCTCTGCGAGCAGGGGAGGCCGCTCGTCCACATCCGGATCATCGGGCCCCCGGGTCCGTGTGAGCGGCTGGCATCAGGGGGTCCGTCCCGAGTGAGAGAGAGATCCGCGTGTACGCCATCGTGCGCAGCGGTGGTCGCCAGCACAAGGTTGCTGTCGGCGACATCGTTGAGGTTGACAAGATTCCCACCGCCAAGGTTGGCGACACCGTAGAGCTCTCTACGCTGCTCGTTGTCGACGGCGAAGCTGTGACCAGCGACCCGTGGGTGCTGGCCGGCATCAAGGTCCAGGCCGAGATCGTGGACCACCACAAGGGTGTGAAGATCGACATCCTTCGCTACAAGAACAAGACCGGCTACCGCCGTCGTCAGGGCCACCGCCAGCAGTACACGGCGATCAAGGTCACTGAGATCCCCGCGGCTGCGAAGTAAGGGACTGAGGACACATGGCACACAAGAAGGGCGCATCGTCCACCCGGAACGGTCGCGACTCCAATGCCCAGCGGCTCGGCGTGAAGCGCTTCGGCGGTCAGGTCGTCAACGCGGGTGAGATCCTGGTCCGCCAGCGCGGCACCCACTTCCACCCCGGCGCGGGCGTCGGCCGTGGCAGCGACGACACGCTGTTCGCGCTGCAGCCCGGTGCGGTGGAGTTCGGTACCCACCGTGGCCGCAAGGTCGTGAACATCGTTCCGGTCGCCTGATCGGAAGCTTTCGCGAGGCGGACCTCACTTCCCTCACGGGAAGCGGGTCCGCCTTTCGTTTGTTACGCAAGAGACATACCTGTACGTATTTCCAAAGTGCTGGAGGCACCCCCAATGACCACCTTCGTGGACCGCGTCGAGCTGCACGTCGCCGCGGGTAACGGAGGCCACGGCTGTGCCTCCGTACACCGGGAGAAGTTCAAGCCGCTCGGCGGCCCGGACGGCGGCAACGGCGGGCGCGGCGGCGACGTCATCCTGACCGTCGACCAGTCCGTGACCACGCTGCTCGACTACCACCACTCCCCGCACCGCAAGGCCACCAGCGGCAAGCCCGGCGAGGGCGGCAACCGTTCCGGCAAGGACGGGCAGGACCTCGTCCTGCCGGTGCCGGACGGCACCGTCGTCCTCGACAGGGCGGGCAACGTGCTCGCCGACCTGGTCGGGCACGGCACGTCGTACGTCGCCGCACAGGGCGGCCGTGGCGGTCTCGGCAACGCTGCGCTGGCGTCCGCGCGGCGCAAGGCGCCGGGCTTCGCGCTGCTCGGTGTGCCGGGGGACACGCAGGACATCGTCCTGGAGCTGAAGACCGTCGCGGACGTGGCACTGGTCGGCTACCCGAGCGCCGGAAAGTCCTCGCTGATCTCCGTGATGTCGGCCGCCAAGCCGAAGATCGCGGACTACCCGTTCACCACGCTGGTGCCGAACCTGGGCGTGGTCACGGCCGGCTCGACCGTCTACACGGTCGCCGACGTGCCGGGCCTCATCCCGGGCGCCAGCCAGGGCAAGGGCCTGGGCCTGGAGTTCCTGCGGCACGTGGAGCGGTGCAGCGTGCTGGTGCACGTGCTGGACACGGCGACGCTGGAGTCCGACCGCGACCCGGTGTCCGACCTCGACATCATCGAGGCGGAGCTGCGGGAGTACGGCGGGCTCGGCGACCGGCCCCGCGTCGTCGTCCTGAACAAGATCGACGTACCGGACGGCAAGGACCTCGCCGAGATGGTGCGGCCGGACCTGGAGGCCCGGGGCTACCGGGTCTTCGCGGTGTCGGCGGTGGCGCACACGGGGCTGAAGGAGCTGTCGTTCGCGCTGGCCGAGATGGTCGGCGCGCACCGGGCCGCCAAGCCGAAGGAAGAGGCCACCCGGATCGTCATCCGGCCGAAGGCCGTCGACGACGCGGGCTTCACCGTGACGCTCGAGGAGGACGGCCTGTACCGGGTGCGGGGCGAGAAGCCCGAGCGCTGGGTGCGGCAGACCGACTTCAGCAACGACGAGGCCGTCGGCTACCTCGCGGACCGGCTCAACCGCCTCGGTGTGGAGGACGAGCTGATGAAGGCCGGGGCCCGCTCGGGCGACGGCGTCGCCATCGGTCCCGAGGACAACGCGGTCGTCTTCGACTGGGAGCCGACGGCGATGGCCGGTGCGGAGATGCTCGGTCGACGTGGCGAGGACCACCGGTTCGAGGCGCCGCGGCCCGCGGCACAGCGACGTCGGGACCGGCAGGCGGAGCGGGACGAGGCGACGCAGGAATTCGAGGACTTCGAGCCGTTCTAGTCCGAGCCGTTCCATTCCGAGCTGTCCAGCACCAACTGTCCAGTCCCGGCTGTTCCAGTACTGACCAGCCGTCACTTGTAAGGCGCGCAGGACCCGTTCACTTGTAAGTCAGTCCAGACCCGTTGCGACAAGCCCACGTTCACCGTGTGGTTCCCGTGTCGCAACGGGTCTCTTGTTGTCTCCCTGTTTGTCATGCACGCGAACCCCGAGGTTCAGCGGGCGGACCGCCCGCGGGCGTGAGCTTCCCCTGTCGAAGAGGCAAGCGAGGCAGGGGAGTTCACCGGATGACCGGAGCACTATCGCCCGACCGACGCCGCTTTCTGACCGCAGGTGCCGCCGTGCTCGGCGCCGCGGCCTCTGCCCAGCTGTGGCTGCCGGGCACCGCCCGGGCGGCCGAAACCCCGTTGCCCGACGGCGTGTTCAGCCTCGGCGTGGCGTCCGGCGACCCGCTGCCGGACGGCATCGTGCTGTGGACGCGGCTCGCCCCGGACCCGCTGAAGGGCGGCGGCATGCCCGACAGCATGGTGCCGGTGCAGTGGGAGCTCGCCGAGGACGGGCGGTTCAGAAACGTCGTCCGCCGGGGTACGGCCCAGGCCCAACCCGCGTACGGGCACAGCGTGCACGTCGATGTACGGGGACTGCGAGCGGGCCGCACCTACTGGTACCGCTTCCGGGCCGGTGGCCAGATCTCCCGCACCGGCCGCACCCGGACCGCCCCCGCCCGGCACCGCACCGGCGGCCACCTGAAGATGGCGCTCGCGTCCTGCCAGAACTGGCAGCACGGCTACTTCACGCCGTACGCCGACATGCTGGCCCAGGACCCCGACGTGGTCCTCTTCGTCGGCGACTACATCTACGAGTCGACGCCGTCGGCGACGGCCGTACGACGGCACGAAGGCACCGGTGAGCCGTGCACCCTCGCCCAGTACCGCAACCGGTACGCCCAGTACCGCACCGACCCCGACCTCGCGGCGATGCACGCGAACGCGCCCTTCGTGGTCACCTTCGACGACCATGAGGTCGACAACGACTTCGCCGGCGAGATCCCGCAGGACCCGGACAAGCAGACCCACGACGCGTTCGTGGTCCGGCTGACCGCGGCCTATCAGGCGTACTACGAGCACATGCCGGTGCGCGCGAGCGCCGTACCGAACGGACCGCACATCCGGATGTACCGCCGCCTGGAGTTCGGGCGGCTGGCCCGGCTCAACGTGCTGGACACCCGGCAGTTCCGCAGCGACCAGGCCACCAGCCAGGCCGGCGCCCAGGACCCGTCGCTGACGATGCTCGGCGCCGACCAGAAGCAGTGGCTGCTCGACGGGCTGCACGACTCGCCCGCCCGCTGGAACCTGATCGCCTCGCAGATCATGATGGCCGAGACCGACCTCCAGGTGGGCGAGGGCAAGCTCTGGTTCTACGACGCCTGGGATGGCTACCAGGCCGAACGAAACCAGTTCCTCGATGAGTTGTCGCAGGTCCGCAACCCGGTCGTGCTCACCGGCGACCGGCACCTCACGATGATCAGCGACCTCAGGAAGGACTTCGCGAACCCGGACTCCGCCGTCGTCGGGGCCGAGTTCGTCGGCACGTCCATCTCCAGCAACGGCGATCAGGACCAGGCCGCCTTCCGCAAGGAGTGGGACCCGCGGATGGCGGACAACCCGCACTGGAAGCTGCTCGACGCCCACCGCGGCTACCACCTGCTCGACATCCATCGCGACGGCATCGACGCGCAGGTAAGAATCGTGGACACGGTGCTGAAGCCGCAGGCCACCCCCGGGACGCTGGCGAAGCTGCGGGTCGAGGCGGGCCGGCCCGGCGTCCGGCTGGTGTGACAGCCAGGTGTGACCAGGCCGTATGAAGTCCGTGTGACGGGAGCCTGGGACTCATCCGTGTCCCAGGTCTCTCTCAGCACGGTCTCAGGAATTCCTCTTACCGTCTTCTGACTATGGAGACGGACTGTACGAGACATGACGATCCGGTGAACGCCGGGATCCCCCCGCTGCCCACCGGCACCCGGCTGTTGCACATAGGCCCGCACAAGACCGGCACGACCTCCATCCAGGGCGCGCTGTTCGCGGCGAAGGACGTGCTGCCCGAGCACGGCGTCGTCTTCCCGGCCAGTACCAGGCATCCCATGGAAGCGGTCCTGGCCGCCTGCGCCCGCCCCGGCCTGATGGGCAACACGAGCCCCACCGAACAGCACTGGCAGCGCCTTCTCGAGCAGGTGAACGCCACCGGCGGACGCACCTCGGTGATCAGCAGCGAGTTCTTCGCCGACGCCCCCGAAGACGAGACCGCCGCCCGGGTCGTCGAGGAACTCGGCGGCGACCGGGTGCACATCCTGATCACCCTGCGCCCCCTGGCGAGGATCCTGCCCTCGCAGTGGCAGCAGTACGTGCAGAACGGCCTGCGCATGGGCTACGAGAACTGGCTCGACCACATGCTCAGGAAGGCCCCGTACGAGAAGCCCAACCCCAGCTTCTGGCGCCGCCACCGGCACGACCGGCTGGTGGAGCGCTGGGCCCGGGTGGTCGGGCCCGGGCGGATCACCGTCGTCGTGGTCGATGACCGCGACCGGGGTGGACTGATGCGCACCTTCGAGCAGCTTCTCGGACTGCCCGAGAATCTCCTGCAGCCCGTTCCGGACGCGGCGAACCGTTCTCTTGCCCTCGCCGAGACCGAAATGCTGCGGAAACTTAACATGGAATTCCGCGGCAATGGCCTCCCGGACGAGCTCTATTCGCAGCTGATCCGCTACGGCGCCGTGATGCATATGAAGAACACGTGCACCCCAGGTCCCCAGGATGTGAAGATCGGTACGCCGCAGTGGGCCGTCGAGGCCGCCGCCCGGATCGGCGCCGAGATGGCGGAGCGGATCGGCGGAATGGGTGTACGCGTCCTCGGTGATCCGGCGTTGCTGTTCGCCGTACCGAAGCCCGCGGGGGTAACGTCCGGAAAGCCGCTGATCGCGCCCGAGGTGGCCGCCCAGGCCCTGTACGGTGCGCTCGCGGCGGCCGCGGCCGCGCCGGTGGGGCACACCGCCCCGGCCAAGGTGCGCACGGTCCACCAGACGTCTTCGAAGGAACTCGTCCGGGTACTCGGCCACCGCTGCCTGAAGCGGCTGCGGCGCCGCTGAGTCCCTGTGGAGTTACTCACAGCAATTTCCCGGGACCGCTGAAGGGGTGTCACTCAAACACCAGGAGTGCAAGGTGAATGACAGATGGCGCGCACATATGCGGTGGACGGCGCTCACCTTGCACTGCGGTAACCACAAGTGGGACCATTTCGAAGTTCCCTGTCGCCCCAAGGTAGGTCATCTGTGTCACAGCGCATAGCCAAGCCCCGTACCACCGCAGTGATCCTGGCCGGTGGCACCGGCCAGCGTGTGGGTCTTTCGATCCCGAAGCAGCTGCTGAAGATCGCCGGCAAGGCAGTCATCGAGCACACCCTGACCACCTTCGAGAAGGCGGACTCGATCGACGACATCATCGTGCTGATGGCGCCGGGCTACGTGCCCGACATCGAGAAGATCGTCGCGAAGGCCGGATTCCAGAAGGTCACGAAGATCATCGAGGGTGGCTCCACGCGGAACGAGACGACCGAGCGCGCCATCGCGGCCCTGGGCGAGGGGCTGGCCGACGGCGAGGATCTGAACGTCCTGTTCCACGACGCCGTACGCCCCCTGCTGTCGCGGCGCGTGATCGACGACTGCGTCACGGCCCTGGAGCGCTTCCAGGCCGTCGACGTCGCCATCCCGTCGGCGGACACCATCATCGTGACCCGCACCCACGGCGATGACGGCGAGTTCATCACGGAGATCCCGGACCGCTCCCGGCTGCGCCGTGGCCAGACCCCGCAGGCCTTCAAGCTGTCCACGATCCGCCGGGCCTACGAGGTCGCCGCCGGTGACCCCAACTTCCAGGCCACGGACGACTGCTCGGTCGTGCTCAAGTACCTGCCCGACGTGCCGATCCACGTCGTCGCGGGCGACGAGTACAACATGAAGGTGACCCAGCCGGTCGACGTCTTCATCGCCGACAAGCTGTTCCAGCTGGCCTCCACCGCCACGCCGGAGCAGAAGGGCGAGGAGGTCTACCGCGAACTCCTCACCGGCAAGACCGTCGTCGTCTTCGGCGGTTCGTACGGCATCGGCAAGGACATCGCCGAACTCGCCGAGTCCTACGGCGCCAAGGTGTACGCGCTGGGCCGCTCCACCACCGGCACCCACGTCGAGAACCCGGAGGAGGTCGACGACGCCCTGTCCAAGGCGTACGCCGAGACCGGGCGCATCGACTACGTCGTCAACACCGCGGGCGTACTGCGCATCGGCAAGCTGGCGGAGACCGACAACGCGACCATCGAGGAGGCGCTGAAGGTCAACTACCTGGCCCCGGTGCAGATCGCCCGGTCGTCGTACAAGTACCTCGCCGAGACCCAGGGCCAGCTGCTGCTGTACACCTCCAGCAGCTACACCCGCGGCCGCGCCGAGTACAGCCTCTACTCCTCGACCAAGGCCGCCATGGTGAACCTCACCCAGGCCCTGTCCGACGAGTGGGCCGGCGAGGGCATCCGGGTCAACTGCGTCAACCCGGAGCGCACCGCCACGCCGATGCGCACCAAGGCCTTCGGCCAGGAGCCCGCGGGCAGCCTGCTGTCCTCCGAGGCTGTGGCCCGGACCTCGCTCGACGTGCTGCTGTCCGAGCTGACCGGGCACGTCATCGACGTCCGTCAGCAGGACCCGACGGCGTCCGCCGGGCAGGCGTCCGGATTCGAGCAGGCGCTGGCCAGTGTCCTGGACCGCCAGGACGGCGTGGCATAATCACCGACCATTAGTAATCTGTCATTCAGGCCTCTGTGGCTGCCCGTTCGCGGAGCATTCGCAGGGGCCTGAATCCGTAAAATTACCGGACCGTGCACAAGATTTTTTCCGGATTTTTTCGACTTTCACAAACCGGCACCCCTCCAAGAGCAGGTTTCTCCGTGATAAGCACCGCTATTCGCGTCGCCCGGGTGGGTAGCGCGGCAGAGCTGGCCGCGGCTGCCCTCATGATGCTGGGCTACCCCGCCCTCATGCTGGCCGCACTCGTCCCGAGCGTTCCCGCCTTCGCGGCGGCGACCGCCGTGACCTACCTGGCGGACCACTATCTGCACCGCAAGGGCAGTTATCTGATCAACCGCCTCAGCAAGGTGCGGGCCGGTCTGTCGATCCGCTTCCTGATCAGACAACTCCTGCTGATCCTGCTGCTGGCCCGCCTGTCCCTCTCGGACGGCCTGGTCTTCTACGGGGCGACCGCCTGCTTCATCGCGTTCTACGGCCTGCAGGCCCCGCATGGCGCGCTGGTCACCCTGATCCGCAACCGCCGCCGGATGCCGGTCGCCACCCGCAACATCGATCTGGCCTCGCGCATCCGCATCCCGGACGCCCCGCCGCAGGGCCTGCTGAACCGCTCGGCCGAGAAGATGCTCCACCTCGACCTCGCGGCCGTGGTCGGCATACTCGTCTCCGCCGCCACGGACTCCGCCCTCGCAGGTTTCATCGGCATCGGCGCCACCCTGGTCCTGGGTTCCCTGTACGTGGCGGCACTGCTGCCGTACGTCCGCGGCCGGAAGGTCCCGCCCAGCCCCGAGAAGGTGCTGGACGCGGTCGACGCCTGGCTGGGCGAGTACCGGCCGGAGACGGTGTTGTACTTCTCCGGCTCCAAGGACTCGGCGTACCAGGTCAACATGTGGCTGGAGACCATGGAACAGCTGGACTCCAGGCCGCTGATCATCCTGCGCGAGCGCGTCATACTGCAGAACCTGGCGCCCAGTACGGTCCCCGTCATCTGCGTGCCCGGAGGGGTGCACCTGATGAACATGGACCTGTCCACCGTGCGGGTCGCGCTGTACGCGGCGAACGTGGGCAAGAACATCCACCTGCTGCGCGTCCCGACCATGAAGCACGTCTTCATCGGCCACGGCGACAGCGACAAGCTGGCCAGCGTCAACCCGTTCAGCAAGGTGTACGACGAGGTGTGGACCGCGGGGCGCGCGGGCCGCGACCGGTACGCCATCGCCGACGTCGGCGTCCGCGACGAGGACATCGTCGAGGTCGGCCGCCCGCAGCTGGCGCCCATCCAGAACTGGCAGGGGGTGCCGGACGGTCGTATGGCGACGGTCCTGTACGCGCCCACCTGGGAGGGCTGGGACGACAGCCCCGGCAACACCTCCATCCTGCTGGCCGGCGAGAACATCGTGAAGAAGCTGGTCAAGGCCGACCCGCCGGTCCGTGTGCTGTACAAGCCGCACCCCTTCACCGGCACCGTCAGTGCCCAGGCCAAGGCCGCCCACCAGCGCATCACCGCCCTGGTGGCGAAGGCCGCCGCCCAGCGTGCCGCCGACCCGCGCTTCACGGCCGACGCCGCCGAACTGGCCGGGGCCAAGGCGGAGCTGGTCCGGATCGAGGCCCGGATCGCCGAGCTGGTCGGCAAGGGCGGAGAGAAGGGCGACGAGGCCGAGGCCACTCGCGACGGCCTGGTCGACGTCAAGAAGCACGAGGAGATCGCCCGGCTGCGGGCCGAGTGGAACGACGCGTACTGGCGTTCCCTCCCCGTCTGGGAGCACCGCGTCGTCTCGGGCGCCGAGCCGCGTCTGTACGACTGCTTCAACGTCTCCGACGCGATGGTCTCCGACATCTCCAGCGTGGTGTCCGACTTCATCGCGAGCGGCAAGCCGTACGCGGTCACGGACTCCGCCGGGCTCGGCGTGGAAGAGTTCAAGCGGCAGAACACGGCGGTGCGCGCCGCGGTGATCCTGTCCAACAGCGCGGCCGAGCTGGGCGCGCTGCTCGACGCGGTCCGCGACCCGGCGGCCGATCCGCTGGCCGAGGACCGGCGTGAGTTGAAGCAGTACCTGCTGGGCCCGGACGAGCCGACCTCCATCGAGCAGTTCAACACCGCGGTGGCCAACCTCGCGATCAAGGCCGACACGCGCAACGCCGGCCAGGAGTCACGGGCGGCGACCGGCGCCGCGGAGGCCGCGGAGGCCGAGGCGGAGCTTGCGAACGCGGTGCCCGCGCCGGGGGCGGCACCGGCGGGCGAGGCGGACGGTCTGACGGCGTGATCGCGGGCTGACCGGCGTCCTGGTCGAAGGGGCCCGGTTTTCGAGGGAGTGATCCTCGAAAACCGGGCCCCTTTTGCGTATCTCCTGGTGTGTGCCTCCGTCGATTCGCCGTCCTGCCTGCCGGTTCACCGTGTGATTCGGTTCACGAAAGCAGGGTGTCAGGGCAACCGGTTGCCGGAACCGGCCGTCTATCAGTTCGCCAATGAGGCGATACCGGGAAATGAGTCAGTGACTAGGGAGAAAGCGTGACCCTGACGCAGCCTGATGTGAGCGTGGTCATCGGGGCGTACGAAGCGATGCCGTACCTGGTCGACTGCCTCGCGTCCGTGGAAGCCCAGACCATCGACCCGACGCGCATCGAGGTCATCGCGGTCGACGACGGCTCGACGGACGGGACCGGGGAGTACCTGGAGGAGTTCGCGGCCCGCGCGGCCATGCCGGTCACGGTGATCCGGCAGGACAACTCCGGTGGCCCCAGCGGCCCCCGCAACGTCGGCCTCGGCAAGGCCGCCGGGCGGTACGTCTTCTTCCTCGACGCCGACGACCGGCTCGGGCCCGAGGCCCTGCACCGCATGGTCGCCATGGCCGACGAGAACGGCACGGACGTCGTCCTCGGCAAGGTCGAGGGCGTCAACCGGTCCGCGCCGAAGTCGATGTGGGGCAGGTCGGTGGGCCGTACCGACGTCTTCTCCTCCCAGATCAAGTTCACGCTGAGCGCGCAGAAACTGTTCCGCCGGGCCCTGCTGGAACGTCACAGCATGCGCTTCGACGAGTCCCTGTTCACGGGCGAAGACGCGCTGTTCACGATGGAGGCCTATCTGCGGGCCGACGGCGTCTCCGTGGTCGCCGACCACACCTGCTACTACCTGGTGGGCCGCGAGGACGGCAAGCACGTGACGAAGAGCGGGAGTTACGTCCTGCGCTTCGACTCCGCGCGCGCCCTGATGACCCTGATCGCCGACATGCTCCCGCCGGGCCCGAAGCGGGACGTGCTCATGGTCCGGCCCTTCCTCGTCACGCTGCTGTCGCAGTTCGGCCCCCAGTACCTCAAGGACACCGAAGAAGTCCGGCAGCACAAGTTCGAACTGGCGAAGCCGCTGATGGAGCTGTACTGGAACGAGGACGTCGCCCGCCGCCTCAAGGTCCACGAGCGGCTGCGGCTGCACCTGGTGGCGCAGGACCGGGCCGATCTCCTCGTCGGCGTCCTGGAGTTCATCAAGGCGAAGCAGGAGCCCACGGTGCTGCTGGAGGCGCGCGGCCGCAAGGCGTTCCTCGCCTACCCCCACTTCCGTGATCCGGCCGCGGGCATCCCGGACAGCTACTACGCCGCCACGACCCGCGAGACGGTCACGATCGAGGGCTTCCGGCCACGCACCGCCCACCTCCCGCGGCTGCGCCGCGCGGCCCGCCGGGTGCTGGCCCGCCGCGCGGCGTGACGCAGGCTCTCAGGTCTCGGGCGTGCTCGTGATGCCCTTGCAGGCGTCCGTGCTGTCGGCGGTGCCCGGGACCGCTGCGGCCTTGACGGCGTTGAAGTCCGCGACGTAGGCGTCGTGGTCCGTGTTGCTGTCGACCTTGAGCAGAGCCTCGTCGTTCTTGGTCAGGGCCGGTCCTGTGTAGTTGTGGCTCCCGGTCCACAGGACCTTCTGGCTCGCGGTGCCGTCGTACTTGCCCTCGATGAGCAGGAACTTGGAGTGGATGATGCGCGCGGCGGTGTCGGGATTGCCGTCGTCGTCCCAGTTGTAGCAGGCCAGCGTGGGACCGCCGGAGGCGTGCAGAGTCTCCCAAGTGCCGCTGGATGAGCCGCTGTCGGTCTGGGAGTAGACGATGTCGACTGTGCAGCCGTCGTTCTTGAGTGCCACGAGTTTCTGGGCCACCGCGAGCCGGGTCAGCTTGAACATGCCGACCCGCACCTTGGTGTGTTTGGTGGTGCCGCCCTCGGTGTAGGTGCAGGTGATGTTGTCGAGGACGCCGGTGATGGTGTCACCCGGTGACGGGTCGTCGGCGGGCCGCGGGAAGAAGTAGGCCTTGTACGGGCTGCTGGTGCTGGTGGAGTAGGCCCAGCTGTCCCAGTCCTTGCCCACGAGCTTGGCGAAGTAGTTGCTGTAGGCGGTGTACATGGACACGTTGTTCGCGATCACGTACCCGTCGTTCCAGAACCGGCTGTAGCTGGACGGCGTCAGATTCGACGAGGTCTGCACCACGACGTCGTACGCGCCGTCGAGCTGCGAGAACAGCCAGAACTTGTTGTGGTTGATGGAGGCGCCCTGCGAGGGCTGGCCGAGGCATGACTTGCCGACCGGACACAGCCCCACGAACGAGCTCTTGGTGAGATCGGTGCCCAGCGCCGCCTTCAGGATTCCGTACGTCGGATCGTCGGCGTTGCTGCTGACATCGCTCTCGTCCATCATCAGCTGGACGTCGACGCCGCGGGTGCGGGCGGCCGCGATGGCCTGGGCCAGCTCCGCGTCCCAGAAGTGGTAGACCGAGCCCTTGACGGACGACCCCGACGGCGACTGGCCTATGTAGTCGAGCAGTTGAGTGCGTATCGCCTGCTGCTCGGCCACGGTGCCGGTCGGCTTGTTGAAGACCGGGCCCGCGGTGACGGCCGCGGACGCGCTGTCGGCGAGGCCGAGTTGGAGTCCCGCGGCGAGTGAGAGAGAGATGAGGACTGCGGCGAGACGGCTTGAACCATGGCGTGATGCTGAGCGCACCAGACCCCCCTGACGCGTGTTCGAACATATAACTGTCGAGCGGATGTTGCCAGAGGGGTGAGTGTGACAACTAGTCATGACTTGCCGGACGATGCCTCACTGGATGCTGCTGGGAAGTCACTTGTCCGAATAGTGACGTGGGCATGACCTTAAGGTGACGGATGTCCCTTTTAATGATCTAGACATGACAGATGAGAAATTCTTACTCTCGGCGGACTTGTATTGATCTTCGTTCGCTTGGGGGTGGGAGCTTCGTGAGACGTTTGCGTTCTCGAAGCATGGCCGCCCTGCTCAGCAAAGGATTGCTGGCAGGGCTTTTGTCGGTCGTGGCGTTCGCGCCCTCAGCAGCGGTGGCGCTGCCGAGCGGTGACGAACCGAGCGTGCCGTCCAGGAAGTTGGACAGTCCGGTACCGCAGGCGGCCGAGACGTCCCAGACGAAACCGGCGAAGGTGAGCTGGCCCAAGGCCAGCCGCGGCACGGTGGCGTTGGGATCCGCTCCGGTCAAGGCGGCCGAGGGATCCGTGGTTTCGGTCCGCGCGGCCGAGCCCACGGCGAAGGCCAAGGGGGTGGCGGCGCACCGCGCGCCGCCGTCCAAGGTCGAGGTCGAGGTGCTGGGGCGCGGGAAGGCCGAGGCCGCCGGCGGTCTGGGGCTCGGCGTCCGGCTCGCGCGCCGGGACGGCGGGCAGTCGGCAGGGCCGGTGGAGATCTCCGTCGACTACTCAGGCTTCGCTCACGCGTACGGCGGCGACTTCGCCTCCAGGCTGCGGCTGATCAAGCTGCCGGCGTGCGCGGCGACCAACCCGGAGGCGAAGGCCTGCCAGAGCGGCACCTACGTACCGTCGAGGAACGACACGGACGGGCAGGAGTTGACGGCGACGGTCGAGGCCGCGCCGCAGGTCGAGCAGTTCTCCGGTATGGCGGCCCTGTCGGAGCCCTCTGTCTATGCGCTGACCACGGGCTCGTCGTCCGACAAGGGCGACTACCGGGCGAGCACGCTGTCGCCCACCGGCAAGTGGGACGTGTCGATGGGCTCGGGCGCGTTTACCTACCAGGTGCCGATCGAGGTGCCCGAACCCCCCGTGGGTGAGGCCCCGGACATCGCACTGACCTACAACTCCCAGTCGGTGGACGGCCGTACGTCGGCCTCCAACAACCAGGCATCCTGGGTCGGCATGGGCTGGGACATGAACCTCGGCTACATCGAGCGCCGCTACAAGAACTGCACTCAGGACGGGCACCCGACCTTCGGCGACCTGTGCTGGGACTCGCCGAACTCGGACGCGGACCCGAACGGCGCCGTCTACGTCATCAACATCTCCGGGATGACCACGGAGCTCATCCAGGACGGCACCGGCACCGGCACCTTCCGCATGCAGGACGACCCCGGCTGGCGGGTCCAGAAGCTCAACGGCGGCTACGGCTCGGACAACACGGACGAGTTCTGGGTGATCACCCAGCAGGACGGCACCCGCTACTACTTCGGCTGGGGCCGCTCGGAGCGCTCCCAGATCAAGACGAACTCGGTGCTGACCGTTCCGGTCGTCGGCGACGACTCGGGCGAGCCCTGCTTCAGCACGTATCCCAACCCCTGCAAGCAGGCCTGGCGCTGGAGCCTGGACCGGGTGGTGACCCCGAACGAGGTCGAGAACTCCTACTTCTACGACAAGGAGCAGAACTTCTACCGTTCGGTGGCTGCGGCCGACAAGGCCCGCTCCTACGACGCGGGTTCGTATCTGAGCCGGATCGAGTACGGCTGGTCCTCGCAGATCGCGGGTGCCCAGCTGCCCGCCAAGGTGGAGTTCCAACACGTCAACCGCTGTGTGGAGCGGATGAACGAGAAGGATCCGTTGGACAACACCCCACCGGACTGTCCGACGGTCGACGCGTCCCCGTCGTCCTACCCGGACGTGCCGGTCGACCTGATCTGCGACGGTCCTGAGGACGGTGAGTCCTGCGCGGGCAAGACGTACTACCCCACGTTCTTCCAGCGCGGGATGCTCTGGGACATCAAGACGTACGTCCGCGACAACGACGCGGCGACCTGGGATCTGGTGACGCAGTACCAGATGAAGTACGCGCTGATGAACCCTGAGGGCACCATCGACGGCACGCTCTGGCTCGACTACATCCAGCGCCGCGGCTACGGGGGCGACGACCTCACCCTGCCGACCATCAACTTCAACGGCGAGTACCTGGACAACCAGGTCGGCGGCTCACTGCTGAACTTCCGCCGGGTCAACAAGGTCTTCACCGACCTGGGCTCCACGGTGGCGGTCACCTACGGGCACGCGTCCGACGGCGACGTCTCCCGGCAGTGCGACGCCGCCAACCTGCCCTCACAGGCGAACAACGACTCCGAGTGCTTCTGGCAGAAGTGGACGCCGGAGGGCGAGACGACAGAACGGACAGGCTGGTTCAAGAAGTTCGTCGTGACACAGGTCGTGGTGGACCCCGGTGATCTCGGGGACGGCGATCCCGCGATGACCACGACGTACGAGTACGACGGGACGCCGGGCTGGCGGTTCACGGCCGACCCGATCGCCAAGGACGAGGACGAGTCCTGGTCGGAGTGGCGCGGCTACGCCAAGGTGCTGGTCACCACGGGTGCCAACGCCAACCGGCACTCCACCTACAACTGGCTGTACCGCGGTCTGGACGGCGACCGCACCTCCAAGACCGATGCCTCGCAGACCCGTTCGGTGAAGGTCACCGACTCCGAGGGCACCTTGTGGACCGACTCGGCCTGGCTGGCGGGCAAGCCGCTCGAAACCTCCATGCGTGACAACTCCGACAAGTCCCAGATGAGGGAGTGGCACGAGTACTGGCAGCACAACACCGCCCAGTACACGGGTCGCCCGGACGCCCGCATCGTGCGGGAGAGCAGGACGCGCACGCTGGAGAAGGTCTACGACTCCACCGACACGGACCTGTCGACCTGGCGTGAGCACATCGTCGAGAACGAGTTCGACGACGCCGAGGCCGCCTCCACCACCTTCGGCCTGCCGATGCGTGTGGACGACTGGGGCGAGAGCAACGTCTCCGACAACACGTGCACGGAGTTCGGGCGGACGTACAACACCGACCAGTTGGACGCGACCGGCACCAAACGGTGGATGGTGTACCAGGACGACGAACGGCACTACTCCGTCTCCTGCACTACACAGGCCCAGGACCAGGCCGGCGGACAGGACACCCTGCATCAGGACAAGCGGACCATCACGCTCTTCGACGGTGCCACGGCGCAGTCCGAGAACGACGCCAAGCTGTCCGACGGCAACGCGACCGAGGTCCGCACGTACACCGACGCCGCCACCTACCGCGCCACCAAGAACGGTTTCGACGACGCCGGGCGTCCGGTCAAGGCCTGGGACGGCAAGCAGAAGCTGACGACCACCACGTACAACCCGAGCACGTCCTGGCCGGTCGACGGCATCACGAGCACGACACCGGTCCCGGATGGGGGAACGGCGCTCACCTCGACGACCTACGTCTCCCGCTACTTCGGGGAGCCGTGGAAGACCGTGGACGCCAACGGCAACACCAGCCGGGTCGTCTACGACGCCATCGGCCGGACGATCAAGATCTTCAAGCCCACCGAGGCCGCCAACTATCCCGACGGCACCCCCTCGATGAAGTTCGCCTACTCGGTTCCGGTCGCCGCGTCCTCGACCGGCGTGCCCGACGTGGCGACCGGCGCGCCGGCGAAGGTGACCACCGAGGCCCTCCAGTCCGGCACCACTTTCCTGAAGTCGGTCGGCTACCTCGACGGACTCGGCCGGACACGGGAGATCCAGAACCCCGCGTCCTCGGGCACGGGCCGCACGGTGAAGGTGACCCGCTACGACTCGTCGGGCAACGTCGCCGGTTCGTCGGCGGAGTTCTACAACAGCCAGTCGGTCGACTCCGGCATGGTCAATCCGGCCGTCGCGGACATCCCGGCGTACAACGACCTGCAGGTGGACTGGGCCGGACGCACCACGCTGTCGCAGATCAGGGTGAACAACGTCGTGCAGCCGGCGAACAAGACCGTGACGACCTACGGCGGCGCCGATCTCACCACCGTCACTCCGCCGGTGGGAGAACCCAAGGACACGTACCGCGATGTCGACGACCAGACCGTCAAGGTGGTCGAGCACAACGGCTCCGAGTCCTACACCACGGAGTACGAGTACACGCGCAGCGGTGGTCTGAAGTACGTCCACGACTCGCGGGGCAACACCACCCACTACACCTACAACTGGGCGGGAGAACGCCTCAAGACCGAGGACCTCGACAGCGGCACCAGCACGAACACCTACGACGCCAACGGCAACCTTGAGACCGTCACGGACGGCACCACCGTTCTCACCCACGCGTACGACGCCCTGAACCGCCAGAAGTCGCTCTCGTCGGGCTCCACACTGCTCAGCGAGTGGAAGTGGGACACCGCCACCGGCGGCAAGGGGATGCTGGCGTCGGCCACCTCGTACGCCGGCGGCTACAGCTATGTGTCGAAGATCGACGCCTATGACGCGCGCGGTCGGGCCACATCGAAGACGACCGTCGTACCCAGTGACGGCAACGGCTTCCAGGGCAACTACACCTTCGCCTACCACTACGACGCCAACGACCAGACGACATCGGTCGACTACCCGGCGGTGGCCGGGCTGCCCGCCGAGACCGTCACCACCCAGCGCTCGGCGTACGGCGACCCGCAGAAGTTGTCCAGCGGGCTGGCGACCTATGTGTCGGGGGTCGGCTATGACGACCTGGGCCGGACGATCTCCCGTTCGTACGGCACCGCGGGCACCGGCACGAGTGCCACCCGCACCTTCGCCTACGACGACGCGGGCGGCGGCGGCTGGCTGAAGAGCGTCACCACCAACACACTGACGTCGGGGACCAGCACCAAGGTTCAGGAGGACGTCTACACCCGCGACAACGCGGGAACCGTCACCGCGCTGCGCGAGACCACCTCGAACCAGCAGCAGTGCTACACCTACGACGGCCTCCAGCGGCTGAAGGCAGCCTGGACCACGGCGTCCACCACCTGCAACACCACACCGCAGTCCGACTTCGCGGGCCCCGATCCCTACCAGCGCGGGTACACCTACGACCGACTCGGCAACATCCAGTCCGTGACCGCGACCACGGCGACGGGAACGACGACCAAGGACTACAAGTACCCGGGCTACAGCGCCGACGAGTCGGCTTACACCTCCGGCCAGGCGCACCCGCACGCGGTCACGTCCGTCACCACGTCGTCGGGCACGGACAGCTACGGCTACAACGCCAACGGCCAGCTGACCTCGCGCACGGTCGGCGGGGTGAACTCCTCCCTCGACTGGGACGCACAGCAACGGCTGACCAAGGTCACCCAGAAGAAGTCGACCGGCGACGAGGTGTCGACGTACGTCTATGACGTCGAGGGCAACGTCGTCCTGCGCACAAGCAAGAACGAGAAGGTGCTGTACCTGGACGGCCAGGAACTGCACTCCACCACCGCCGGAACCAAGGCCAGCCGCTACTACGCGATGGACGCCACCGCGGTGGCCGTGCGCGTGGCAAACGGCACCACCAACGGCACGCTGATCTGGCTCCTGTCCGACACGCAGAGCTCCACCCAGCTGATGGTGGTTCAGGCGACCGGCGTGGTCACCCGACGGCGGTACCTGCCGTTCGGTGAACAGCGCGGCAGCACCGCGCTGCCGGAGGGCCTCGACCGTGGCTTCGTCGGCAAGTCCGAGGACGACTCCACCGGTCTCTCCCTGCTGGGGGCACGGCTCTACGACCCCGGCCTGGGCCGGTTCCTGTCGCCCGACCCGCTGGCTACGCCCTATCTTCCGCAGAGCCTCAACGGCTACAGCTACAGCGTCAACAACCCCATCGCGTACAGCGATCCGTCCGGACTGTTCTTCAACTTCCTGTTCGGCGGCAGCTTCTGGCGCACGCTGTGGATCTCCCGGCACGACACTGCGGTGATGCTGAGGTTCATGGCACTCCAGTTCTACGCGATCAGGCACGGACGCGGAGGCGAGGGCGTCACCACGAGCCGTAAGGCGAACGCCATCAAGCACGGCTCGTACGCCAGCATCAACGTGAAGGACGAGAACAAGAAGAAGACCGGATACGCCGACCTCATCTACTGGACTGACAAGAAGGTCTACGTCTGGGAGATCAAACACAAGGAGTCGGCCAACTACAACTCAAGCACGCCGTCGGCAGAATCCACGGGCCCCGCTCAGCTCAAGAACTACATCAAGTACCTGACCAAACAACTGCGAGCGAAGGGGGACAAGAGACAGGTGGTCGCCGGTTTCAAGTTCGCTCTTCCACAGTCGACCGTCAGCAGCCGGGGTGACGAAATTATCACCGTCCGCTCGTCGTCGAAGGCCGCGGGAATCGAGGTGTACACCTATACGAAGGCGAAGAAGATAGACAAACCCAGTCCGTCGCCGATACCGCAACCGAATCCGACGACCGTACCCGAAAGGGTGCCCCAGCCGGCGAATCCGTACCAGCCGGCACCGGGCGCGACGCAGCAGGCACCGCTGCCGGGCGCGGAGACCAACAACGAGTGGGGCTGGGACTGGGGGACGGTGTCGACGCCCGACTCCAGGGCCGCGGGGGCGCTCGCGGCGGTGGCACTCGTGACCGCGCTGCTTCTGAACCCGGCGTGACGTCCCTGCACCACGATCGGTCGCCGAGGCGGCCGATCGTGGTGCAGTAACCTGCTCCTGGCGTCTGTGAGGCCCGGTGCGCAAACGGAGGATCGAAAGGGGCGGGACATGGCCGTGCAGCAGGAGACCGGGCTGAACCCGAGTCTGCGTGCGGAGATCAACCTGCCCTGCTCGGGGGACGGTTCCTCCTACCGTCAGGTGGCGGAGTCGTGGTTCACCTCGGCTCTGGCCGAACTGGCCGGGGCGCTGAAGGAGGAGTTCGGGTACGACCTGGACCTCTCCGCCCGCGCCTCGGCCATCACGGGGGGAAACAGCACCTACGGGGCTCCCGGAAGCCTTTGGGCCTCCCTGCTCGTCACCCGGTCCTCCGGACGTCAGGTCGAAACGTATTGGTCGCCGGAGAACTGGCGGAAATTCCTCAAGGATGTGGAGAAGAGGCCACCCGCGGCCAAGGTTCAACTCGCGGTGATCGGCAACGACGGATTTCCCGGTGAACCGTGGCTGGACGTCTCCGTCGTACGGGAGAGGGATGCCTCGGACTGGATCTCACTCATCGCGGTCCGCACCACCGAGGAATTCGGCGATCCCCGTACGAGAAACGATGCCCAGCGCCGCTGGACCGAATTCCTCAGGTCCCAGGCGCACGCCCATGAGGCCGTCCTCTTCGGCAGCATCGCGGACGACGCGGAATTCGTCACCGACCGCACCGCCCTGGAGGCCACGCTGGGGCTCTTCCAGGACGACACCTTCCCGGAGATGGACTCGGTCCTGCGCGGCTACTCCTGGATCACGGTCTGTTCGCCCGGAGTCGTGGAGGGGCTGGGCGGTGTCGGCCACCTCCGGGACAGCGGCGCCTTCTTCGCGGTCGAATCGCTGACACGCGGAGGCGCGCTGCTGCGGGCGACGGAGAACATCTGGGAGTACGGGCCCGCCGCGGTGTACGCGGTCTTCCGGGCACTGGCCCCCGCACTACCCGCGGGCGAAGCCGTACCGGCCATCTCCTCCGACACCGTGCGACTGGCCTCCGCGGATCCGGCCGAGCTGTGACGAGCCCGCCCCTGTGAACCCCTGACTCCGTGACGGACGGGCGGCCGCCTACGGGGCTGCCGACTCCTGCGCCTCCTCCGCGATGTCGAGGCCCTCCCGCGGCCCTGGGATCGCCGTTCCCGCAGCCATCCGCGCCTCCGCCCGCTCCGCCGCCGCCCGGCCCAGTGCCCGTACCGCGCCCTCGAAGCGGACCTGGGACGCCGGCGACGCGGGACCCAGCAGGTGGAGCTTCAACTCAGCCCGGGCCTTCACCAGTTCGTCCTGCTCCGGATGCCGTACCGCCTCCAGCAGCCCGGGCACCCCACCCCCGTCCGGCGTCAGCACGGTCGCCGCGCGCACCGTCGCGAACATCTCCCGGAACGCGTGCTCCGGCAGCCCGCTGGTGTTGGCGACCGCGTAGGGCTTCCCGCTCGCCAGGAAGTCGCTGACCACGCTCGACACGTCGCTGATCAGCAGATCGGCCCGGTTGAAGCAGGCATACAGCGTGGGCCGGGCATCCGTCACGATCTGGTGCTCCCACTCCGGCAGCGAGGCCCAGTACGCCTCCTCCCAGGCCGCCGTCGCCCGAGCCACCGCCTCGGCCCGCCCCGGCTCGGGCGTGGACTGCAGCAGCATCCGCTCGACCTGGTCGGCGCCGGACCGGCAGTCGATCGAGGTGAGGGCGTCCAACTCCTTGGTGAGGCGGGCGAGTTCGCCGTTCGCGGCGGGCCGGTCCCCGGTCCGCTTCCGGTTCGCCGCCCGGATCAGCTCGCGGATGAGCAGGTCCGCCTCCCCGGCGCGCGGGTCCACGGATCCCGTCAGCGGGTGCGGCTTGTAGAGCAGCCGTACGCCCGGATCCGCCAGCAGTTCCCGTACGAGGTTCTCGCCGGCCTCGATCACCGACGTGTTGCCGGGGTTGCCGTCCCAGCCCTCCCAGGTGGGCGCGTACAGGACCGTCGTGTACGTCCCCGTCGGCGGGCCCGCGTACGGCCGTACGGCGTCCAGCTGCGGGCGGCCGATCTCCACCACGTCCTTGTCCTCGACGCCGACCTCGGCCAGCGCGTACCGCTCGCGCGCCGCCGGACCGGCCACCCACACCTCGTCGTACGCCTTCGCGTACGGGTTGCAGGAGGACAGCTTGTCGCTCTCGCCGTGGTTGACGAAGGTGTGCTTGAGGGTGGGGATCCGCAGGACCTGGGAGGTCTTGCCGGAGTTCGAGGGGTGGATGAGGACCTGGAGCGTGGAGTGCTCCAGGCGCATCAGCGTGGACACCTTCGGCAGACAGACGATCGGCACGTCGGTCGCTGCGATCTTCTGCACCATGAAGCGTTCGCGCAGCACGATCAGCGGACGGCCCTCCAGCCCGGCGAGCGGCTCCAGCCACATGTTCGCCTGGTACGCCGAGGACGCGCCGCCGGAGAAGTAGAGGCCGACGGTCGGCTTGTACTCGTCCAGCCACGCGTCGAACCAGTCGAGCACCTCCTGCTCGCCCGCCGGACGGCGGCTCGGCAGCAGCCGTACGAGAAGGTCGAACAGGCCCATCACCGCGAGCCCGAGGGACAGGGCGATTCCCAGGGCCGCGCAGCGCAGGTCGTCGGTGGCCACCGTGGCCAGCAGGCCGGCCGTGGCCGGCAGGCCGAAGACCAGCAGGCGGTGGCCTGGGTGGCGCAGCAGGACGGGCGGGGCGGGGGACAGGCGAAGCGCGGAGGCGTCGATGTTCCGGGTGACCACCGGCAGGGTGCGGGTGCGGCGGACCAGGACGGACAGCGCCTGGATCGCGCAGTGCAGCGCGTAGAAGGCGAGCAGACCGGCGACGAGCGGGGCGTAGACCGTCTCCCGGTCCTGCTCGCCCAGCCGCACCAGCCCGAAGACCAGCAGCAGGTCGCGCAGTACGTGCCGCACGGTCAGGTCGGCGTGCGACTTGGCGAGCACCGTCACCATGCCGTGCTGCCATCTGTGCAGCACGCCCTCCGCGGCCACCGAGGCGACGGTCGCGGCGAGCAGCAGCGACAGGTGAGGGAGTAGCGCCCCGACGGCCTGGACGGTGAAGGCGGCCGCGAACAGTGCGGTGAGCAGTGCGCGGGGCGCGTGCCGACGGAGCAGGAGCCCTGTCGGGTTCGTCCACCGGGCGTGGAACAGTCCGGCGAGCCGCCGGCGGGGGAGGGGTTCAGACACTGCGGTCACTCCAAGGTCGGCGCAGGACGTCGTGCGCACGGGTTAACGGCCGCCGACCACCGGACGACACGCACGTGTCCGGCAGTGCCCTGGAGTGACCCGGTTCGTACCTGACCCGCATCGAGTACGGCTGGTCCTCGCAGATCTCCGGCGCCCAACTGCCCGCCCGCGTCGTCTCCCAGCACCTCAACCGCTGCAAGGAGCGGCTGGAGGAGCCCAACCCGCTGGACAACACCGCCGCGAGCTGCCCGACGATCGACTCCTCGCCGGACTCCTATCCCGACGTCCCGACGGACCTGATCTGCGACGGCTCCTCGAACGACTACGCCTGCGCCGGCAAGACGTACTACCGACCTTCTTCCAGCGCGACCTGCTCTGGGACATAACCACCCAGGTCAGGGACAACAACGCGGCCGAGTGGGACACCGTCATGCAGTACCAGATGCGGTACGCGATGGTGAACCCAGAGGGCGAGGTCGGCGGCCAGCTCTGGCTCGACTACACCAGGGCCGCGGCTACTCGGGCACCGACATCACCCTGCCCGCCATCAACTTCGACGGTGACTGGCAGGACAACCTGGTCGGCACCGGAGCCCTCAACTTCCGCCGGGTCGAGCAGGTGGTCACCGACACGGGCTCGACGATCGACGTGACGTACGGCCACGCCACGGACGTCGACGGCACGCTTTCCCGCCAGTGCGACGAGTCCAGTCCACCGTCCCAGGCGAACAACGACTTCGAGTGTTTCTGGCAGAAGTGGACGCCCGAGGGCGAGACCGAGCCACGCACCGGCTGGTTCAAGAAGTTCGTCGTCACCAGGTGCAGGTCGACCCGGGCACCTACGACGACGGCGACCCGACGATGACGACGACGTACGAGTACGACGGCGCGCCGGGCTGGGCGTTCACCGCGAACCCCTGGTCAAGGACGAGGACGAGACCTGGTCCGACTGGCGCGGCTACGGCAAGGTCCTGGTCACCACCGGCGCCAACAGCAACCTGCACTCCACCTGCCACTGGCTCTACCGCGGCCTCGACGGCGACCGCACCTCCAAGGCCGACCCGTCCCAGACCCGTTCGGTGAAGGTCACCGACTCCGAGGGCACCTTGTGGACGGACTCCGCCTGGCTGGCCGGGCAGGTCCTGGAGACCTCGACCCGCGACAGCGACGGCAAGTCGCAGAAGCGCGAGTGGCACGAGTACTGGGCGTACAACACCGCCACGTACGTCGGCCTCCCGGACGCCCGCTTCGTACGGGAGAAGAAGCTCCGCACGCTGGACAAGGCGTACGACTCCAGCGACTCGGACCTGTCCACCTGGCGTGAGCACGTCGTCGAGACCGAGTTCGACGACACCGGGGCCGCCTCCACCACCTTCGGCCTGCCGATGCGGGTAGACGACTGGGGCGAGAGCAACGTCTCGGACAACCACTGCACCGAGCGGCCGCGCCTCCAACACCTCCGACATGCCCGACGACGCCACCGACACCATCCGCTGGATGGTGTACCAGGACGACGAACGGCACTACAACGTCGGCTGCACGACGGTCCAGAGCGACAAGACGGCCGGCGCTCCCTTCGCCCATCTGGACCGGCGGACGGCCACGTACTACGACGGCTCGACCACCTGGGACGACAACAACACGGCGCTGGTGGACGGCAATGCGACCGAGGCCCGGGTCTACACGGACGCGGACGTGGACAACGCCCAGGTCACGAAGGCCACCTTCGACGACGCCGGTCGCGTCGTGAAGACAATCGAGAGAAGGACGACGGTCACGCGTTCCTGAGTGACGACCAGGCTGATTTCCTCGGCGTGGTCGGCGGTGGCTGGGCATCGCGGCGATGGCCACCTCCGCGACGCCGGCGGGACCCGTGCTCGGCCTGCTGGCGGTGGGCGTGGGTATCGTCGTCGCGGCCGATGCCTGCATCGTGGACCCGATGAGCCTGGGATGCGCCGGCGGCCTTCTGGCCATCGGCGGAGGCATCTCGGAATGGCGAAGGCCGGTGAGCTGGTCCGTGGCCTCTCGACGGTCAGGACCGGTGCCACGACCGCCGGACGAGCCGTTGCGAGCGGTGCCCGAAGTGTCTGGGGCGGTGTCAAAGGCATGTTCGGA
Source organism: Streptomyces sp. NPDC006602 (assembly GCF_042870385.1). Taxonomy (NCBI): domain Bacteria; kingdom Bacillati; phylum Actinomycetota; class Actinomycetes; order Kitasatosporales; family Streptomycetaceae; genus Streptomyces; species Streptomyces sp. NPDC006602. The sequence goes on along the minus strand of NZ_JBIAHG010000012.1, from coordinate 122,985 downwards.
GGCTGATGCCGTGCCCACCTGCCGCTCTGCCGGTTCCGGCCGGCTCAGCGGCAGCCCGACCCGAGGAACGCGATGATGTATCGAGTAAGTCCCTGGTGGGACCGGCGTCTGGTGGCCGCGATGGTGGTCACCGTGGGCGCGGGCGCCGTGGCGCTGGGCTTCCGCTCCCTGACGGAGGTCACGGTCCTGAACGTCTCGGGGCTCGTCAGCCTGCTGAGCGTCCTGACATTCGTGGCGAGGATCCAGTTCGTCCCACTCGTCCGCTACGACCGGACCAGGCTCGTGGTCCGCAATGTCGGACAGACGCACGAGATTCCCTGGGCGTCGGTGCGGCGCCTGAACTGGGACGTCAGGAGCGGAAGCCTGAGCCTCACCCTGGACGGGGACCGGACTGTCCCGGTCCAGGCCTTCAGCCGCTGGCCCTCCTTCGGCCGCCACAGGAAGGTGATCGCAGAACTGGAGCGGGCGCGCGAGCAACAGGACGAGGTCGGCCGGACCGGCGAATTCACGGTCGTACCGGCGCAGGGGATCGTGGAGCTGCTCCTCTTCCTGCCGATCGTGGTCCTGGTGCTCGCGCTGCTGGTGAAGGGCGCGCTGGCCCTCCTGTCCTGACGAACTGCTCACTCGTACGACGGCCGCGTCCCACCACCCGGGACGCGGCCGGTGCGTGCTACTGCCGTCCCGACTGCAGGGCCCGCCGGATCGGCCCGCCCACCGCCCGCCGTGCCCGCCGGTACACCGAGGCCGACGCCGAGGCTGCGGTCGCCGTTGCTCTGGCACCGGCTCGTGCCAGCTCCCGCTTCAACTGCTCGTTGTCCCTTGACAGTTCGTCGATACGGCCGTTCAGCCAGCCGAACCGGGAGGTGAGAGAGGCGAGGTCCGTGTCGTTCCAGGGGCGGATGCCGGCCGGGAAGGACAGGGCGCGCATGCGGTCGTCGAAGGCGGTGCCGCCGTCGCCGTGCGTGAACGTGTTCTCCAGGCCGTTCCTGTCCAGGAACTCCGTGAACCGCTCGAAGCGCTCGTGGTGGCCGCCGACCAGCCCGGTGAAGTCGGCCTCCTCGTACAGCCGCGCCGGGTCGAGATCGTTCGGCAGCCCCTTGATGAGGCGGTGCGGGATCTCGAAGTAGCGGCACAGCTCCAGCGTCCGCGAGTCGCCGCACAGCACGGTCGCGGGGGTGCCCGCCAGCAGCGCGGCGATGTTGCCGTGGATGCGGGAGCCGAAGGAGAAGTCGAAGCCGCGCAGATCGTCGATCCAGGTGACGGGGTCTACGTAGACGCGGACCTTGTCCTCCCGGTACATCGGGTGGTCGGGGTGGGTGGGCATCGACGTCACCCGGCCGTTGGCGTCCGACAGGTCCCGCCAGTGCAACTGCCGTGCGTCGCTGATGTTCTGGCCTATGAAGCGCAGGTGCGGGTAGCGCTCGTGGGTACGGCGGATGATCCGGTCCAGGCCCTGCTTCTGCACCGCGTTGTGCGAGCCGTTGACCGCGATGCGGGAGTCGGCGGTCAGCGCCGACGCCCGCTTCTGTACGGCGAGTTCCTTGCCGTACAGGAACAGGGACGGGCAGCCGATCACCTCGACGTCCCGGAATCCCATGTCCTTCAGGTACTTCTCGGTGAACTCGCCCCGCACCCCGATCGACGCGCTGCGGTCGAGTACCGCCGAGACGAACTCCCGTACCGACGGCTCCATCGGCTTCAGCCGCGACGGGTTGTAGTCGAGCCCGGACTGCGCGCCGACGCCGACCACCACGACCGGGATGCGCAGCTTGCCGATCAGCCGGGTGAGCCGCTTGAGCTGCCCCTCGAACGACGGCCGGAACGCGTTCGCCAGCGGTACGACGAAGGCGTCGTACTCCTCGTTGATCCGCTCGGCCGCCGCCACGTCGGTCCTGACCCCGTTGGAGACGATCTCGGTCCCCGGTGTCTGAAGGATCTTGTGGGTGGCATCACTGAAGATCAGGTTGCCGGAGTTGGTGGCGATGACGTCCCGGTGGAGGGCTTCCTCGACGGGGACGATGTCGTAGGGGCTCTTCCCCGACCTGAGGAGGATGCGCTTCGAGGGGCGAACGTTGTGCGACACGAACCTCAATTTAAGTTTTGCCAGAGTTTCATTTCTATAAGCAACCAGCACAACCTTTTTGCCGTATGCGAAGCGTGAGCAAACAGTGACCTGCAGCGTGTCCGGGGGCTGGACCGAGGCGCGCCGAGGGGCCCCCTTCGCGTAAATTGCGGAACAGCCGAGGTGCGAGGGGACGGAACGCAAGGTGGCAGGGGCAAGACAGGCCGTGAGCGAGGCCCGCAGGATCGTCGTCAAGGTGGGTTCCTCGTCGCTGACCACCGCCTCGGGCGGGCTGGACGCCGACCGGGTCGACGCGCTCGTCGACGTCCTCGCCAAGAGCCGCAGCGGCGGCGAGCGGGAGATCGTCCTCGTCTCCTCCGGCGCCATCGCCGCCGGCCTCGCCCCGCTGGGACTGCGCCGCCGGCCCAAGGACCTGGCCCGCCAGCAGGCCGCCGCCAGCGTCGGCCAGGGTCTGCTCGTCGCCCGCTACACCGCCTCCTTCGCGCGCTACGGCATCCGGGTCGGCCAGGTGCTGCTGACCTCCGACGACATGAGCCGCCGCGCCCACCACCGCAACGCCTCCCGCACTCTCGACAAGCTCCTCGCCATGGGTGCCCTCCCGATCGTCAACGAGAACGACACGGTGGCGACGGACGAGATCCGCTTCGGTGACAACGACCGGCTCGCCGCGCTCGTCGCCCACCTCGTCCACGCCGACCTGCTGGTGCTGCTCTCCGACATCGACGGCGTGTACGACGGCGACCCCGGCAAGCCGGGCACCTCGCGGATAGCGGAGGTACGTGGGCCCGCCGACCTCTCCGGTGTGGACATCGGCAGCGCGGGCAAGGCGGGCGTCGGCACCGGTGGCATGGTCACCAAGGTCGAGGCGGCCCGGATCGCGGCCGCCGCCGGCATCCCGGTGGTGCTGACCAGCGCGGTCCACGCGACCGACGCGCTGTCCGGCGGCGACACCGGTACCTACTTCCACCCCGCCGACAAGCGCTCCGCCGACCGGATGCTGTGGCTCCAGCACGCGTCCACCCCGCAGGGCTCGCTGACCCTGGACGACGGGGCGGTGCGCGCGGTCGTGGACCGTCGCAAGTCGTTGCTGCCGGCCGGAATCGCCTCCGTCGAGGGCGAGTTCACCGCGGGCGACCCCGTCGAACTGCGGGACGGCGAGGGGCACGCGGTGGCCCGTGGACTGGTCAACTTCGACGCCAAGGAGATCCCCCGGCTGATCGGCCGCTCCACCCGGGAACTCGCCCGGGAGCTGGGCCCGGCGTACGAGCGCGAGGTCGTGCACCGGGACGATCTGGTGATCCTGAACCCCTGAACCCCTGAACCCCTGAACCCCTGAACCCCTGAACCCCTGAACCCCTGAACCCCTGAACCCCTGAACCCCTGAACCCCTGAACCCCTGAAAGCCTGCCGCCGCCCGTGAACGCCCGCCGCCGGACTCCGGCACACCCGAAGGCCCACCCGAAAACGGGGTGAACGCCCCGAGAAGGGCGTCGCCCTCAGGTGGACGTTCCGCAAAACCGACCACGCGGACGCCCCCGGCCTGCTCAACTTTGTCCCAGGGACACGTTCCGCAGGACCACAAGCACGAGCGCTGCTCGGCCATCGGGAAAAGGAGGCCGTCGTGAGACGAGTGCGCCCTGGGGCGTCGGCGGCCCGCGGGGATACCGACGGCGCCTCCTCGCGCGCGGCCGGCGAGGAGCGTGCCCTGACCAGCGTCGCGGCCGGCGACCGGTACGAGGAGCCGAAGGACCTGCCACGCCTGTGGCACGTCACCCTCAGCGTCTCCGGCAAGGAGACCCCGCTCAAGGAGGTGCGACGCGGCCTCGAACAGCTGGCCCACGACCATCCCTTCCTGCTGACCAGCAGGTACGCCAACGACCACGCGGAGATCCGCTACTGGGAAGAGGCCCGCGACCTGCACGACGCGGCCGCCGTCGCCCTGCGCCTGTGGGGCGAGCACCGCCAGACCGCCCAGCTCCCGCCCTGGGAGATCGTCGGCCTGGAGGTCATCGACCGCGAGACCTACCACCAGCGCATCGCCGAGGGCTACGGGCCGGCACCGGCGACGCCGGTGGGCGTTCATCCCTTTTGACCCTGTCTCGCGGTGTGGAACGACCGGTGGACGCGCCCGCCCGGCGCACTACCCTTCCCTCATGACCACGCTTTCGCCGTACGACTCGATGTCCCCGGTCACCCAGGCCGCCTACCGCGCCAAGGCCGCCGCCGCCGACCTCGCTCCGCTGCCGCGGGCCGACAAGGACGACGCGCTGCTCGCCATCGCGGACGCGCTGGAGGTCCGTACGAGCGAGATCGTCGAGGCCAATGCCAAGGACATCGCCAAGGCCCGCGAGGCCGGCACCAGTGAGGCCATCATCGACCGGCTGACGCTGACGCCGGAGCGGGTGCGGGCCATCGCCTCCGATGTGCGGGACGTCGTCGCGCTGCCCGACCCGGTCGGCGAGGTCGTCCGCGGCTCGACCCTGCCGAACGGCATCGACCTGCGCCAGGTCCGCGTTCCCCTCGGCGTCGTCGGCATCATCTACGAGGCCCGCCCGAACGTCACCGTCGACGCCGCCGCCCTCTGCCTGAAGTCCGGCAACGCGGTGCTGCTGCGCGGCTCGGCCTCCGCGTTCGAGTCGAACAGCGCGCTCGTGCGGGTGCTGCGCGACGCCGTGGGCGGGGCCGGGCTGCCCGCCGACGCCGTGCAGCTGGTGCCGGGCGAGAGCCGCGAGAGCGTGCGCGAGCTGATGCGGGCGCGCGGCCTGGTCGACGTGCTCATCCCGCGCGGCGGCGCCTCCCTCATCCAGACCGTCGTCACCGAGTCGATCGTCCCGGTCATCGAGACCGGCACCGGCAACTGCCATGTCTACGTCGACGCCAACGCCGACCTCGACATGGCGATCGACATCCTGATCAACTCCAAGGCGCACCGCGTCAGCGTCTGCAACGCCGCCGAGACGCTCCTCGTCCACCAGGACATCGCCCCCGAGTTCCTGCCACGGGCCCTGGACGCCCTCGCGGAGGCCGGGGTGACCGTGCACGCCGACGAGCGGGTGCTGGCGTACGCCAAGGACTCCAAGGCCACCGTCGTCGAGGCCACGCCGGAGGACTGGGAGACGGAGTACCTCTCCTACGACATCGCCGCGGCGGTCGTCGACTCCCTCGACCGGGCCGTCGAGCACATCCGCCTGTGGACCTCCGGCCACACCGAGGCCATCGTCACGACCTCGCAGCAGGCCGCCCGCCGCTTCACCCAGCTGGTCGACTCCACGACGGTCGCGGTGAACGCCTCCACCCGGTTCACCGACGGCGGCCAGTTCGGCTTCGGCGCGGAGATCGGCATCTCCACGCAGAAGCTGCACGCCCGCGGCCCCATGGGGCTGCCCGAGCTGACCAGCACGAAGTACATCGTCACCGGGGACGGGCACGTACGGCGCTGAGGCGCACGACCTGGGCGCGCGGCTGGCATATGCATCCGACACGCGCGCCCTGCTCCGGTGGGCGCCGCAGGACAGATGTCTCACTCACCGGATGAATTTCCATACCGTCTGCCCAAATTGACCCCCTCGGTCTACTCTGGATCCGTGCCGGAGGACGTGGGGGGCACGCCGTTCCCTGACGGCTGGGAGCCCGACGACGATCACGACCGCGGGGTGTCGGACGAAGAGTTCGCCTCCGTGGTCTTCGATGAGGCCTTCGTACGGGCGGCCGTGGTGCACGAGCCGACCGCAGTCGAACGTCTCCTGGCCGCAGCACAGGCGAGAGCGGAGGCCTCCGAGGCCGAGGCCCGCCGGACGGCACTCAGCAGGGGCGAACGCTACGAGGACGGGTACGACCCCACCGGTTTCGGCCATGATCCGGAACTCGACGACCCGGATGACGCCGACATCCTCGAGAACCGCTACGGCGCCCCCGGGACGTACGGCAAACAGGTCCGCTGGCACCGCCCCGTCGCCTGGGTGCTCGCCCTCGTGATGGGCATCGGCATGGTCGCGCTGGCTTTCGCGGCGGTCTACCGCAGCGCCTCCTCCGGCGGCGGGGACCAGGTGCCGCCGCCCGCCTCGACCGGCCTGGAACAGGGCACCGCGGCAGCGCCCTCCGCGTCCGCCGACTACTCCCAGCCAGCCGTCTCCGCGGTCCCGCGTACGCCTTGAACGCAGGCCGGGAGGCCGTGGCCGGTCCTGGTGAGAACCTGTCAGAAGTTGTCGCACAGCAGGGCGTTTACCTGAGGGCCCCGCGACCTACTCTGAAGTTATGGGAGGGCCTGGAAACCCACCTGAGGGGACACCCGAGGGCGGCCCCGGAGGTGGAGAGGACGAGTACCGATCCGTCGTGTTCGACGAGTCGTTCGTCCGTGCTGCCCGCCTCCAGGAGTTCTCCGCGCAGGAGCGCATCGCCGACCACGCGCCCGCCGTACGCCGTCGCCCGCCGCTGCGCCGCGGCCTGTCCCGGCAGGCGCTGATCCTGGTCCTGCTGATCGCCATCGCCTTCGGTACCGCGATCTACATGGGTGTACGGCACCCCTACCAGACCCCCGCCGCGCAGCAGCCCGTCGAGCCCCTGCGGATGACCGTCATCCCACTCGCCCCGCAGGGCAAGGTGCCCGGGCACACCGACCCCGAGTACCTGTACGCGCACAGCCCCGCCGCCCAATACCGCATCGGCGCCGAGGGCATCCCGCTGCCCGCCTCCCGGCGCACCGCGCACTTCTCCGACAGTCAGGTGGTCGCCGCCCTGACCACCGCCAAGGACTACATCGTCCGGTCATCGCTCTACCCGGAGGTCCTCACCGGCGAGCAGGCCCGTCCGGTGCGCGTGCTCCTCGACGGGGACCAACTCGACCAGTTCGACGAGAGTTTCGACCGTCCGGCCGCCGACGGACGGCACGCTCCCACGGGATGGCTGGTTCGCTTCGACCCGTCCGGCGCCGAGCTCGCCGACGGCAAGGTCCGGGTCCAGGGCACCCTCCAGGCCGCCGAGACCGACTCGTCCACGCTCGAGGTCACCGCGGACCACACCTTCGTGTACGCGCTACGGCCCACCGGGGCCGGCGACAAGGCCGAGGCGTCCTTGTTCACCGTCCGCCGCGAGCTGCACTTCCGCTTCGACCGCGACGACCTGCGCCTGCACACCGCCCAGCTCGTCGTCTCCTACGTGCAGGCGGGCCCGCTCTCCTGCGCCGAGGACTCCACCGACCACCTGCGCCCGCTGCTCGCCGACGAGACCGCCAAGGCAGGCGGCCCGGCCGGCACCGACCCGTACGCGACGGGCGGCGCGACGGCGCTGTGCGGGTCGCTGGCGACGAGCGCGCAGCCGAAGGTGTGAGCAAGCCGAGGGTGTGAGCCGAGCAGGGCTGATCGTGATCGTGCACGGCTGATCGCGCGGGGCCGGTCGCAAGGCTGAGGGTGTGGGCAGCCTCCGTCCCGTCGGCTGCAGTGACCTCGGTCAGTCGCCGTCCCGCGGGGGCGTGTCCGTGCCGTTCGCCGGGCCCGGCTTGTCGGTCGGGTCCGACGGGTCCGTCGGCGGCTGGTCCGTCGGTGCCGAGCTCGCGAAGCCGCCGAAGCCGCGCCGCACCCGACCGCCCAGGTCCCCGGCCCCGCCGGCGATGTCGCTGACCAGCTTCATCAGCGGGTCCTTGGAGGTCTTGACGTGCGTGGCGTAGTGCGACGCCGACTCCCGGAAGGAGTCCGAGACCGACGTGTCCTTGTCCTCGGTGCGCCGCGGATAGTGGCCGTCCATGATCCGCTGGTAGTCCCGGGACGCGGACCACTTCTTCAGCTCGGCCGCCCGGATGGTGGTGAAGGGGTGGGAGCGCGGCAGCACGTTCAGGATCTTCAGCACGGAGTCGCGCAGGTCGCCGCCGGCCTCGTACTCCTCGGCCTGCTTCAGGAACGAGTCCACGTTCATCTCGTGCAGGTGGTTGCCGCCGGCGAGCTTCATCAGGCCGCGCATCGAGGCCGTGAGGTCCTGGCCGACCAGGAGGCCCGCGCGGTCCGCGGACAGCTCCGACTTGCGGAACCACTCGCGCAGCGCGGTCACGATCGCCATGATCGCGAGGTTGCCGAGCGGGATCCAGGCCACCTTGAGGGCGAGGCTGGTCAAGAACAGCAGGATGGTCCGGTAGACCGAGTGGCCGGACAGCGCGTGCCCCACCTCGTGCCCGACGACCGCCCGCATCTCCTCCTCGTCGAGCAGCTCGACGAGACCCGTGGTGACGACGATGATCGGCTCGTCCAGGCCGATGCACATCGCGTTGGGCTGCGGGTCCTGGTTGACGTACATCGGCGGGACCTTCTCCAGGTCCAGGATGTAACAGGCGTCCCGCAGCATGTCGTTGAGATGGGCGAACTGCTGGTCGGAGACGCGCACCGAGTCGGACAGGAACAGCAGCCTGAGGCTGCGCTCGGGCAGCAGACCGCTCAGCGCCTTGAAGACCGTGTCGAAGCCGCTCAGCTTGCGCAGCGCCACCAGGGCGGAGCGGTCGGCCGGGTGCTCGTACGCACGCGAGGAGATCCCCGGGAAGCGCCTGCGCTGCCTGCTCGGCACGTTCTCGTGCCCGTTCTGCTGGTGGCCGTCGGACATGTCTTCCCCCATGTGCGTGTGTGTGGCCTTTGCGGACCTTTGTGCGGCCCTTTGCGCCCCCGAAGCAGAGCCCAGCCTAGGCGGAGTTACCGTGGACGGGCACTGCAGCGAAGGAGTTCCGCGCCATGGAGCACAACCCCCGGGCCGCCTGGTTCGCCGAGGCCGCGCGCGCCGCCGAGCAGCAGGGGGCGGGGAATCTGCTCCGGGTCGTACTGATCGTGATGGTGCTGGGCTGTGCGCTGACCGCGTGGTTCCTGTTGCGCGGGTACAGACGGAAAGACGACTGAGGCAGCGCGAAGGTTCCCCCGAAGGCAACCCGGAGCCCCGACGGCGGAGTCGGCGTGATCGTCGCCGGACCGCCCGCTTACGATGGGCCGACGTCTTTGTCCCGCCCACACCGGATAGGTCCTGCTGACGATGAGCCTCCACAGCACCGCTGCCCAGTTGGTCACCCTCGCCGCCGAGGAAAAGGGTGGCAACCACGAGAGCCTCGACCCGCTGGTGACCGGAGGCGGGGCCTTCCTCATCCTGTTGCTCCTGCTGTGGATCACCACCCGTTTCAACCGCGATCGCTGAGTCCGGGCGAGCCGGGCAGGCGTCCGGCAGTGGCGTCCCGCACGGGCCGTCTCGGGGATCTGTCGGCCGGGCCTCTCAGGCCGGGCCGGTAGGGTCTGCACGCATGGGAGAGCAGGACATGCCTACCGGTCCGGCGAACGACACGGCGAACGGCACGGAAGACCGCACGGTGAGCGCCACCGGGAACGGTCCGGGTCGCGGCGTCGGGAACCGTCCGACGAGCGGCCCCGGCAACGGACCGTCGAACCCCGGCAAGCGCCGTCTCGGCGTCATGGGCGGGACGTTCGACCCGATCCACCACGGGCACCTGGTGGCGGCCAGCGAGGTCGCCGCGCAGTTCCACCTGGACGAGGTGGTGTTCGTCCCGACCGGCCAGCCCTGGCAGAAAAGCCACCGCAAGGTCTCCCCGGCCGAGGACCGCTACCTGATGACGGTCATCGCGACCGCCGAGAACCCCCAGTTCTCGGTCAGCCGCATCGACATCGACCGCGGCGGCGCCACCTACACCGCGGACACCCTGCGGGACCTGCGCGCGCTGAACCCCGACACCGACCTCTTCTTCATCACCGGCGCCGACGCCCTCGGCCAGATCCTGACCTGGCGGGACGCGGAAGAGCTGTTCTCCCTCGCGCACTTCATCGGGGTCACCCGGCCGGGGCACGTCCTGTCCGACCCCGGGCTCCCGGAGGGCGGTGTCTCGCTCGTCGAGGTCCCCGCCCTCGCCATCTCCTCCACCGACTGCCGTGCGAGAGTCGCCAAGGGCGACCCCGTCTGGTATCTGGTGCCGGACGGAGTCGTGCGCTACATCGACAAGCGCGAGCTGTACCGCGGCGAGTGAGCCGAGAGGGGCACCGGTGAACGACCGATACGACGCGGGGTACGGCGGCGACCAGTACGAGCTCGTCGGCTACGACGAGTACGGCCGGCCGATGTACCGGCCGGCCCCGCCGCAGCAAGAGCCGCAGCAGGCCCCCCAGCAGCCGTACGACCCGTACGCGCAGCAGCAGGGCTACGGATACGACCCGTACGCCGCGGGCGGGCAGCAGGCCGCCCCTCCGTACGACCCGTACGACCCCGGCCGGCAGGCACCCGTGCCGCCCTACGGCCCCTATGGCACCGGTACCCAGCAGGGCGGCGCGCCGGCGCCCTCGTACGACCCCTACGGCCGGGCCGCAACCAGCGGGCACCAGCCCCGCGTCGCCGAACAGACCGCCTACATCCCCCAGCAGGCCGGCCCGGCCGAGGAAGCGGACGCCCCGGGGCGGGACCACCGCTCCCGCGCCGAGGAGCACCACGGGGCCGAGGGCGACCGGGACTACCGCACCGAGCAGTTCGCCTTCGTGGAGGACCCCGACGGCGACTCCGAGGACGTCATCGACTGGCTGAACTTCACCGAGAACCGCACCGAGCGCCGTGAGGAGGCCAAGCGCCGCGCCCGCAGCCGTCTCGTCGCCCTCGTGGTCGTCCTGGCGCTGGTCGCGGTCGGCGGCGTCGGCTACCTCTGGTACGCCGGGAAGCTGCCCGGACTGTCCTCGTCCTCGGATGCGAAGACCGGCACGGCCACCGCCGTCGGTGCCCAGAACCGCGACGTGATCGTCGTCCACCTGCACAACACCGGGGAGGGCGGCACCTCCACGGCACTGCTCGTCGACAACACCACCACCAAGCAGGGCACCACCGTCCTGCTGCCCAACTCCCTCGCCCTGACGGACGACGACGGCACCACGACCACCCTCGCCAAGTCGGTCGAGGACGACGGCTCCTCCGGCACCCGCGACTCCCTCGACGGTGTTCTCGGCACCGATATCGAGGGCACCTGGCGCCTCGACACCCCCTACCTGCAGAACCTGGTCGACCTCGTCGGCAACATCGAGGTCGACACCGATGCCGATGTGCCCGACCCGGACGCCAAGAAGGGCGAGGCGCCCCTGGTGAAAAAGGGGAAGGACCAGACGCTCAGCGGCAGGACGGCCGTCGCCTACGCCACCTACCGTGCCTCCGGCGAGGCGCAGAACGCCCAGCTGGAGCGGTTCGGCCAGGTCATGCAGGGTGTGCTGCGCAAGCTGTCCTCCGACCCCACGGCGGCGACGACCACCGTGCAGACGCTGGCGCAGATCCTCGAGCCGCCGCTCACCGACAAGGACCTCGGCACCTTCCTCGCCAAGCTCGCCGACCGCGCCAAGGGCGGCGACTACAAGACCGCCCTGCTGCCCGTGCAGAGCGACGGCATCCTCAGCGCCGAGGCGAGCGAGAGCGTCGTCAAGAACGTGCTCGGCGGCACCGCGAAGAGCCCCGACAAGGACGCGGCCGTCAGCGTCTCCGTCCAGAACGCCACCGGCGTCAAGGACAACACCGAGAAGGCCCGCGTCGTCCTCCTCAACGGCGGCTTCAGCTTCCTGGAAGGCGGCACGGCCTCCGCGGCCCGGGCCACGTCCAAGGTCGTCTACGCCGACGCCGCCGACAAGGAGAACGCCACCGAGGTCGCCAAGACCCTGGGCCTGCCCACCGGCTCCGTCAGCAAGGGCAAGGTCTCGGGGAGCGCGAACGTCGCCGTGGTCCTCGGCCAGGACTACAAGCCGGCCTCCTCATAGGGCCCGTCCGGCCGGGCCGACCGGGGGCGGCCCCACGTGATCCACTGATCGCGTGGGGCGGCCTCGGCGGTCCGTGAGACCCTTGGTGTCAAGTGTCCGCCGACCGAAAGCCTTGTAGTGACCGCGACTGACCGCTCTCTCGAGCTCATCACCACTGCCGCCCAGGCGGCCGCCGACAAACTGGCGCACGACGTCATCGCCTACGACGTCAGCGACGTCCTGTCGATCACCGACGCCTTCCTGCTGGCCTCCGCGCCCAACGACCGCCAGGTCAAGTCGATCGTCGACGAGATCGAGGAGCGGCTCTCGAAGGAGCTCGGCGCCAAGCCGGTGCGCCGCGAGGGCGACCGCGAGGCCCGCTGGGTCCTGCTCGACTACGTGGACATCGTCGTCCATGTCCAGCACAGCGAGGAGCGTGTCTTCTACGCTCTCGAGCGGCTGTGGAAGGACTGCCCCGAGCTCGAGCTGCCCGCCGACGCCAAGGCGACCCGCGGCAAGGGCGAGGAGCACGCCAAGCTGCGGGCCGAGGAGGGCGCCGCCGAGTTCGGGGACCCGCGGTGAGCGCCCCCGCGGGAGCCGGCCGGAAGCCGGGCCGTGGCCGCCGTGTCATCCTCTGGCGGCACGGCCAGACCTCGTGGAACGTGGAGCGCCGCTTCCAGGGCACCACGGACGTCTCCCTCACCGAGACCGGCGTCCTGCAGGCCCAGCGCGCCGCCCGGCTGCTGGCCTCCCTGGAACCCGACGCGATCGTCGCCTCCGACCTCCAGCGAGCCGCCGACACGGCCGCCGAGCTCGCCGCGCTCACCGGCCTGGAGGTGAGCCACGACGAGGGGCTGCGGGAGACCTACGCGGGCGTCTGGCAGGGGCTGACGCACGAGGAGATCATCGCCCGGCACGGCGAGGAGTACGCGGCCTGGAAGCGCGGCGAGCCGGTGCGCCGCGGCGGCGGCGAACTGGAGACCGAGGTCGCCGACCGCGCCGCCCCCGTGGTGGTGCGGCACGCCGAGAAGCTTCCCGACGACGGCACGCTCGTCGTCGTCAGCCACGGCGGCACGATCCGGACGACCATCGGACGCCTCCTCGGCCTGGAGGCCCACCACTGGGAGAGCCTCGGCGGACTCTCCAACTGCTGCTGGTCCGTCCTCGGCGAGGGGGCCCGCGGCTGGCGCCTCCTCGAGCACAACGCCGGCACGCTCCCCGAGCCGGTGCTCGGCGACGACGACTGAGCGTTGCACCAGGGCCCGTGACCCGGATTTCACTTTCCGGCAGGTCGCAGGCTAAAGTTCTTCTTGTTCGCCCCGCCGAGCGGGAAGAACGCAAGGGGCTATAGCTCAGTTGGTAGAGCGCCTGCATGGCATGCAGGAGGTCAGGAGTTCAATTCTCCTTAGCTCCACAGATCGACGGTCTTGAGTTGCACTCTTGAGTTGTCAAAGATCGCTGATTGTCGAAGATCCCGTCCCGTTGGGGCGGGATTTCTTCATGCCCTCCTCAACAGGGCCGTGCGCCGGGCCGTCTCCTCGTCGACCGGCGTGTAGACGACGATCCGGCACTCCGGCATTCCGTTGATCGACAGCGACAGCGACGTCATCCGCAGCTCGCCCACCTCCGCATGCCGGAACGTCTTCACCCGTCGGCCGGGTTCCGCCACGTCGCCGCTCTCCCACAGCCGCGCGAACAGCGGGCTCGCCGCCGACAGCCTGCGTATGAAGTCCTCCCAGACCGGCTCCCCGGCATGCAGTCCGTACGCGGCGCGCAGGGTTGCCACCATCACCGGCAGCTCCGTCTCCCGGAACACCAGTGGGCAGTCCTCCTCCGGCACCGTGAACAGCCCCCACAAGGCGTTGCGCGGGTGCCCGGCCGGCCGCGGCTTGGAGAGGAACAGGTCGCGGTAGACGGAGTTGGCGGCGAGGATGTCGTACCGCGAGTTGTAGACCACCGCGGGGCGTGGTTCGAGAGCCTCGATGATGCCCAGGACCTCCGGCCCCACGGTCTGCGCGAGAACCTCCGGGGCATGTGCGTACGGCACTTCGGCGAGGTGGTACAGGTGCTCCCGCTCCGGCGGGTCGAGGCGCAGCGTGCGTGCCACGGCGTCCAGGACCTGCGCCGAGGCGTTGATCGGCCGACCCTGCTCCAGCCAGGTGTACCAGGTCACGCCGACGCCCGAGAGCTGGGCCACCTCCTCGCGGCGCAGGCCCGGTGTGCGACGCCGGAAGCCCGGCGGCATGCCCACGTCCGCCGGTGTCACCCGGGCTCGTCGCGTGCGCAGAAAAGTGGCCAGCTCGGGCCTGCGGCGCTGTGTCGTCCCCATCGTCACGTCCCCCATCGTCGATGCCGCACCTGTCCCCTGCCAGGTGCTGTCAGTACCAGCATCAGCGGGCACTCGGCACCCGTACCGCAGGGGCGCCAGGCTCGACGGCATGACGACAACTCCCCATACAGGGCCGGGTCCCGCGCCCGCTCCAAGTCCTGCCATCAGTAAAGCGCCCGCCACTGACAATCCGCCCCGCCCGCTGCTCGTACTCGTCCTCGCCGCCCAGTTCATGGCGCTGCTCGACGTGTTCATCGTGAATGTCGCGGCTCCCACCATCGCTACCGAACTCCACGCCTCAGGCGCGGATGTGCAACTGGTGATCGCCGGATACGCCATCACCTACTCCGTGCTGCTGATCACCGGTGCCCGCCTCGGCGACCGGTTCGGCCACGGCCGCGTCCACCTCGCCGGGCTCGCCCTGTTCACGGCGGCCTCGCTCGCCTGCGGTCTGGCGCAGGGTGCCACCGAACTGATCGTGTTCCGGCTGGTCCAGGGCGCCGGCTCGGCGGTGATGATCCCGCAGGTGCTCAGCCTGATACAGCGCAATTTCACCGGCGAGGCCAGGATGAAGGCGTTCGGCGCCTACTCGGCGGTCCTCGCCGTCGGCGCCGCCGCCGGTCAGGTCCTCGGTGGAATCCTGGTCAGCGCCGACCTGTTCGGCACTGGCTGGCGGCCGGTGTTCCTCGTCAACGTACCCGTGGGCGTCGTACTGCTGGCTCTCGGCCGGCGCGTACTGCTGCCCGGGGACGCCGCCGCCGCGGCACCACGGACGGCGCGCGGCCTCGACCTGCCCGGCCTGGTGCTGCTCGGGGCGGCCGTGTGTCTTTTCACGGTGCCGCTGGTGCTCGGGCAGGAGGAGGACTGGCCGCTGTGGTCCTGGCTGTCGCTGGCCGCGGCCGCGGTCGTGTTCGCCCTGTTCTGGGCGTACGAGTCCCGCCTGGCCCGGCGCGGCGGCGCCCCGCTGATCGCGCCCAGCGTGCTGCGCCATCCCGGCATGGGCCTCGCCGTCTTCCGGATCCTTGCGGTGATGGCCGTCAACGGTGGCTTCCTGTTCGCGCTCACCCTGCATGTCCAGGGCGGCCTCGGCTACAGCGCGTTGCGGGCCGGCCTCACCTTCGCGCCGACCGCGGTCGTCTTTGGTCTGGTCGGCATGACCTGGCGCAACTGGCCGGCGTCCTGGCAGCGGACCCTGGCCCCGGCCGGGTTCATGATCACCGCGCTGGCGGTCGCGGGTGTGGGCCTGGCCCTGAAGGGCGGCGACGAGGGTGGTGCGCCGCTGTACGTCGCGTACGCCGGCGTGGGCGTCGGGCTCGCGCTCGCCTTCAGCCCGACGCTCACCCGGGCGCTGGCCACGGTGCCGCCCCAGAACGCGGCGGACGCGAGCGGTCTGCTGGCCACGGTCACCCAGCTCGGCCAGCTGACCGGCGTCGCGGTGTTCGGCACACTGTTCTTGAACCGGCTTGAGTCACTTGGGGCCTCGCAGGCGTATACCTCTGCGGAGGCGCTGGTGGCGTGCATGTTCGCGCTGGCCGGGACGGCCGCGGTGGGTGCCGTGTCCGGACTGGTACTCAGGCGTCGCTGACCGTATTGGTCCGGTCGTGGCAGAATCAAACGGCCGGAAGGGGGCGCGGCCCGACGGGAGGGAGTAGTGATGCCTGCGAGCATCCTCGCGGAGGTCGGCCACCTCCGTGAAGCAGCACCGACACGGGATACGGTCATCCGTCTCAGCTGCCCTTCCTGCGGTTCCGTCCATGTGGCCCAAGTGCTCGGTGACAACGGCGGGGTTTCCTACGTGTGCACGGCCTGCGGCCACAGCTGGAGCTGATCGATGGGTGCACACAGGCGAAAGTGCGACTGGTGCGGCAGTGGTACGCCCATCGTCCGTGACATGGAGCCGGTGAACCCCGAGTACCAGTACTGGTGCGAGGAGTGCGCGCGGGCGCTGATCATAAAAGGCGACCCGATCGAGACCTATCGGGAACTGGAGGGCGAGCCGATCTATGGCCGGCTCCTCGAAGAGCACTGCACGCTCAAACGGTTCTATTCGTTCGTCACGGCGTGAGTCGACATAAGCTCCCGCATCCGGACAGAACGGAAACGATTTGGTGCTCCACCCGGTCGGCCGGTAAAGTTGGCGTCGCCGCCGGGGAAGTCGGGCGGCGCGGTCAATATGCGGCTCCGCCGCGTGGCCACCAGGGGCTATAGCTCAGTTGGTAGAGCGCCTGCATGGCATGCAGGAGGTCAGGAGTTCAATTCTCCTTAGCTCCACAGAAGCTGAAGGCGGGTCATCCTCTCGGATGACCCGCCTTCGTCGTGTTCGTGTTGTCTTCAGCGGCCCAGGGCGCGGCGGCCGCGGCCCTGGGAGAGGACCGGAAGGTTGTTGCGGGTCGCCCCCTGCGAGCGGGTGTCCTCCTCGATGCGCAGCGCCAGTGCCGGGCAGCGTCGCACCGCGCGCAGCGCCTTGGCCTCCGCGTAGCGCGGCACCTGGGCCTGCGCGACGGTCGGGAAGCCGTCGGCGCCCAGCTCGAAGACCTCCGGGAGGATGTCGGCGCACAGGCCGTGGCCCCGGCACAGCGTCCAGTCGACGTAGATCTTCTGGCGGCTGGGGCCGTTCTCCTCGGACTCGCTGCCGCCCGGGATGCCCGTAGGCATCTTGCCGCCCTCGAAGAGCGGCAGAACGCCCTCCACGGGCCTTCCACAGCCATTGCCGAGGACATGCGCGGCCAGGTCGTCCGTGAACGCCTTGATCGTCGACTCCAGGAACATCGCGGACCCGTCGGGGTGCGAGCACGCGCCGCGCCGCTTCACGTTCTTGGCGACCTGCTTGAGGGCCTCCAGGGCGGCCGGGCCGCCGCCGTTGATGATGTCCTCCATGCCGCGCGCGGCGGCCGGCAGACCGAGATAGCAGGGACCGCACTGTCCCGCGCTCTCCTCGGCCAGCCACTGCGCCACGCGCAGCGACTCGCCCAGCGGACAGGTCTCCTGACTGATCGGCAGGATCGCGCCGGCGCCGAGCGAACCGCCCACCGCGTCCAGGGAGTTGCGCGAGACGATCGCCTCGTTGACCGTCGCCGCGTCGATCCACTTGCCGTGGTAGCCCCCCGTCAGCACACCCTGCGGGACCGGCGGGGCGCCGGCGAGCTGCAGGACGTAGCGCAACGGCACGCCGGTGGGGACCTCGATGACCATGGGGCGCGCGACCGCGCCGGAGACCGTGAGCATCACGGTGCCCGGCTCGTCGTACAGCCCCGTGTTGCCGTAGCGCTCCGGGCCGATCCTGGCGGCGATCGCCAGCTGCGCGAAGGTCTCGGCGTTCGACAGCAGGGTGGGCGCTCCGCCCACGCCGGTCTGCGAAGCGCTGACCTTGCGGCCCGGCGGGATCGCGGGGCCGCCGTCGATGGAGCGGATCAGCGACGCCGCCGCTCCGGTGACCATGCGGACGGGATTGCGCTGCACGCGTGCGCGTAGAGCCGATCGGCGGCCGTTGCTGAGGCCGCGTTCGGCGAGGGCGGCCTCCATGGAGCGTTGCGTGGACTCACGGGTGACCCCCACCACGAGCGTGCGGGCACCCAGCGCCTCGGCGACCAGCAGCGCGCCGTCCAGGATGAGGTGCGGGGCACGGTTGATGAGCACCGTGTCCTTGCGGCAGGCCGGTTCGTCCTCGCTGCCGTTGACGACGACGACCGGCCGTACGCCGCGCTTGATCGCCGACTCGGCGACGGAGCGCAGCTTCTTGTGGAAGGGGAAGCCCGCGCCGCCGCGGCCCTTCAGGTTGATGTTCTCCGAGAGCTTCGCGAGCTGCTCTCCACCCATGGGTTCGAGCGGCCCGTGCACCTTGAGGTGCATGGGCAGATCGAGCCTTTCGACAAGGTCGAAGCCCGACGTGAGCTGGGGAAGGCCGACTACGCGGACTTCTGGGACGTCGGGCAGGGCCTCGTTCACTTAAAGCCTCCGGAAGGCGTGTTCCAAGGTTCGCCCGAACCCGGCGCGTCGAAATCGTACGAAGCACCGGGCAGTGTTTCAGTGGCGGGACCGCTGTTGTACGTGTCGTTCGGGTTGTACGTGCCGTAGAGGGTGTTCGACTCACCGGTGTCGTACACATCACTCGTGCCGTATCCGGCCGCGCCCGCATTGCCGTAGGCCGGGATGTTGTATCCGGTGTCCTGGAGCGGGTCGTAGGCCGACGGGGGGGCCTCGCCGACCGGCGGCGGGGACGGGATCGGCCAGCTTCCCGATGTGCTGCCGTTGTCGACGCGCGGGATCGCCTCTGTGGGCTGCATGTCCATCGGCAGGTCCATGCGCGCGGTCTGGTCGGCCGCGTAGGGCTGCTGTTGGCGTGGCGTCGACACGGCTCGGTAGGCGGCCGCGAAGCCGTTCGTGGGCTCCGGGGCCGGAGGGGCGCCCAGGGGCGCGTCGTACCGGGGCGTCATGTCGGGCTGCGAACGCGTTCCTCGCGCGCCCCGGTTCTCGTAGCCCGGCAGTGTGGCGCCCTCGGACATCCTGGCCCGGCTCGCGTCGAGCTCCTCGCGGCCCGGCCGCTCGTCGGCGGCCCCCAGGATCGCGGTGATCTTGTCGGCGACCCTGCGCTTGACCGGGCGCGGGGCTGCGCGCAGGGCGAGGGCGGCGGTGACGCCGAGCAGGGACAGGCCGTACAGGATCACGAAGATCGGTTTCGCCGTGCGGCCCGCGTACAGGCCGTGGATCAGCGCCGCGCACCAGGCCGGGTAGGCCAGCATGTGCATGGCACGCCAGCGGGCCGCCACGGGGGCGGGGGAGGCGAAGGCGCTACGCATGGCGCCGGTGATACCCACGAAGATCATGAGCAGGCCGGCCAGGGAGCCGAGGCCGATCAGGCCGGCGCTTCCGGTCACGCCGAGCGAGAAGGGGATCAGCGCCGAGATCAGACTTGTGTGGTCCAGCGCGATTTTGGTGGTGATGTGCAACAGCAGGAACGCGATCGAGGCGACCGCGGTCGACCGGTGCACTGCCTGTCCGATGATCCGTTGGCGCGTGTTCAGGAAGATCCGGTCCTGGGCGACCAGGCCCCAGATCACCGAGCAGCTGAGCGAGACGAGCGACAGGACGCCCGCGCCGAAATTCAGGAAGTCACGGACCTTGTCACCTCCGACCAGCACGAATACGGGTATGAGGAGCAGGAAGGCAGCCGACGCCATCCCATAGGCCGACCGGCCCGGCTTGGGGAGCGAGCTGTTACTACGACGAGGGTTCATGGGGGCAACTCCGAGCAGTTTCGGGAAAGCGGTCCCGCTGCCGCACTCTAAGTGGCTCCATACCGATGGGTACGAGGTTTGAGTTATTGCGTTGTTATCAAACGACAATGAGGGCGTTGTGATGTCCCTTAGTGGCTGTTACGCGAAGTAACCTTTGACGCGGGTTCAGTGGTCGACGGGGTGTGATCAGTGTGCTGGACGGGTCTCCGGGACGGGGTCTGTTGCGGCGGCACCCGGTGCCAAAGAGGCATACGTAAGCGCGTCGCATCGTGCTCAACGGCTGCGGTACCCTAACGCCATGCGTGCCGTACGCCTTCTGCTTAGCGAGCCGCGCTGATCAGTCCCCACCACCGGGCGAATCGGATGGTCGGAATCGGCGCGGCGTCCCCTCCTGTGCGAGGGGATTTTTCGTTTCTTGGATGTCACAGCCGCTGGCAGAGACGATCGATGGAGCTTTGAGGATCATGAGCGAGACGAACCCCGCTGCCGCCGCTGCCGTGTCGGCGGAGGCAGCGCCGCACCGCTACACGGCGGCCATGGCCGCCGACATCGAGGCACGCTGGCAGGACTTCTGGGACGCCGAAGGCACGTATGCGGCGCCGAACCCGAGCGGCGATCTGGCCGGTGACCCGGAGCTGGCCGCCAAGCCCAAGAAGTTCATCATGGACATGTTCCCGTACCCCTCCGGTGCGGGCCTGCATGTCGGCCACCCCCTGGGCTACATCGCCACCGACGTCTTCGCCCGGTTCCAGCGCATGACCGGCCACAACGTCCTGCACACGCTGGGCTTCGACGCCTTCGGCCTGCCCGCCGAGCAGTACGCCGTGCAGACCGGCACGCACCCGCGCGTGTCCACCGAGGCCAACATCGAGAACATGAAGATCCAGCTGCGCCGGCTGGGCCTGGGCCACGACAAGCGCCGGTCGTTCGCCACGATCGACCCGGACTACTACAAGTGGACCCAGTGGATCTTCCTGCAGATCTTCAACTCCTGGTACGACGACGAGGCTGACAGGGCCCGCCCGATCTCCGAGCTGATCGCCCGGTTCGAGACCGGTGAGCGCGCCGTACCGGGGCACACGCGTGCGTGGCACGAGCTGAGTGCCACCGAGCGCGCCGACGTCCTGAGCGACTTCCGCCTGGCGTACGCCTCCGACGCGCCGGTCAACTGGTGCCCCGGGCTGGGCACCGTGCTGGCCAACGAGGAGGTCACCGCCGACGGCCGCTCCGAGCGCGGCAACTTCCCCGTCTTCAAGGCCAAGCTGCGCCAGTGGAACATGCGCATCACCGCCTACGCCGACAGGCTGCTGAACGATCTGGACGCACTGGACTGGCCCGAGGCCATCAAGCTGCAGCAGCGCAACTGGATCGGCCGCTCCGAGGGCGCCCGCGTCGACTTCCCGATCGACGGCGAGCGCATCACGGTCTTCACCACGCGCCCGGACACCCTGTTCGGCGCGACCTACATGGTGCTGGCCCCCGAGCACCCGCTGGTCGAGAAGTTCACCCCGGCCGCCTGGCCCGAGGGCACCCACGAGGTGTGGACCGGCGGCCACGCCACCCCCGGCGAGGCCGTCGCCGCGTACCGCGCGCAGGCCGCCTCCAAGTCCGACGTCGAGCGACAGGCCGAGGCCAAGGACAAGACCGGCGTCTTCATCGGCGCCTACGCGACCAACCCCGTCAACGGCGACCAGGTCCCGGTCTTCATCGCCGACTACGTACTGATGGGCTACGGCACCGGCGCGATCATGGCCGTCCCGGCCGGCGACCAGCGCGACTTCGAGTTCGCGCGCGCCTTCGAGCTGCCGATCCACTGCATCGTCGAGCCGACCGACGGCCGGGGTACGGACACCTCGACCTGGGAGGACGCCTTCTCGTCGTACGACGCGAAGATCATCAACTCGTCCAACGACGAGATCTCCCTGGACGGCCTGGGTGTCGCCGAGGCCAAGGCGCGTATCACCGAGTGGCTGGAGCGGTCCGGTGTCGGCGCGGGCACCGTCAACTTCCGGCTGCGCGACTGGCTGTTCAGCCGCCAGCGCTACTGGGGCGAGCCCTTCCCGATCGTCTACGACGAGGACGGCATCGCCCACGCCCTGCCCGAGTCGATGCTGCCGCTGGAGCTGCCCGAGGTCGAGGACTACTCGCCGCGCACCTTCGACCCGGACGACGCCGACACCGAGCCCGAGACCCCGCTGTCGCGCAACGAGGACTGGGTCAACGTCACCCTTGACCTGGGCGACGGACGCGGCCCCCGCCCGTACCGCCGCGAGACCAACACCATGCCCAACTGGGCCGGTTCCTGCTGGTACGAGCTGCGTTACCTGGACCCGCACAACGACCGGAAGCTGGTCGACCCGGAGATCGAGCAGTACTGGATGGGCCCGCGCGAGGGCCAGCCGCACGGCGGCGTCGACCTGTACGTCGGCGGCGCCGAGCACGCCGTACTGCACCTGCTGTACGCCCGCTTCTGGTCCAAGGTCCTGCACGACCTGGGGCACGTCTCCTCCGTGGAGCCGTTCCACAAGCTGTTCAACCAGGGCATGATCCAGGCCTACGTCTACCGTGACAGCCGTGGCATCGCGGTGCCGGCCGCCGAGGTGGAGGAACGCGACGGCGCGTACTACTACCAGGGCGAGAAGGTCTCCCGACTGCTGGGCAAGATGGGCAAGTCCCTGAAGAACGCGGTCACTCCGGACGAGATCGCCGCCGAGTACGGCGCCGACACCCTGCGCCTGTACGAGATGGCGATGGGTCCGCTGGACGTGTCCCGGCCGTGGGACACGCGCGCGGTGGTGGGCCAGTTCCGGCTGCTGCAGCGGCTGTGGCGCAACGTCGTGGACGAGACGACCGGCGCCCTGGCAGTGGTCGACACCGAGGACGCCGACATCGACGTGGACACGCTGCGCGCCCTGCACAAGGCGATCGACGGGGTGCGCCAGGACCTGGAGGGCCTGCGGTTCAACACCGCCATCGCCAAGGTCACCGAGCTGAACAACCACCTGACCAAGAAGGGCGGCGGGGTGCCGCGGTCGGTCGCCGAGCCGCTGGTACTGCTGGTCGCGCCGCTGGCCCCGCACATCGCCGAGGAGCTGTGGCGCAGGCTGGGCCACACCGACTCGGTCGTCCACCAGGACTTCCCCGTGGCCGACCCGGCCTACGTCGTGGACGAGAGCGTGACCTGCGTCGTGCAGATCAAGGGCAAGGTCAAGGCGCGGCTGGAGGTCTCCCCGTCCATCTCCGAGGACGAACTGGAGAAGGTCGCGCTGGCCGACGAGAAGGTCGTGGCGGCGCTGGAGGGCGCGGGCATCCGCAAGGTGATCGTGCGGGCGCCGAAGCTGGTGAACATCGTTCCGGCGTAGGTACGGCGGCCTCTGGCCGCGGCTCGGGGTAGTCCCCTACGGGCAGGTTCGGGGTTTTTCTGGAACTCCGGGCCTGCCCGTAGCGTTTACCGTTGAAGAGCGGCGCGGAGCGTGCCGACGGTCGGAGGAGGAGCTGGTGGAAGCAGTGATCGCAGTAATCGCCCTGCTTTTCGTGCTCTTTGTGGTGCTCGGTGCCTACGCCACCGTGAAGGTGGTCGGCGCCGCGAAGCGCGGAGTGGACCGCACCATCACCCAGGCCCGTCGTACGGTCGAGGACCACACCCTGCGCGCCAAGTCCTTCGCCCAGCCAGGCCCGGCGGGCGAGATCGCCCAGCTGCGCCTCAAGCTGCGCACGTCGATGCGCGCCACCCAGGAGGCGCTGCACGCGGGTGTGGCCGAGGACGAGTCCCTCAGGGAGTCCCTCGGCCTCTTCGAGCGGCTCAGCGCGCACGGTCACGAACTGGACGCCGAGCTGCGGCGCCTGGAGTCCGAGCCCGACAGGTCCACGCTCGGCGAGCGGCTGCCCGGTCTGCGCGAGCGCACCGAGCGGATCACCCAGTCGGCGGACTCGCTGCGCTGGGCGGCCCGCGACCGGGCCCGCCGCTTCGCCGACGACGACCTGGACTCGCTCAGCACGCAGATCGACGTCGAGGCCGGCGCCCTGCGGCACTGGACGACAGCGGAATCCGCCGCCTCCGCCACACCGCCGCCGCCGTGGCCGGACGCCCCGACCGTCGCCGACACCGGCACGGCCCGACAGACCTGGTCGGCGACACCTCAGGCACGCACCGCCGAGGAGCCCACGCCGCCCGCCATCACCCCGCCGGGCCCGCGTCCCACATATCCCTGGCAGAAGAAGACCCGCCCGGAGACCACGACTTGATCCGGACACGGACGCCCAGGTGACAGGGGCCGGGCTGCCGCCGGGGCGCTACGCCAGGTAACCTCCAGCTCATGTCCCGCCATGTCGCGATCGTCACCGATTCAACGGCCTACCTGCCGCCGCGGACGATGGAGCGCCACGGCATCACCGCGGTGCCGCTGACCGTGGTCCTGGGCGATCGGGCGCTGGAAGAGGGCACCGAGATCTCGACCCGTTCCCTGGCCCAGGCGTTGCAGAAGCGACGCTCCGTCACCACCTCGCGCCCCAGCCCCCAGGTCTTTGCGGAGACCTACCGCAAGGTCGCCGAGGCCGGCGCCACCGGCATCGTCTCTCTGCACCTGTCGGCCGAACTCTCCGGCACGCACGACGCGGCGGTCGTGGCGGCGCGCGAGGCTCCGGTTCCGGTACGGGTGGTGGACACCGGGATGGTCGCCATGGCCCTCGGGTTCTGCGCGCTCGCCGCGGCCGAGGCCGCGGAGACGGGCGGCACGGTGGACGAGGCCGTGACGGCCGCGGAGAAGCGGGCCGCGGGCACGTCCGCCTACTTCTACGTCGACACCCTCGACTACCTGCGCCGCGGCGGGCGGATCGGCGCCGCGCAGGCCCTGTTCGGTTCCGCGCTCGCGGTGAAGCCGTTGCTGCAGCTCCAGGGCGGACGGATCGAGCCCTTGGAGAAGGTGCGGACGGCGTCGAAGGCCATCGCCCGCCTCGAGGAGATCGCGGCGGACCGGGCCGGCAGCGCGCAGGTCGACATCGCCGTGCACCATCTCGCTGCCCCCGAGCGGGCGTCGGCCCTGGCGGAACGCCTGCGGGTGCGGGTGCCGGGGCTGGCCGATCTGCATGTGAGCGAGGTCGGGGCGGTGATCGGGGCGCATACGGGGCCTGGGTTGTTGGGGGTTGTGGTCTCGCCGCGTTGAGGTTGGCGGGGAAGCAGCGGTGTGCGGTGGGGACGGCTGTTTCGGCCGCCTGGGGTGCCTGGACTGCTCGGGGGCATTGTGGTGCTTGGGGTGCCATCGCTCGTGTGGGTGACGGAGTTATCCACAACCAAGCGGTGATCCCCGGGAATTGACCAAGATCATCGCGGAAGAGCCGATGTGATCGATGCTCGGCGCATGGCACTTCGATCACACTCACGCGCAGCGAACGCAACCAGTGGCCCGGGCCGCGGCCCGGCCTCCGACGGGCGCACTCGTCATCGCCGGCGCCCAGTCCATGGCCGTGCGCGGCAGGCTTCTGCGGACGAACTCCGGCGACGGGCGGAGGCGTTGTTCGCCGAACGGGCAGGGGAATGGCGGGAGTCGGGGAAGGGTCCACCGGGCGGGGGAGCGCCGGTTGGGGACAGCGGCGACGCGAGCGCGGGTGCGAGCCCGGAAGCGTCGGGTGCCGGCGTGGCTGTTGGGCGGGCGGACGGTGCGGTCCTCGGCAGCGGTGTGGCACCGCACGCCGACACGGCTGCGGGAGTCGAGGCTGAGCCGGACCGCATGGGCCCGCGGGAATCCGCGGGTGCGGTGACGGACGTCGGCTTGACCGTGGGGCTGGTTCGGCCGGTTCGGCCGCTCAGGCCGGTTGAGGCGCTCGGGCCAATTGAGCAGCTTGAGGCAATTGAGGCGGCCGGGCCGGTTGGGCCCGGCGGTAGTGCTGGGTTGGTCGGGGGTGGATCGGCTGGGAGGGCCGGGCCTGTTGGGTCGGGCCGATCGGACGGATCGGGCCGATCGGACGGATCGGGCGGATCGGTTGGGCTCGTGGGGTCGGTTGGACCTGTTCGATCGGCTGGGTTGGCGGGGTCTGACGGGTCGGCTGGACCGGCTGGACTGGTCGGGTCGACTGGGTCAGCTGGGTCCGCTGGACTGGTCGGGTCGACTGGGTCGGTCGGGTCGGTCGGGTCCGCTAGGCCGGATGTACTGGATGTGGCGGCTGGGACGCTTGGGTCATTCGGGTCATGTGGGTCGGATGCACTGGACGGGCTGATCGGGTCTGCGGAGTCAGGCAGCAGGACCGGCGTGAGCGGCCTCGAGGTGGGGCTCGACTCGGTGGGTCAGCGGCGGGCGTGGGCCGGGCTTGCTCTGCGGGAGCGGATGCCGGTGTGGGTGCAGACGAGGTGTGGTCTGGAGCGGCGGAGCGTCCTCGCGCTCTCCGTGTTGCTCGTTGTCGCCGCGGTGTTCGCCGTACAGCACTTCTGGGCGGGCCGCACCGATTCCGTCCGAGCGCCCGAGGTGGTGCGCGCGGCCGCTCCGTACGACGAGGGGCGGCAGAGAGGCGAGCAGGCGGAGCGGTCGGCTGCTTCGGCCGGTGTGCCGAACGCCGGGGGGACGGCCGGAGTCGAGATCGTCGTGGACGTCAGCGGCAAGGTTCGCGAGCCGGGTATCCATCGCCTTCCGACCGGTTCGCGGGTCGCCGACGCGTTGCGCGCAGCCGGTGGGGTGCGTCCCGGTGCGAACACCGACGGTCTCAACCGCGCCCGGTTCCTCGTGGACGGAGAACAGGTGATCGTCGGCGGTCCTGCCGCCCCGATGCCGGGCTCGGGCGGTACGGGCGTGGGCGGCCCGGCCGGCTCGGTGACCGGAGCGGCGCAGGCCGCCCCTGTCTCCCTCAACACGGCCACTGTGGACCAGCTCGACACGCTGCCGGGCGTCGGCCCGGTGCTGGCGCAGCACATCGTGGACTACCGCACGCAGCACGGCGGCTTCCGCTCGGTGGACGAGCTTCGTGAGGTCAACGGCATCGGCGACCGTCGCTTCGCCGACCTGCGGAATCTCGTACGGCCATGAGGCACGTCCCCGACGTGCCGACCGAGCACGACACTGCCGGCCCCGGTCCTGATCCCAGCTCGACCCCCGCCGTTCACGCGGCCTCCGGGAAACGGCTCGGCGACGCTCACCCCCGACAGGAAGGACCGACGGATCTACGCCTCGTACCGCCCGCGCTCGCGGCCTGGGCGACGGCCGCGCTGACGCTGGACGCCCCACCCAAGTGGGTCGTCGGCCTTGCGGCCGTGTGTCTCGCCGTGGGAGGTGTGCTCCTCGTGTCTTTGCGGGCACGAGCGCGGCCGGTGCGCGTCACCTGGCCGCGGGCCTCGGCTGCCGCCGTGCTGCTGTGTGTCGGGGCGGCCGCCGTGTCAGCCGGGCTTCATGGTGCCGATCTGCGACGGGGGCCGGTGCCGACGCTGGCAAGGCAGTTCGCCACCGTGACCGCCGAGGTCGAGGTGACCTCCGATCCCCGGCTCACCCGGCCCCGGATCAGAGGGAACCACGCGGCGCCGGTCTCCGTGCTGATCAACGCCGAGGTACGGCGCGTGGAGGCGACGCGCGGGGCGGCGGTGGCTACACGTACGCCGGTGTTGCTGATCGTCGATGTGAGTTCGGGGGGCGGCCGACCTCGCGGCGGAGCGCCGGGATCGCGGCTCTCCGGGCCGTCGTTCGGAGGCATGCCGCCCGGGTCGCGCCCCGCCGACGAGGGCGCGCAGACTTCCCCGGACGGGCCGGGGCGGTCGCCATGGCTCGGGTTGTTGCCGTCCACCCGGCTGCGGGTGACCGCGCGGCTGGCGCCCGCCGCGGTGGGCGGCGACCGGGTCGCGGCCGTGCTGCGGGTGCGGGATCGGGCGGCGCCTGAGGTGGTGGGGGAGCCGTCGGCGGCGCAGCGGTTCGCGGGCCGGCTGCGCGCGGGACTGCGGGAGGCCACGGACGGGCTGTCGGCGGACGCGCGGGCGCTGCTGCCGGGGCTGGTCGTCGGGGACACCGCACGGATCACCCCGGAACTGGACGAGGCATTCAAGGAGACCGACCTCGCGCACACCCTGGCCGTCTCCGGGAGCAACCTCACGATCATCCTCGCCCTGCTCGTCGGCCCGCCCGGTCTGGCCCAGCTCGCCGAACGTCGCGGACTCGCGCCCCGGCTGGGCATCTCGCTCCGGACGACCGCGCTACTCGGCGGGGTGCTCACTCTCGGGTTCGTCATCGTGTGCCGGCCGGACCCGAGCGTGCTGCGGGCCGCGGCCTGCGGAGCCGTCGCGCTGCTCGCGCTCGCGACCGGCCGCCGAAGGTCGCTGATCCCGGCGCTGGCGACGGCCGTTCTGCTGCTGGTGCTGTACGACCCGTGGCTGGCGAGGAGTTACGGCTTCCTGCTCTCCGTCCTGGCCACCGGCGCCCTGCTCACGCTGGCTCCCCGCTGGAGCCTCGCGCTGCGACGGCGCCGGGTTCCGCCACGACTGGCCGAGGCACTGGCGGCCGCGGCTGCCGCGCAGGCCCTGTGCGCGCCGGTTGTCGCCGTGCTGTCGGCAAGGGTGAGTCTGGTGGCGGTGCCGTGCAACCTTCTTGTGGAGTTCGCCGTTGCGCCGGCCACCGTGCTGGGCTTCGCGGCGCTCGCGACGGCGCCCGTGCTGATGCCGGCGGCCAAGGGGCTGGCCTGGTACGCGAGTTGGCCCGCGGAGTGGATCGCGGAGATCGCCCGTACCGGGGCGTCATTGCCCGGTGGGGGCGTGGACTGGCCGGACAGCTGGGCCGGGGCGATGCTGCTTCTGCTCGTCACCGTGGTCGTCCTGCTCGTCGGTCGGCGGCTGCTGGGACACCCCTGGTGGTGCGCTGCCTGCGGGCTGCTGGCTGTGCTGGCGGTAGTGCAACCGCCACCGCTGACCAGAGTGATCACCGGCTGGCCGCCACCGGGTTGGCGGCTGGCGATGTGCGACGTCGGGCAGGGCGACGCGACCGTGCTCGCGGCAGGCGAGGGCACGGGCGTGGTCGTGGACGCGGGGCCTGATCCGGCGCTCGTCGACCGCTGCCTGCGCACGCTCGGCATCACCAGGATCCCGCTGGTCGTGCTGACCCACTTCCACGCCGACCATGTGGCAGGGCTGCCCGGGGTGCTGCGCGGACGGTCGGTCGGGGCGATCGAGACGACGGGCTACGAGGAGCCCTTCGACCAGGCCGAGTTCGTACGGAGGGAGGCTCGGGCCCGGCGCATTCCCGTGACGCGGGGCGTGGCTGGAGAACAGCGGCGCACCGGCGCGCTGTCCTGGCAGGTGCTGTGGCCGCAGCCGCGTCCGGCACCGGAACCGGAGGGGCCGAACGACGCGAGTGTCGCCTTGCTCGTCAGGTCGGCCGGGCTGCGGTTCCTGCTGCTCGGGGATCTCGAACCCCCGGCGCAGCAGGCCCTGTTGAGGTCACCTGCGGGGGCAGGACTGGGCGGGGTGGACGTCCTCAAGGTCGCCCACCACGGCTCGGCCTACCAGGACCCGGAACTGATACGCCGGGTGGCGCCGCGGCTGGCGCTTATTTCCTGCGGGGCCGACAACCCGTACGGGCACCCGGCTCCCAGTACCGTCGCGGCGCTGCAGGCCGGGGGTGCGGTGGTGCTGCGGACCGACCGGGACGGGGCGCTCGCGGTGGCCGGTACGGGCGACGGGGAGCTTCGTGTGGGGCGAGACTGAGACCATGAGACCCGCACAGGTTGCTGCCTATCTCCGTCGTCTGGGAGTCGAGCCGTCGGGGTTGCCCACCGACGCCGGCGGCGCCCCGAGCGCCACCATCGAGGTGCTGCGCGATCTGCACCTGCGTCATCTGCGGACCGTGCCCTTCGAGAACCTGTCGATCCACCTCGAGGAGGAGATCGTCCTCGAGGAGGAGCGGCTGCTGGAGAAGGTGGTGGGCGCGCGGAGGGGAGGGTTCTGTTACGAACTCAACGGCGCGTTCGGGGTGTTGCTCACCGCGCTGGGATTCGACGTCACGCTGCTCGCGGGGCGGGTGTACGGGGAGGAGGGGCGGCTCGGGATTCCGTACGACCATCTCGCACTGCGGGTGCGGACGGTGGACGGGGATGAGTGGCTGGCCGACGTCGGGTTCGGGGCGCACAGTCACTATCCGCTGGCGTTCGGGGCGCGGGAGGAGCAGGACGATCCCGGCGGCACGTTCCGGGTCGTCGAGGCGGGCCCGGACGCGGCCGGGGTTCGGTCGGCGGATCTGGACATCGTCGTGAACGGCAGGCCTCAGTACCGCCTGGAGCCGCGGCCCCGGGTCCTCGGTGACTTCGTGGCCGGGGCCTGGTGGCACAGCAGTTCGCCGCAGTCGCATTTCACGCAGTCGCTGGTCTGTTCGCGCGTCACGGAGGACGGCGGACGGATCACGCTCAGTGGCCGCACCTTCAAGACGACGGCTGCCGACGGGACGCGGGAGGAACGCGAGCTGGACTCGGCACAAGAGGTGCTGGCGGTGTACCGGGAACAGTTCGGTGTCGAGCTCGACCGGGTGCCGGTGGTGCGGAGTGCCGACCGGCGGGGGTGATGGGGGCGAGGCGAGGACCAGGACCGCGTGGGCCCCGGATGGGGAGGCCGGGTGGGACCGGGCGGGGGTTGGGAACTGCTGCAGCTGTTCTGAGCAGAAGTGACTTCTGGTGAGCGTGAGTGAGCGCTTGTACTGGATACGGTGGTTCATCTGCGCGCCAGGAGGGTCCGCCGGCGGGGGTGTGCTGTGGCCTGCGGTTTCGGCAGGGAACGGGAGTTCGTGGGTCGAATGGGTGACCTTTGCGGAGGCTGCTCGTTGACTGCGGTGACGGGGATCTTCGGCCGGGCGGGGGTGAACGGGTGAGCACGCTGCGGGAGTTGGTAGCGTCGTTCGTGGTGCCCGGCCCGGCCGGGGTGGCGATCCGGGACCGGCTGCGGGTGTCGGAGGCGGACGCGGCGGTGCTCGCCGAGGTCGGGGTGTTCCTGGGGTCGCTGGCCGCGGGTGATCTCGCGGAGCGGTCCCGGCAGGGGCTGGCGCATGATGCCACCGGGTGGGCGGTGCGCAAGCGCGCGCTGACGGGGAGGTCGTCGGCGCGGTGGGCGGGCAGTATCACCAAGGCCACCCACGACCAGTGGGCGCTGGCCCGGCGCGGCCAGGCCGCCCATCTGGGCTGGCTGCGCGGGCAGATCGCCTCGATCGAGGCGCGGCTGGCCCGGCCGCTGGGTGCCAAGGCCGACAAGCGCAAGGGGCTGGTGCGCGGGTATGCCTCGCGCGGCGAGTGGCATGCCAAGTCCCGCCGCCTGCACACCTTGAAGGACCGCCTCGCGGTGGTGGAGGCGGACCGGCAGGTCGGCCGTGTGCACGTGGTGCGAGGCGGCAGGCGCCTCGCGAACACCCGCCACCACTGCACGGCAACCCGGTCGGCGAACCACAACGGTTCTTCTACGACCTGTCGGGCACCACGGAGCACCGGGACGCGCAGATCCGGCACACGCTGACCCGGCTGCTGCACCACACCCGCCGGTGCGGGACCGCCGCGATCGCCATCGAAGACCTCGACTTCACCGACGGCACCAGCCGCGAGAAGCACGGCCGCAACAAACGCTTCCGCCGCCTCATCTCCCGCTTCCCCACCGCGAAACTCAGGGCCCGGCTGGTGTCGATGGCCGCCGAACAGAACGTGGCCGTCGTCGCGGTCGACCCGGCCTACACCAGCCGCTGGGGCGCCCAGCACTGGCAGAACCCCCTGACCACACCGACTCGCAAGATTTCCCGGCACGATGCGGCGAGCATCGCGGTCGGGCGACGCGCCCTCGGGCACCCGATCCGGCGACGGACGACACCGCCCCACGACGACCAGAGTGATCGTGGTGGGCATCGGCTTTCGTTAGGAACGGTGCCCGACAATGGCTGGCGTGAGCGATGTGAGACATGTGCTGGTGCTGCCCGACCGGGATGCGGCGGAGGAGGTGGCCGAAGCGCTGCGGGAGCGGCTGGGGGTCGACGAGGAGCCGCGGCTTGTTCGGGACGCGTTGGCCGGGGAGGACGATGCGGAGGATGCGCAGTGGCTGGTGGTGCTGCGGGACGAGGGGGCGCGGTTGGATCCGCGGGAGCTGGACGAGTTCGTGGCGGAGTGGGACGGGTGGCGGGAGGAGCCGTAGCCCTGCGGGGTGAGGCGGCCGGCCCGACGGGGTGCCGTCCGCGCTCACCCGTGCCGCCCAGCGGCACGAGTGCCCGCGGGCTGACGGCCCGGGTGCCCGCGGGGTGCCGTCCGCGCCCATCCTCCCCCCCACTCCCGTGCGGCTTCGCTCGAGCGGGGGCCCCATCGCCCCAGCGGCACGACTGCCCGCGGGCTGACGGGCTGACGGGCCGGCGGGCCGGCGCTGGCAGGTGCCGTCCGGGCACCCTCCCTTCCCCGCCCCCGGCCACCGCTGTCAGTGGCCCGTGCCATGCTGTACGCGATGGCCAGGAACGCTGCTGATGACGACCTTCTTGCTCCTGTGACGCTTGCCGTCGGGCAGGAGGAGCTGTTGCTGGATCGTGCCGTGCGGGAGGTGGTGGCAGCTGCCAGGGCCGCCGATGCCGATACCGATGTGCGGGACTTGAGTCCGGAGCAGTTGCAGCCCGGGACGCTCGCGGAGTTGACCAGTCCGTCGCTCTTCGCGGAGCGGAAGGTCGTCGTCGTGCGCAATGCGCAGGATCTGTCGGCGGACACGGTCAAGGACGTGAAGGCGTATCTCGGGGCGCCCGCCGAGGAGATCACGCTCGTGCTGCTGCACGCGGGTGGGGCCAAGGGCAAGGCGCTGCTGGATGCCGCGCGCAAGGTGGGGGCGCGGGAGGTGGCGTGCCCGAAGATGACGAAGCCGGCCGACCGGCTGGCGTTCGTGCGGGGTGAGTTCCGGGCGACCGGGCGGTCCGCGACGCCCGAGGCATGTCAGGCGCTGGTCGACTCGATCGGGAGTGATCTGCGGGAGCTGGCGTCCGCCGTGTCCCAGCTGGTCGCCGATGTCGAGGGGACCATCGACGAGGCCGTGGTCGGGCGGTACTACACCGGGCGGGCCGAGGCGTCCAGCTTCACCGTGGCCGACCGGGCGGTGGAGGGGCGGGCCGCCGAGGCGCTGGAGGCTCTCCGGTGGTCGCTGGCGACGGGGGTCGCGCCGGTGTTGATCACCAGTGCGCTGGCACAGGGCGTGCGGGCCATCGGCAAGCTGTCCTCCGCGCGAGGAGGACGTCCCGCCGATCTCGCGCGGGAGCTCGGGATGCCGCCCTGGAAGATCGACCGCGTACGTCAGCAGATGCGCGGCTGGACGCCGGACGGAGTGGCCTACGCGCTGCGGGCCGTGGCCGAGGCCGACGCCGGCGTGAAGGGCGGCGGGGACGATCCCGGGTACGCCCTGGAGAAGGCGGTCGTCGCGATTGCGCGGGCGGCGCGGTCCAGGGGACGGGCGTGATCCAGTAGCCCTTCTCGCCACGGGGAGGAGAATCGGACGTATCAGCCGCAGGTCGCCCGACAAGGAAAGGTGGCGGTTGCCATGGCTGAACACCCGCACGCAGCACTCGTCCGCAAGGGCTACGAAGCTTTCCAGCGCGGAGACATGGACACCCTGCGCGGCCTGATGACCGGGGACGCCACGCACCATGTACCCGGCTCCCACCCGCTCTCGGGGGACTTCAAGGGGGTCGACTCGATCTTCGACGGGTACTACGGCCGGCTCTTCTCGGAGACGGACGGGTCGTTCCGCGTCGCGCTGCTCAACATATTCGTCGATGGCCGCGGGCACGCCGTCTCCGTGCACCGCTTCACCGCCGACCGGGGTGACAAGCACATCGACGCGAACGGGGGCATCGTCTTCCGGATCGTCGGAGACAAGATCACCGACCTCGACGAGTGCGTCGAGGACATCGAGAAGGGCAACGCGTTCTGGTCGTGACGGCCTGCGGGCCGCGCAGGCATGCCGAAGGCCCCGGCTCCCGCCCTGGGGAAGGGCGAGGCGCCGGGGCCTTCGATCAAAGAGGATGAGCCCGTACCCGCGTGGCGAACGCAGGCCGCGTACGGACTCGAGTGCCGGACGGGAGCGGATGAGAGAGGGCCCGCTCGATTCCCTCCGGTGGTCAGATCAAGAGAAAGTGTCAGCCCTTGAGGGGCGCGACCTTCGACGCCAGCGCCGACTTCTTGTTGGCGGCCTGGTTCTTGTGGATGACGCCCTTGGAGACGGCCTTGTCGAGCTGACGCGCAGCCGCGCGCTGGTACTCGGTGGCCTTCTCGGCGTCACCCGCGGCAGCGGCCTCGCGGGCCTTGCGGATCGCGGTCTTCAGAGAGGACTTGACGGCCTTGTTGCGCAGCCGGGCCTTCTCGTTGGTCTTGTTCCGCTTGATCTGGGACTTGATGTTCGCCACGAATGAGCCTCTACAGGTTCAGGCACGGAGCCGCACGGGTCCCGCACCGATGATTTGCTGATGTTTCCAGAAAAGACGTGCCTCGTGCTGAGAGGGCAGGAGACACAGCCACCCAGACTACCAGCGGGCCGCCGAGTGGCCCAAACCGGTCGCCGGTCCCCGCCCGTGGGACCATGGAGGCTACGTATCGATCCGACCCGAGACCGCAGACACTGCGGACGCCTCAAGAATCAGGACCCTGCGTGCCCGCGATCCCCAGCCATGTGCCCGAGCCGAGCCGTACCGACCCGACGCTGCTCCGCAACTTCTGCATCATCGCGCACATCGACCACGGCAAGTCCACGCTCGCCGACCGGATGCTCCAGCTGACCGGTGTGGTCGAGCAACGGCAGATGCGCGCTCAGTACCTCGATCGCATGGACATCGAGCGTGAGCGCGGAATCACGATCAAGTCGCAGGCCGTGCGTCTGCCGTGGGCTCCCACCCATGACAAGAAGAACACGCACATCCTCAACATGATCGACACCCCGGGACACGTCGACTTCACGTACGAGGTCTCGCGGTCGCTCGCGGCCTGCGAGGGGACCGTGCTCCTCGTCGACGCCGCCCAGGGCATCGAGGCCCAGACTCTCGCCAACCTCTACCTGGCGATGGAGAACGACCTCAAGATCATCCCCGTACTGAACAAGATCGACCTGCCGGCCGCCCAGCCGGAGAAGTTCTCCGAGGAGCTCGCCAACCTCATCGGCTGCGACCCCGAGGACGTGCTCAAGGTCTCGGCGAAGACCGGCGTCGGTGTGGACGCGCTCCTGGACCGGGTCGTCCGCGACGTCCCGGCCCCGGTCGGCGTCAAGGACGCCCCCGCCCGCGCGATGATCTTCGACTCGGTCTACGACTCGTACCGGGGCGTGGTCACCTACGTCCGCGTCATCGACGGCCAGCTCAACAAGCGCGAGCGCATCAAGATGATGTCGACCGGCGCCACCCACGAGCTCCTCGAGATCGGCGTCTCCTCCCCTGAGATGACGCCGGCCGACGGCATCGGTGTCGGCGAGGTGGGCTACATCATCACCGGTGTGAAGGACGTCCGTCAGTCCAAGGTCGGTGACACCATCACCAGCAAGGACAAGGGCGCCACCGAGGCCCTCGGCGGGTACAAGGACCCCAAGCCGATGGTCTTCTCCGGCCTCTATCCGCTGGACGGCTCGGACTACCCGGACCTCCGCGAGGCGCTGGACAAGCTCCAGCTCAACGATGCCGCCCTGGTCTACGAGCCGGAGACCTCCGCGGCCCTCGGTTTCGGCTTCCGCGTCGGCTTCCTCGGCCTGCTGCACCTCGACGTCATCCGTGAGCGCCTGGAGCGCGAGTTCAACCTCGAACTCATCGCCACCGCGCCCAACGTGGTCTACCGCGTGATCATGGAGGACGGGAAGGAGCACACGGTCACCAACCCGAGCGAGTTCCCCGAAGGCAAGATCGACAAGGTCTTCGAGCCGGTCGTGAGGGCCACGATCCTCGCTCCCAGCGAGTTCATCGGCTCGATCATGGAGCTCTGCCAGACCCGCCGCGGCACCCTCCTCGGCATGGACTACCTCTCCGAGGACCGTGTCGAGATCCGCTACACGCTCCCCCTCGCCGAGATCGTCTTCGACTTCTTCGATCAGCTGAAGTCCAAGACCCGCGGTTACGCCTCCCTGGACTACGAGCCCACCGGCGAGCAGGACGCGCAGCTGGTGAAGGTCGACATCCTGCTCCACGGTGACCGGGTCGACGCCTTCTCCGCCGTCACTCACAAGGACGCCGCGTACGCGTACGGCGTACGGCTCGTCGCCAAGCTGCGCGAGCTGATCCCGCGCCAGGCCTTCGAGATCCCCATCCAGGCCGCCATCGGTTCCCGGGTCATCGCCCGCGAGACCATCCGCGCCATCCGCAAGGACGTCCTCGCCAAGTGCTACGGCGGTGACATCTCCCGTAAGCGGAAGCTGCTGGAGAAGCAGAAGGAAGGCAAGAAGCGGATGAAGATGGTGGGTTCCGTGGAGGTTCCGCAGGAGGCGTTCATCGCCGTTCTGTCCAGCGACGAGAACGCGGGTTCCGGCAAGGGCAAGAAGTAGCCGCCGTTCAGCGTGAAAATAGGGGCTTGCCGCGTGTCAGCGCGGTGAGCCCCTACGCGTAGGTAGCGTCGCTCTCTGTAGGAAGTGACAGGGCGCCGCCTCTTACGCACCGGCCGGTCGCGCTTTACTCTGATCCCTGCTCGGTAGTTACTCGTGAGTTAAACAACAGCCGCAATGAGCCAGCCGCACAGCCGCGGGCCCCGGAGGATGTCGTGAGCGACACACAGACACTGATCGAGAACCGTCCGCCGAGCGTGGCGGTCGTCTTCCTGGACCGCGTGGCGGCCACGCCGGACGCCGAGGCCTACCGCTACCCGGTGCCGCCCGCGGCCGGTGAGGGCCCGGACGACTGGAAGTCGCTGAGCTGGGGGCAGACCGCCGAGCGGGTCTACGCCATCGCGGCCGGCCTGATCGAGCTCGGTGTGCAGCCGGAGCAGCGGGTCGCCCTCTCCTCCTCGACGCGGGTCGAGTGGATCCTCGCGGACCTGGGCATCCTGTGCGCCGGCGCCGCCACGACCACGATCTATCCGCAGACCAACGCCGAGGAGTCCGCGTTCATCCTGTCGGACTCCGGCAGCCGGGTCCTGTTCGCGGAGAACGCCGAGCAGCTGGCCAAGGCGCGGGAGAAGCGGGCCGAGCTGCCCGACCTCACCCACGTCGTCGTCATCGACCCGGCCGGCGTCGAGACCGGCGACTGGGTGCTCACGCTCGCCGAGCTGGAGCAGCGCGGTGCCGCGTACCTGGAGAAGAACCCCGACCTGATCAAGGAGAAGGTCGGCGCGATCACCAAGGACCAGCTCGCCACCCTGATCTACACCTCCGGCACCACCGGCCGACCCAAGGGTGTCCGCCTGCCGCACGACAACTGGTCGTACATGGCGAAGGCGACCGCCGCGACCGGGCTGATCAGCAGCGAGGACGTGCAGTATCTGTGGCTGCCGCTCGCGCACGTCTTCGGCAAGGTGCTCACGTCCGGCCAGATCGAGGTCGGGCACGTCACCGCCGTGGACGGCCGTGTCGACAAGATCATCGAGAACCTGCCGGTCGTGCAGCCGACGTACATGGCTGCCGTGCCGCGCATCTTCGAGAAGGTCTACAACGGGGTCGCCGCGAAGGCCCGTGCGGGCGGCGGCGCCAAGTACAAGATCTTCCAGTGGGCCGCCGAGGTGGCCCGCGAGTACGCCAAGGTCACCCAGGACAACTTCCGGCGCACCGGCACGGCGTCGGCGCCCTTCGGGCTCTCCGCCAAGCACAAGGTCGCGGACGCGCTGGTGTACGCGAAGATCCGTGAGGCGTTCGGCGGCAACCTGCGCGCCTGCGTCTCCGGCTCGGCGGCCCTCGCGCCCGAGATCGGCTACTTCTTCTCCGGCGCCGGCATCCACATCCTCGAGGGCTACGGCCTCACGGAGTCGTCGGCCGCGTCCTTCGTGAACCCCGGCGAGGCCTACCGCACCGGTACGGTCGGCAAGCCGTTCCCCGGCACGGAGGTGCGCATCGCCGACGACGGCGAGATCCTGCTGCGCGGGCCCGGCATCATGGAGGGCTACCACGGGCTGCCCGAGAAGACCACCGAGGTCCTCGAGCCGGACG
Source organism: Streptomyces sp. NPDC006602 (assembly GCF_042870385.1). NCBI lineage: Bacteria > Bacillati > Actinomycetota > Actinomycetes > Kitasatosporales > Streptomycetaceae > Streptomyces > Streptomyces sp. NPDC006602. Next base: position 85,556 of record NZ_JBIAHG010000012.1, on the reverse strand, counting down.
GCTGGTTCCACACCGGTGACATCGGCGAGCTGTCGCCCGACGGGTATCTGCGGATCACCGACCGCAAGAAGGACCTCATCAAGACGTCCGGCGGCAAGTACATCGCGCCCGCCGAGGTCGAGGGGCAGTTCAAGGCGGTGTGCCCGTACGTGTCCAACATCCTCGTCCACGGTGCCGACCGGAACTTCTGCACGGCGCTGATCGCCCTGGACGAGGTGTCCATCATGGACTGGGCCAAGGAGAACGGGCTGGAGGGGAAGTCGTACGCGGAGGTTGTCGCCGCGCCGGCGACGGTCTCGATGGTCGAGGGGTACGTCAAGGAGCTCAACGAGGGGCTTCAGCGGTGGCAGACGATCAAGAAGTTCCGGTTGCTGCCGAGGGATCTCGACATCGAGCACGGTGAGATCACGCCGAGTCTGAAGCTGAAGCGGCCGGTTGTGGAGCGGGAGTACAAGCACCTCATCGATGAGATGTACGCGGGGTCGCGGGAGGCGTAGCGCGGAAGGGCAGGGGCGGCGGGGACTGCGCGGCGGATGACGGTCCGTTGCGGCTTGTTCGCGCAGTTCCCCGCACCCCTGGGTCAGATCCCCCGCCCCCTGCTGACCAGTTGCCGTATCTGCCGGATCTGTGTGCGCAGTGCCTGCACGTCCAGGGAGTCGTTTCCGGCCAGCTGGGACTCCAGGGCCGCCAGCCGACCGCTCAACTCCCCGTCGGCGGCCTGCTCCTGCGCCAGCAATCGTTCCAACTGCTGGTTCTTGCGGTGCAGGTCCAGGAACACGGTGACCTTGGCTCGCAGGACCCATGGGTCGAACGGCTTGGTCAGGTAGTCGGCCGCTCCTGTGGCGTAGCCGCGGAAGGCGTAGCGGGAGTCGTCCTCCGCGCCGGTCAGGAAGATGATCGGGACGTGCTTGGTCTGGTCGAGCCGTTTGATGTTGGCGGCGGTCTCGAAGCCGTCCATGCCCGGCATCCGTACGTCGAGGAGGACGAGGGCGAACCGATGTCGGAGCAGGGCCTTCATCGCCTCCTCGCCCGAGCGGGCACGGACGAGTGGTTCGTTGAGGGACCCCAGGACGGCCTCCAGCGCTGTCAGGTTGTCCTCCATGTCGTCCACCAGGAGGATGCCGGCGCTCTGGTCGGTCGTTGCCTCAGTGCTCATGTGACTGGCCTCATTCAGTCGTCAGCCGGCGGAACCACAGCCTCCTCGACCTCGGCGTGCTTGTCGTCGGCCGCGCCCTCGGGGTCCAGGAGTGCGCAGATGACGGTCAGCAGCTGGTCGACGTCCACCGGCTTCGGTACGTAGTCGTTGGCGCCCCGCGCGATGGACTTCTCGCGGTCTCCCGGCATCGCCTTCGCGGTGAGCGCGACGATGGGCAGGCCTGTCCAGCGGGGGGTGCGGCGGATGGCGGCGATGGTCTCGTAACCGTCCATCTCCGGCATCATGATGTCCATCAGGACGAGTTCGACGTCAGGGTTGCGCTCCAGCGTCTCGATGCCCTCGCGGCCGTTCTCCGCATAGAGGACCGGCATGCCGACGCGGCCCAGGACATGGGTGAGGGCGAAGACGTTGCGGATGTCGTCGTCGACGATCAACACCCGGCGCCCGGACAGGACCTGGCCCGCCCGGCCCGATTTCCAGGCCTCCAGCTTGGTGGGCGCCGGCCAGGAGTCGTCCGCCTCGTGGGCGGTGGTAAAGGGCTCGGCCGACAGCTCGTCCGGCACCGGCAGAGGGCGGTTCTCCGGGGTCGGGCCGGTCGCCGAGTGGCCGGGGCTGACGACCGGGACGTACAGCGTGAAGGTGGAGCCCTTGCCGGGCTCGCTCTCGGCGACGATACGGCCGCCCAGCAGGCCCGCGATCTCACGGCTGATGGACAGACCCAGTCCGGTGCCGCCGTACTTGCGGTTGGTCGTGCCGTCGGCCTGCTGGAACGCCTCGAAGATCACCGGGAGCTTCTCGCGGGCGATGCCGATGCCGGTGTCGGAGACCTGGAAGGCGACCACGTCATCACTGTCGTGGAGGTAGTGCAGCTCCGGGTCCTTCACCCGGTGGACCTGGAGCTCGACCCGGCCGTTCGCGGTGAACTTGATCGCGTTGGAGAGCAGGTTGCGCAGGATCTGCTGGAGGCGCTGCTCGTCCGAGTACATCTCGCGCGGTACGTCCTCGCCGACCGCCACCTCGAAGGCGAGCCCCCGGTCGAGGGTGAGCGGGCGGAAGGTGGCGTGGACGTAGTCGAGGAGTTTGATCAACGGCAGCCGCTTCGGGCGTACGTCCATCCGGCCCGCCTCGATCTTCGAGAGGTCGAGGATGTCGTTGATCAGTTGCAGGAGGTCGGAGCCGGAGCGGTGGATGGTCGTCGCGAACTGGACTTCCTGGTCGGTGAGATGGCCGTCCGGGTTGTCCGACAGCAGACGGGCCAGGATCAGCAGGGAGTTGAGTGGGGTGCGCAGTTCGTGGGACATGTTCGCCAGGAACTCCGACTTGTACTGCGAGGACGTGGCCAACAGGGCCGCCTTCTCCTCCAGTTCGGCGTTCGAGCGCTGCAACTCCGCCTGCTGCTTCTGGAGCTCGTCCGAGCGTTCCTGGAGCTGCATGGCGAGGCGCTGGGACTCGCCGAGCAGGGACTCCGTACGGGAGTTGGCGATGATGGTGTTGATGGCGACGCCGATGGTGTTCACGAACTGGTCGAAGAAGGCCAGGTGGACGTCGGAGAAGCGGGAGAAGGACGCCAGCTCGATCACGCCGAGGAGTTTGTCCTCGAAGAGGATCGGGATGATGACGACGCTCGCCGGGGCGGCCTCGCCGAGCCCGCTGTTGATCTTGATGTAGTCCGGCGGGGCCTCCTCCACCAGGATCCGCTTCTTCTCGCGCGCGGCCTGGCGCACGAGGCCGTGCACAGGCATGGCTCCCGTGTCGACGGTCGCGCTCTGCGCCGAGCCGTACCCGGCGATGAACGCGAGCCCCTTCGCGGGAACGGCCGTGTGGAGGGACGTGCCGTTCTCGTCGGGGTCGGCCAGGAAGAATGCGCCGTACTGGGCGTTCACCAGCGGGGTCAGCTCCCGCAGGATCAGGTCGGCGACCTCCATCAGGTCCCGGTGGCCCTGCATCAACGCGGCCAGGCGGGCCAGGTTCGACTCCAGCCAGTCCTTCGCGCGGGTCGTCTCGCGGAGGTTGGCCACCATCAGGTTGATGTTGTCCTTCAGCTCGGTGACCTCGCCCTGCGTCTCCACCGTGATCGAGCGGGACATGTCGCCCTGGGCAACGGCCGAGGCGACCTCGGCGATCGCGCGGACCTGGGTGGTGAGGTTGAGCGCGAGTTCGTTCACGTTCGTCGTCAGGCGCTTCCAGGTGCCGTAGACGCCCTCCACCCGGGCCTGGCCGCCGAGTTGGCCCTCGGAGCCGACCTCGCGGGCGACACGCGTGACTTCGGAGGAGAAGGAGGACAGGGTGTCGACCATCGTGTTGATGGTCGTCTTCAGTTCGAGTATCTCGCCGCGGGCGTCCACGTCGATCTTCTTCGACAGGTCGCCCTGCGCGACCGCCGTCGCCACCTGGGCGATGTTGCGGACCTGCGAAGTGAGGTTGTCCGCCATGTAGTTGACGTTGTCGGTCAGGTCCCGCCAGACGCCGGAGACGCCCAGTACCTGGGCGCGTCCGCCGAGCCGGCCGTCGGTGCCGACCTCGCGGGCCACCCGGGTCACCTCGTCGGCGAAGGCGCGCAGCTGCTCCACCATCGTGTTGACGGTGTCCTTGAGTTCGAGGATCTCACCGCGGGCGTCGACCGTGATCTTCTTGGACAGGTCGCCGTTGGCGACGGCGGTGGTGACCTGGGCGATGTTGCGGACCTGTGAAGTCAGGTTCAGAGCCATGAAGTTGACGTTGTCGGTAAGGTCCTTCCAGACCCCGCTGACCCCCCTGACCTGGGCCTGACCGCCCAGGTTGCCTTCCGTGCCGACCTCGCGAGCCACGCGCGTGACCTCGTCGGCGAAGGCGGACAGCTGGTCGACCATCGTGTTGATCGTCGACTTCAGCTCCAGGATCTCGCCCTTCGCCTCGACCGTGATCTTCTTGCCGAGGTCGCCCTGGGCCACGGCGGTGGAGACGAGCGCGATGTTGCGGACCTGCGAGGTCAGGTTGTCCGCCATGAAGTTGACGTTGTCGGTGAGGTCCTTCCAGACGCCGGAGACGCCCCGCACCTGGGCCCGACCGCCGAGGTTGCCTTCGGTGCCGACCTCGCGGGCGACGCGGGTCACTTCGTCGGCGAAGGCGGAGAGCTGGTCGACCATCGTGTTGATGGTGGACTTCAGCTCCAGGATCTCTCCCTGGGCGTCGACGGTGATCTTCTGGCTCAGGTCGCCGTTGGCGACGGCGGTGGTGACCTGGGCGATGTTGCGGACCTGCGAGGTCAGGTTCGAGGCCATGAAGTTGACGTTGTCGGTGAGGTCCTTCCAGACCCCGCTGACCCCTCGCACCTGGGCGCGCCCGCCCAACTGCCCCTCGGTGCCGACCTCGCGGGCCACGCGCGTGACCTCGTCGGCGAAGGCGGACAGCTGGTCCACCATCGTGTTCACGGTCAGCTTCAGTTCGAGCAGCTCGCCGGTCGCCTCGACCGTGACGGTGCGGGTCAGGTCGCCGCGGGCCACCGCCGTCGTCACCAGGGCGATGTCACGCACCTGGGCGGTCAGCCGGGACGCCATGGTGTTGACCGCCTCGGTCACGTCCCGCCAACTCCCGGACAGACCGGTCACCTTGGCCCGCCCGCCGAGCCGCCCCTCGGTACCGACCTCACGGGCGACCCGGGTCACCTCGCCGGTGAACAAGGAGAGTTGGTCGACCATCCTGTTCACGGCCCGGCCGAGCCGCCGTAGATCACCGCGCAACTGCCTGCTGCCGTCGTGCAGATCGACCCGCTGGGTCAGATCGCCGCCGGCCACCGCGTCCAGTACGCGCGTCGCGTTGGCGGCCGGCGCGACCAGCGCGTCGAGGAGTTGGTTCACGTCGTTGACCCGGGAGGTCCAGGCGCCCTGTCCCGGGCTGGCCGAGAGGCGCTCGTCGAGCCGGCCGTACCGCACCAACTCCCGCTTCACACGCTGGGCTTCGGAATTGAAGTGCGTGCTGCGGTCCATGATCTGGTTGAAGACGGCGGTCAGTTCGGCCACCAGGCCGTGGCCTGATTCCGGCACCTTCGAGAAGTCCCCGTCCCGGGCCGCGGTCATCGCGGCGAGCAGAGGACGTAGATCCGATGCTCGAATCAGGCCATCTTTGTGCCCTTCTTCGAGCACAGGCGTAGCACTGTTCTCACTCATGGCGGCCCACTTCGGTAACTCGGCGCTTATGGGCGTGGCCAGTCTGTCACTCTGTCGGCATCGACTGAGGCGTATTCGTCCGAACCGCTCGGGGAGCTGTACATGGGGGCCATTCCGACGCAACGGGAGACCGTTTCCCGTGCCTCTGATGCGCCTGCGCACGAGGAGGCGCCCGCACGCGTCGCCGAGGCGCTTCCACCCGCCGACGCGCCCCCGGGCGCCGAGGCACTTCCACCCGCCGACGCGCCCCCCCGCGCGCAGGCGCACGCCGCCCTGCCCGGCAATTCCCTCGCGCCGGGCGCCGCCCGCGCGCTGTTACGCGCCACTCTCGCCGACTGGGCCGAGCGCGCTCTCCCCGGCACCGAGAACCTCACCGACCGGCTGGCCGACGACGCGGTCGTCCTGGTCAGTGAGCTGGTCACCAACGCCGTCGTGCACGCCGGCACCGACGTCGAGCTGATCTGCCGGCTGGAGCCGGAGACCGGCGCCCTGGTCGTCGAGGTTCTGGACCACCATCCCTCCCGTGCTCCGCGCGACGCCGCCGAACCGTCGTACGAGCCGACGGAGTACGGGCGCGGCCTGCGGCTGGTCGCCGCGCTCTCCGAGTCCTGGGGCATCACCTACCGCACGGGCGCCAAGACGGTGTGGGCGCGGCTGCCCGCGCAGGGGGAGTCGGCCGCCGACGCGCGGCAGGCGTACGCCGGGGAGCGCGAGCTGCGGGTGGCCGAGATACTCGCCCCGGAGCCGCGGCGCGTCGAGCAGGACCGGGAATGGCTCCATCGCGGCGCCCTCTCCTTCCTCGCCGAGGCCTCCGACCTGCTCGCCGGGCAGCTCGACGAGAACCTGGTGGCCGCGCTCGCCGGACAGCTCATCGTGCCGCGGCTGGCCGACTGGTGTGCCGTATGGCGGGAGGACGAGCTGACGGGCCGGGGCGGCTGGGCGGCCGACGGCACCGGCGGGACCGGCCCGCGCCTCGCCCGGGTGTGGCACAGCAGCGAGAACCGGATCGAGGACCTGCGCCAGGCCCTGGAGAAGGAGCCACCGCGCCCGGCCGACCGGCCCGGGCCCGCCCCCTTCCCCTGGCCCGGCGACGCGCTGGGCCCGCACGGCACGCACGGCGCCGCGCTCGCCTACCGGCTGACGGCCGGCGGCCGCCCGCTCGGCACCCTGGTCATCGGCCGGTCCGGGGTGCTCAGCTTCCCCGACGAGATCACCGGCCTCGTCGAGGACCTCGGCCGCCGGGTGGCGCTCGCCATCGGCGCGGCCCGCCAGTACGCCCGGCAGGCCACCATCAGCGCCGTACTGCAGCGCGGACTGCTGCCCGGCGCGGTCGCCGAGATACCGGGGGTGCGCAGCGCCCTGGTGTACGAGCCGTGCGACAAGGGCGGGCCCAGTGGCGACTTCTACGACCTCTTCCCGGCCGGCGACGGCCGCTGGTGCTTCGCCGTCGGTGACGTCCAGGGCAAGGGCCCCGAGGCGGCCGTCGTCATCGGCCTCGCCCGGCCCTGGCTGCGGCTGCTGGCCCGCGAGGGCTACCGCGTCGCCGACGTCCTGGACCGCCTCAACCAGCTGCTCCTGGATGACGCGACGGAGGCCGCGGACGCGGCGGCCCGCGCACTGGCCTCCGCGGGCGGCCGGCCGATGGCCCCCGGAGACGGCCCGCAGACCCGCTTCCTCTCCCTCCTCTACGGCGAACTGGCCCCCTTCGACGGCGGGGTGCGCTGCACCCTCGCCTCAGCCGGACACCCGCTGCCGCTGCTGCTCGGGGCGGGCGGCGAGGTCCGTACGGCCGCGCATCCGCAGACCCTCCTCGGGGTCGTCGAGGACGCCACGTACACCAGTGAGACCTTCGAGCTGCGGACCGGCGACAGCCTGCTGTGCGTGACCGACGGGGTGACCGAGCGGCGCAGCGGCTCCCGCCAGTTCGACGACGAGGACGGGCTGGCTCAGGCGCTGGCGGGCTGCGCGGGACTGGACGCCGAACTGATCGCGGAGCGCATCAAGCGGCTCGTGCACGAGTTCGGGGCGCGGCCGCCGGAGGACGACCTGGCCCTGCTGGTGCTGCAGGCCGAGTAACGGCGTCGGTACGGGACAATGGGGGCATGCCTTCCGCACTCCCCGACGGCGAGCCCGTCCCCGACGACGGCGCACTGCCCGCGCCCGCGCTCGCCGGGGCGGCCGACCGCCCCCTCGGGTTCTATCTGCACGTCCCCTACTGCGCGACCCGCTGCGGCTACTGCGACTTCAACACCTACACGGCCACCGAGCTGCGCGGCACCGGCGGCGTCCTCGCCTCCCGCGACAACTACGCGGACACCGTGATCGACGAGATCCGCCTGGCCCGCAAGGTCCTCGGCGACGACCCGCGAGAGGTCCGCACGGTCTTCGTCGGCGGCGGTACGCCCACGCTGCTGGCCGCGGGGGATCTCGTACGGATGCTGGGGGCGATCCGCGACGAGTTCGGCCTCGCCGCCGACGCGGAGGTCACTACGGAGGCGAACCCGGAGTCGGTCGATCCGGCGTATCTGGCCGCTCTGCGCCAGGGCGGCTTCAACCGGATCTCCTTCGGCATGCAGAGCGCGAAGCAGCACGTACTGCGCGTACTGGACCGCACGCACACGCCGGGGCGCCCCGAGGCATGCGTCGCGGAGGCGCGGGCGGCGGGGTTCTCGCACGTCAACCTGGACCTGATCTACGGCACGCCGGGGGAGTCGGACGACGACTGGCGGGCCTCGCTGGAGGCGGCGCTGGGCGCCGGTCCGGACCATGTGTCGGCGTACGCGCTGATCGTCGAGGAAGGCACGCAACTGGCCCGTCGGATCCGGCGCGGCGAGGTCCCGATGACGGACGACGACGTGCACGCGGACCGGTATCTGATCGCCGAGGAGATGCTCTCGGCGGCCGGGTTCGACTGGTACGAGGTCTCGAACTGGGCGACTTCGGACGCCGGCCGCTGCCTCCACAACGAGCTCTACTGGCGCGGTGCCGACTGGTGGGGCGCGGGGCCGGGGGCGCACAGCCATGTGGGCGGGGTGCGCTGGTGGAACGTGAAGCATCCGGGGGCGTATGCGGGGGCGCTGGCGGCGGGGCGGTCGCCGGGGGCGGGGCGGGAACTCCTGTCGGAGGAGGACCGGCGGGTGGAGCGGATCCTGCTGGAGCTGCGGCTGCGGGAGGGGGTGCCGCTGGATCTGTTGCGAGAGGCCGGCCTCAAGGCGTCTCACCGCGCCCTGTCCGACGGGCTTCTCCAGCGGGCGCCGTACGAGGAGGGGCGTGCGGTGTTGACCCTGCGGGGGCGGTTGCTGGCGGATGCGGTGGTTCGGGACCTGGTCGACTGAGGGGGTTTCCGCCCCCGCCGCCCCTTCCCGTCCCGTCCCTGGGGGCTGCGCCCCCAGACCCCCCTGTCGCGCTTCGCGCTCGTCCTCAAACTCCCCCAGAGGGGGGACCCCCAGACGGGCTGAAATCAGCCCCTCCGGCGTTTGAGGAGCGGGGGTTTGAGGGCGGAGCCCCCAAGGTCGGGAACGGGAAGGGGCGGCGGGGGCGAGGAACCTGGTGGGCAGCTCACTCCGGTGCTGTGACGAAATCGATCAGTTCCTCCACTCGTCCCAGCAGCTCCGGCTCAAGGTCCCGGTAGGAGCCCACGCGCTTCAGGATCGCCTGCCAGACCGCGCCCGTGTTGTCCGGCCAGCCGAGGGCCCGGCAGACGCCCGTCTTCCAGTCCTGGCCGTGCGGGACGCGGGGCCAGGCGTCGATGCCGACGGCCGACGGCTTCACGGCCTCCCAGATGTCGATGTACGGGTGGCCGACGACCAGCGCGTGTTCGCTGGTGACCGACTCGGCGATACGGAACTCCTTGGTCCCGGGGACCAGGTGGTCCACCAGGATGCCCAGGCGGGCATCGGGGCCCGGTGCGAAGTCCGCGACGATGGACGGGAGGTCGTCGACGCCCTCCAGGTACTCCACGACCACGCCCTCGATGCGCAGGTCGTCGCCCCACACCTTCTCGACCAGTTCGGCGTCGTGCCGGCCCTCCACGTAGATGCGCCCGGCGCGGGCCACGCGCGCGCGTGCACCGGGGACGGCGACCGACCCGGAGGCCGTACGGGTGGGGCGTACCGGAGCCCGGCCGGTGGGGCGTACGAGGGTCACCACCCGGCCCTCGAGCAGGAAGCCGCGCGGCTCCAGGGGGAACACGCGGTGTTTGCCGAAGCGGTCCTCCAGGGTGACCGTGCCCGCCTCGCAGCGGATCACCGCACCGCAGAAGCCCGTCCCCGGCTCCTCGACCACCAGGCCGGGCTCGGCCGGGACCTCAGGGGCGGGCTTGGGCTTCTTCCACGGCGGGGTCAGGTCCGGAGAGTACTGGCGCATTCGGATGACGATAGGAGGAGCTCGGCGGCGGTTACAGCGACACGCCGAAGCGGTCCGCCAGGGCGTCTCGCTGCCCCCGTACGAACGCCGCGTCTACCACCGCTCCGTGACCGGGCACGTACAGCGCGTCCTCGCCGCCCAGGTCCAGCAGGCGGTCCAGGGCGGCCGGCCAGTGCGACGGTACGGCGTCGGGGCCCGCCTGGGGTTCGCCGGACTCCTCGACCAGGTCGCCGCAGAAGACGACCTCCGGCGAGCCGGGGACCAGCACGGCGAGATCGTGGGCGGTGTGGGCCGGGCCCACGTTCGCCAGCAGGACCTGGCGGCCGCCGCCCAGGTCGAGGGTCCACTCGCCGCAGACGTGATGGCGGGGCAGCGCGAGGGCGTCGACCGCCTCGTCGGCCAGGCGCGCGTCGAGCCCCTCGCGCACCGCGTCCGCGCGCAGCTCCTCGCGGCCGTGCCGGGCGGTGATCACCGTGTCGATGCCGACCGCGCCGAACACCTCCGCCCCCGCGAACGCCGCCGCCCCGAAGACATGGTCGAAGTGCGGATGCGTCAGCGCGAGATGGGTCACACGGTGACCGGCGAGCTCCTCCGCCCGCGCCCGCAACCGCGCCCCCTCCGCCAGGCTCGACCCGGCGTCGATCAGCAGGGCCGCGCCCGCCCCGACGACCAGCCCCGCCGTGCAGTCCCACGCCGGAAGCCGGCACCGGCCGACGCCGGTGGCCAGCCGCTCCCACCCCAGCTCTTCCCAAGTCACCGTCATACCGCGACGCTAACGGGGAAGCCTCCTCGGGCACGACCTCGCAGCTCCGGCCTTGCCCCGGGCGTACCCCACGGCCGTACACTGGCCGGGGTGCTTTGGCACTCGGATGTGACGAGTGCCAGTCAGGGCGCCGAGGGGTCGACTTCTTGGAGGTGTGCGCGATGCTGAGTGAACGCAGGCTCCAGGTGCTGCGCGCCATCGTCCAGGACTACGTCGGCACCGAGGAGCCGGTCGGCTCCAAGGCGCTCACCGAACGGCACAACCTCGGTGTCTCCCCGGCCACCGTGCGCAACGACATGGCGGCCCTGGAGGACGAGGGGTTCATCGCCCAGCCGCACACCAGCGCGGGGCGGATCCCGACCGACAAGGGCTATCGGCTGTTCGTCGACAAGCTGGCCGGCGTCAAGCCGATGACCGGGCCCGAGCGGCGCGCGATCCAGAACTTCCTCGACGGCGCCGTCGATCTGGACGACGTGGTGGCTCGGACCGTTCGGCTGCTTGCCCAGCTCACGCGGCAGGTCGCCGTCGTGCAGTACCCCTCGCTGACCCGGTCCACCGTGCGGCACGTCGAGCTGCTGTCACTCGCCCCCGCGCGCGTGATGCTCGTCCTGATCACGGACACGGGACGGGTCGAGCAGCGGATGATCGACTGCCCGGCGCCGTTCGGTGAGGCCTCGCTGGCCGATCTGCGGGCGCGGCTCAACAGCAGGGTCGCCGGTCGCCGGTTCGCCGACGTGCCGCGTCTGCTGGAGGACCTGCCCGAGGGCTTCGACGCCGAGGACCGCGGCACTGTCTCGACGGTGCTCTCCACCCTGCTGGAGACGCTCGTCGAGGAGAACGAGGAGCGGCTGATGATCGGCGGCACCGCCAATCTCACCCGCTTCGGACATGACTTTCCCCTCACCATCCGGCCCGTCCTGGAAGCCTTGGAGGAGCAGGTCGTCCTCCTCAAGCTCCTTGGCGAGGCGGGGGATTCGGGCATGACCGTACGCATCGGTCACGAGAACGCCTACGAGGGACTCAACTCCACTTCGGTGGTGTCGGTCGGCTACGGTTCGGGCAACGAGGCAGTCGCCAAGCTCGGCGTGGTCGGACCGACCCGCATGGATTACCCGGGAACGATGGGAGCGGTACGCGCAGTGGCACGGTACGTCGGACAGATCCTGGCGGAGTCGTAAGTGGCCACGGACTACTACGCCGTTCTCGGCGTGCGCCGCGACGCGTCGCAGGAAGAGATCAAGAAGGCCTTCCGGCGGCTCGCACGCGAGCTGCACCCGGACGTCAACCCGGATCCGAAGACCCAGGAGCGGTTCAAGGAGATCAACGCCGCCTACGAGGTGCTCTCGGACCCGCAGAAGAAGCAGGTCTACGACCTCGGCGGTGACCCGCTCTCGCAGGCCGGCGGTGCCGGTGGCGCGGGCGGCTTCGGCGCGGGCGGCTTCGGGAACTTCTCGGACATCATGGACGCCTTCTTCGGTACGGCGTCCCAGCGGGGTCCGCGCTCGCGCACCCGGCGCGGCCAGGACGCGATGATCCGGCTGGAGATCGAGCTCGACGAGGCGGCCTTCGGCACCACGAAGGACATCCAGGTCGACACCGCGATCGTCTGCACCACCTGCAGTGGTGAAGGCGCGGCGCCGGGGACCTCCGCGCAGACGTGTGACATGTGCCGCGGTCGCGGCGAGGTGTCGCAGGTGACGCGGTCCTTCCTGGGCCAGGTCATGACCTCGCGCCCCTGCCCGCAGTGCCAGGGCTTCGGCACGGTCGTCCCGACGCCGTGCCCGGAGTGCGCCGGCGACGGGCGGGTACGGTCCCGTCGGACCCTCACCGTCAAGATCCCCGCCGGTGTCGACAACGGCACCCGCATCCAGCTCGCCGGTGAGGGTGAGGTCGGGCCCGGTGGTGGTCCCGCCGGTGACCTGTACGTCGAGATCCACGAGCTGCCGCACTCGCAGTTCCAGCGCCGGGGTGACGACCTGCACTGCACGGTCACGCTCCCGATGACCGCGGCCTCCCTCGGTACCAAGGTGCCGCTGGAGACGCTGGACGGGCTGGAGGAGGTCGACATCCGGCCCGGCACCCAGTCCGGGCAGTCGATCCCGCTGCACGGGCGTGGTGTCACGCACCTGCGGGGCGGCGGGCGCGGCGATCTCATCGTCCATGTCGAGGTGCAGACTCCGAACAAGCTCGATCCCGAGCAGGAGCGACTGCTGCGTGAGCTGGCGAAGCTGCGGGGTGAGGAGCGGCCTACGGGGCAGTTCCAGCCCGGACAGCAGGGGCTGTTCTCGCGGTTGAAGGACGCGTTCAACGGGCGCTGACGGGGTGGCGGTGGAGGGCTGCCCCGCGGCGGAGCCGCTGATGGATGCAGCGCCCCCGCCGCCCCTTCCCGTCCCGTCCCTGGGGGCTGCCGCCCCCAGACCCCCGCTTCGGCCCGGAGGGCCTCGTCCTCAAACGCCGGACGGGCTGGATGCATGCCGGACGGGCTGGACGGTGCTGGATTCGGACTTGTTCGGGGGACGTGACAACATGCCGTCATGTCCTCCGCACTGACCGATCTCTTCCCTCATCCGATCGTGCAGGCCCCCATGGCGGGCGGCGTCTCCGTGCCGACGCTCGCCGCGGCCGTGTCCGAGGCCGGCGGGCTGGGGTTCCTTGCCGCCGGGTACAAGACGGCCGACGGCCTGTATCAGGAGATCAAGCAGCTGCGGAGCCTCACGGCCCGCCCCTTCGGCGCGAACCTCTTCATGCCGCAGCCGGAGTACGCGGACCCGGCCGCCGTCGACGTGTACGCCCACCAGCTGTCCGGCGAGGCCGCCTGGTACGAGACCGAGCTCGGCGACCCGGAAAGCGGCCGTGACGACGGCTACGAGGCCAAGCTCGCGGTGCTGCTCGACAACCCGGTGCCGGTGGTCTCGTTCCACTTCGGGGTGCCGAGCCGGGACGTCCTGGACTCGCTGCGCCGGGCCGGCACCTTCACCCTGGTCACCGCGACCACCGCCGAGGAGGCCCTCGCCGTGGAGCGGGCGGGTGCCGACGCGGTGATCGCGCAGGGCGTGGAGGCGGGCGGCCACCAGGGCACCCACCGCGACATCCCGGAGACCGACGGCTCGGGCATGGGCCTCCTCTCCCTGATCGCACAGGTCCGCGAGACCGTCACCATCCCGATCGTCGCCGCCGGCGGCATCATGCGCGGCAGCCAGATCGCCGCGGTGCTCGCCGCGGGCGCGAGCGCCGCCCAACTCGGCACGGCGTTTCTCGCCACCCCGGAGTCCGGCGCGAGCGCGGTGCACAAGCAGGCGCTGACCAACCCCCTTTTCGTGCGTACCGAGTTGACCCGCGCCTTCTCCGGCCGCCCGGCCCGCGGACTGGTCAACCGCTTCCTGCGCGAGCACGGCCCGTACGCGCCCGCCGCCTACCCGGAGATCCATCACCTGACCGCGCCGCTGCGCAAGGCGGCCGCCAAGGCGGGCGACGCGCAGGGCATGGCGCTGTGGGCGGGGCAGGGGCACCGGATGGCCCGCGAACTGCCCGCAGGGCAGCTGGTGGAGGTGCTGGCGGCCGAAATCGGCGCCGCCTGGACAGCGTTGTCGCGGGGCGGATCGCGATGACGGCGCCGGTGTTCGTCGTCGAGCACTTCAACGCGGGCGCCGGCGGACAGTACGTCCTCGACGGCCCCGAGGGGCGTCACGCCGTCTCCGTGAAGCGGCTGCGGCCCGGGGAGAGCGTCGTCCTCACCGACGGTGCCGGGCGCTGGGCCGAGTGCGACGTGGTCGCCACCGAGGGCAAGGACCGGCTCATCGTCCACATGACGGGGGTGTCCGAGGAACCCCCGGGGTCTCCCCGTATCGCCGTCGTCCAGGCCCTCCCCAAGGGTGATCGCGGCGAGTTGGCCGTCGAGACGATGACCGAGACCGGCGTCGACGCGATCGTGCCCTGGGCGGCCTCCCGCTGCATCACGCAGTGGAAGGGCGACCGCGGTCTGAAGGCGCTCGGCAAGTGGCGTGCCACCGCCCGCGAGGCCGGCAAGCAGTCCCGCAGGGTCCGCTTCCCGGAGGTCGCGGACGCGGCAACGAGCAAGCAGGTTGCGGCACTTCTCGCCAAAGCCGACTTCGCCGCCGTCCTGCACGAGAGCGGCACGGAAACCCTGGCCACCGCCGAACTGCCCGCCGAGGGCGAGATCGTGCTCGTCATCGGCCCCGAAGGCGGCGTCTCCCCTGAGGAGTTGGCGCTCTTTGAGGAGGCCGGCGCGAAGGCGTACCGGCTGGGGCCGACCGTGCTGCGTACGTCGACCGCCGGGACCGCGGCGACCGCCCTGCTCCTCGGCCGCTCCGGCCGCTGGTCCTGACCCTCTGCCCCGGGAGAACGGTTCGTGGAACTCGCCCAGGTACGCCTGCTCGTCAGCGACTTCGCCGCCTGCTATCGCTTCTATGCCGAAGTCCTGGGCCTGAAGCCGCAGTCGGGGACGGCTCAAGGGCCGTACGAGAAGTTCAGTCCGGCCACCGGCTCGGCGGGCATCGCCCTCCAGGACCGGGTCATGATGTCCGAGATCCTCGGCGACGAGCTGGGCGACGCGGCCACCGGCCACCGCTCCCTGGTGGTGCTGCGCGTCGACGACCTGGACACCTACTGCGAGCAGGTCACCGCCCGCGGCGCGACCTTCTTGCACGGTCCGGCCCCGATGACCGACCGGATGCGGGTCGCGCACCTCAAGGACCCGGAGGGCAACCTGGTGGAGCTTCAGGAGTGGCTGCTGCTGCGCGGCTGACGGCCACGGCCGGCAGCAGCTCCCAGCCGTCCGCCTCACCGCCGCGGGACAGCAGTCCGCGCCTCGACGCCTCGTCGACCAGGGCGCGTACGACGCCGGGTTCGTGCAGGTTGACGTAGTGGCCGTGGGCGTCGCTCACGCCGCCCGAGTGGCCGGGGTAGCCGCCGCCGGCGTCGCGTCCCTCGCCGGACCGGAAGACGATCCGGGTGCGGATGCCGTCGCACAGCAGGGTCAGGGTCTCGCGGCAGGGCTCGCCGTCGCCGTGCCGGTGGCGGACGTTCCAGAGGTAGACGGTCCGCTCGTCCACGACGAGCCTTCTCAGGCTGCGTTCGTTGCGCATCCGTCCACGGTAGGTCGTGAGGCGCGCGAGTGGCCGTATGCGCTCTACCGCGACGGCCGGGACGGTGGCAGGCTGCCTCGCATGGGGGCGTTGAGGTGGATTCGGCGTCGGCCGCGCGGGCGGCGAGCGGCGGCTGTGGCGGCTCTGGGCGTGCTCGCCGTGGGTGGCACGGTCGCCTGCGATCCGAGCGGGCTGAACTCCGCGACCGTGGCGTACACGACCGACCAGACCGTGACGGACGAGCTGGAGCGGCAGAACGCCGACGTGCGCTGGCTCAACTGCACGGCCTCGTACGGCGACGGCGGCTCGACGCCCACGGCCACCGAGAACGCCGTCGCCGACGTCGACTGCAAGGGCGAGACGGACGACGGCAAGGACATCACCGTCACCGGCAAGATCACGCGCGCGGTCAGCGGCGCGTGTGTGCGCGGGGACCTGACCGCCAAGATCGACGGCAAGCAGTGGTTCCACGTGGAGGGGCTCGGGAACTGCAACGCGCGGACCACCCCGCCCGTGAACAACCCCGACCAGCCCGGGCCGACGGTCACGGTGACCGTCACGAAGACCGTCTACTGCCAGAAGGCGCCCGAGTGCTGGCCCGAGGGCAAGTGAGCGATCGCCGAGAGCGGTTGGGCAAGTGATCCGAAGTCGGCCCAAACTCTGTCACCGGTCGCCGCGCGTGCATAGGGTGATCGGGTGACACAGCCAGCGACCGCCGCAACCTCAGCGTATTTCCGGTTCCCCCACCTGCACGGCGAGTTGGTCGCCTTCACCGCCGAGGACGACGTGTGGCTCGCCCCGCTCGACGGCGGCCGGGCCTGGCGGGTCAGCGCCGACAACGTGCCGGTCACCCACCCCCGTATCTCGCCCGACGGCACCACCGTCGCCTGGACCTCCACCCGCGACGGCGCCCCCGAGGTGCACATCGCCCCGGTCGACGGCGGACCCGCCAGACGCCTGACGCACTGGGGCAGTTCACGCACCCAGGTGCGCGGCTGGACCGCGGACGGCGAGGTCCTCGCGCTCAGCACCTACGGCCAGGCGAGCCTGCGCCGCAGCTGGGCCCGGGCCATCCCGCTCGACGGCGGCCCGGCCAGGACCCTGCCGTACGGCCCCGTCGGCGATGTCGCCCACGGCGGCCCGGGCACGGTCCTGCTGTCCGCGCCTATGGGGCGCGAGGCGGCCTGGTGGAAGCGGTACCGGGGCGGTACGGCGGGCAAGCTGTGGATCGACAGGGACGTCCGCGACGGGGAGGGTGCCGGCGAGTTCGTACGGCTGCACGAAGAGCTGGACGGGAACATCGAGTACCCCGTGTGGACGGGGGACCGGATCGCCTTCCTGTCCGACCACGAGGGCGTCGGCGCGCTGTACTCCTCGCTCGCCGATGGCTCCGATCTGCGGCGGCACACCCCGCTCGACGGCTTCTACGCCCGGCACGCCGCCGGTGACGGCGGCCGGGTCGTGTACTCCTCCGCCGGTGAACTGTGGATCCTCGACGACCTCGACGGCGCCGAGCCCCGCCGGCTCGACGTGCGGCTCGGCGGGCAGCACACCGACCGGCAGCCCTTCACGGTGAACGCCGCCCGCTGGTTCGGGTCGGCCGCACCCGACCACACCGCGCGCGGCAGCGCGGTCGCCGTGCGCGGTGCCGTGCACTGGGTGACCCACCGCTCCGGACCGGCCCGTGCTCTCGCCGCCGAACCCGGCGTACGGGCCCGGCTGCCCCGCACCTTCCGCGCCGACGGCGAGGAGTGGGTGGTGTGGGTGACGGACGCCGAGGGCGACGACGCCCTGGAGTTCGCGCCCGCCACCGGCCACGCGCCCGGCGCCACCCCGCGCCGGCTCTCCGCCGGACAGCTCGGCCGCGTCCTCGGACTCGCCATGGCACCCGACGGCAGCCGGGCCGCGGTCGCCGCGCACGACGGACGCGTCCTGCTCGTCGAACGCGAGACGGGCGAGGTCCGCGAGGTCGACCGCAGCGAGGAGGGAGACGTCTCCGGGCTGGTCTTCTCGCCCGACTCCGCCTGGCTCGCCTGGTCCCACCCGGGCCCCGGCCCGCTGCGCCAGCTGCGACTCGCCAACACCACCGACCTGTCGGTCACCGAGGCGACCCCGTTGCGATTCCGGGACTACGCCCCGGCGTTCACCCTCGACGGCAAGCACCTCGCCTTCCTGTCCAACCGGTCCTTCGACCCGGTCTACGACGAGCACGTCTTCGACCTGGCCTTCGTGGTCGGCGACCGCCCGCACCTGATCACGCTGGCCGCGACCACGCCCTCGCCGTTCGGCCCGCAGCGGCACGGCCGCCCCTTCGAGGCACCCGACAAGGACGAGACGCCCGACAGCGAGGGCACCCCGGCCACCCGCATCGACCTCGAAGGTCTCGCCGACCGGATCGTGCCGTTCCCCGTCGAGGCGGCCCGCTACTCCAACCTGCGCGCGGCGAAGGACGGCGTGCTGTGGCTGCGGCATCCGGTGCGCGGGGTCCTCGGCTCCTCCCGGGCCACCCCGGACGACCCGGACCCGCACACCGAGCTGGAGCGCTACGACCTCGCCCAGCAGCGCATCGAGCACCTCGCCGTCGACGCCGACCACTTCGCCGTGAGCGGCGACGGCAAGCGGGTCCTGCTCTGGACCGACGACCGCCTCAAGGTCGTACCCAGCGACCGGCGCGCCTCGAACGACGACGACAGCGACACCAACATCACCGTCGACCTCACCCGCGTACGGCAGACCGTCGACCCGGCGGCCGAGTGGCGCCAGATGTACGAGGAGACGGGCCGCGTCATGCGGGACCACTTCTGGCGCCCGGACATGAACGGGGTCGACTGGCCCGGCGTCCTCGACCGCTACCGTCCCGTGCTCGATCGCATCGCCACCCACGACGACCTCGTCGACCTGCTGTGGGAGGTCCAGGGCGAGCTCGGCACCTCGCACGCGTACGTCATGCCGCGCGGCGGCCACGGCGGCGGGCCCCGGCAGGGACTGCTCGGCGCGGACATCTCCCGTCATGCGGACGGCACCTGGGTCATCGACCGCATCCTGCCCACCGAGACCTCCGACCCCGACGCCCGCTCCCCGCTGGCCGCGCCCGGCGTCGCGGTGCACGCCGGGGACGCGATCGTCGCGGTGGCCGGGATGCCGGTCGACCCGGTGACCGGGCCCGGGCCGCTCCTCGTCGGTACGGCGGGCAAGCCGATCGAGCTGACGATCTCGCCGTCCGGCGGGGGCGAGGTGCGGCACGCGGTGGTCGTGCCGACGGCTGACGAGGAACCGCTGCGCTACCACGCGTGGGTCGCGGACCGGCGGGCGTACGTCCACGAGAAGTCCGGCGGCCGGCTGGGGTATCTGCACGTGCCGGACATGCAGGCGCCCGGCTGGGCCCAGATCCACCGCGACCTGCGGGTGGAAGTCGCGCGGGAGGGGCTGGTCGTCGACGTCCGCGAGAACCGGGGCGGGCACACCTCCCAGCTCGTCGTCGAGAAGCTGGCCCGGCGGATCGTCGGCTGGGCCGTGCCGCGCGGGATGCGGCCGTACAGCTATCCGCACGACGCGCCCCGCGGGCCGGTCGTCGCCGTCGCCAACGAGTTCTCCGGGTCCGACGGGGACATCGTCAACGCGGCGATCAAGGCGCTGGGGATCGGGCCGGTGGTCGGTACGCGGACGTGGGGCGGGGTGATCGGGATCGACAGCCGGTACCGGCTGGTGGACGGGACGCTGGTCACTCAGCCGAAGTACGCGTTCTGGTTGGAGGGGTACGAGTGGGGCGTGGAGAACCACGGCGTCGACCCGGACGTGGAGGTCGTGCAGCGGCCGCAGGATTACGCGGCGGGGCGGGACGCGCAGTTGGACGAGGCGGTCCGGGTGGCGCTGGAGGCGTTGGAGTCGGCGCCGGCGAAGGTTCCGCCCGCGATGCCGTGACCGTCCCTGGGGGGCTCCGCCCCCAGACCCCCCGGCCTATGCCCACCCTCCCCCACTCTCGGCTTCGCTCGAGCGGGGGGACCCCCATCCCGACTCGGTCGGACGAAAAGTTGCCCTCGTACCTCGATAGCATGCCCCGACAAGAGATCACCGGCGTGAAGGAGGCACACGCATGGCAGGGGAACCGCAGGGCGACTGTCTGTTCTGCAAGATCGTCGCAGGGACGATCCCGGCGACGATCGTCCGTGAGACCGACACGACCGTCGCGTTCCGGGACATCAACCCCCAGGCGCCCACCCATGTCCTGGTGATCCCGAAGGCTCACCACAGGGACGCGGCCGCACTCGCCGCCGCCGCCCCGGAGCTCGCCGCCGACATTCTGCGGGAGACGCAGGCCGTCGCCGACGACGAGAAGCTGGAGAGCTACCGGGTCGTCTTCAACACCGGCAGCGGCGCCGGGCAGACCGTCTGGCACGCCCACGCGCACGTCCTCGGCGGCCGCGGCCTGCAGTGGCCCCCCGGGTAACTCGTCGTGTCCGTACGTGAATTGGTGGTCCTCGGCACAGCCAGCCAGGTCCCGACCCGGCACCGCAACCACAACGGCTATCTGCTGCGGTGGGACGGCGAGGGCATCCTGTTCGACCCCGGCGAGGGCACGCAACGGCAGATGCTGCGCGCCGGGGTCGCCGCGCACGACCTCAACCGGATCTGCGTCACGCACTTCCACGGCGACCACTCGCTGGGCCTCGCCGGAGTCATCCAGCGCATCAACCTCGACCGGGTTCCGCACGAGGTCACCACCCACTATCCGCGCTCGGGGCAACGCTTCTTCGACCGGCTGCGGTACGCCACCGCCTACCGCGAGACCGTCGAGCTCGTCGAGGCACCGGTGAGCGCGGACGGTGTGCTCGCCACCACGCCCGGCTACACCCTGGACGCCCGCAAGCTCTCCCACCCCGTCGAGTCCTTCGGCTACCGCCTCACCGAGCCCGACGGCCGCCGCATGCTGCCCGACCGGCTCGCCGCGCACGGCATCAAGGGCCCGGACGTCGGCCGCCTCCAGCGCGAGGGTTCCCTGGGTGGCGTCCGGCTCGACGACGTCAGCGAGACGCGTCGCGGGCAGCGGTTCGCGTTCGTGATGGACACCCGGCTGTGCGACGGCGTGCAGGCGCTGGCCGAGGGCTGCGACCTGCTGGTCATCGAGTCGACCTTCCTCGACGAGGACGAGCAACTGGCGGTCGAGCACGGACACCTGACGGCCGGTCAAGCCGCGCGGGTCGCGCGGGACGGCGGCGTACGGCACCTCGTACTCACCCACTTCAGCCAGCGCTACTCCGAGCCGGAAGAGTTCGAGCGGCAGGCGCGGGCCGCCGGGTTCGAGGGCGAGCTGACCGTGGCGCACGATCTGCTGAGAGTGCCGGTTCCGAAGCGTCGGTGAAACGCCGTACGATTTTTCGATGCCCCTCCCCAAAGCTGAACTGCACCTCCATATCGAAGGCACCCTGGAGCCGGAGCTGGCCTTCGAGCTGGCCGCGCGCAACGGCGTCGAGATGCCGTACGCCGACACGGACGAGCTGCGCAAGGCGTACCAGTTCGAGGACCTCCAGTCCTTCCTGAACCTGTATTACGAGCTCATGGCCGTGCTCCGCACCGAGCAGGACTTCGCGGACCTCGCGAACGCCTATCTCGCCCGCGCCGCCGCGCAGGGCGTGCGGCACGCGGAGATCTTCTTCGACCCGCAGGCCCACATCGCGCGGGGCGTCGGCATGGGGACGGTCGTCGAGGGGCTGTGGCGGGCGCTGGGGAGCAGCGAGTCCGCGCACGGCGTCTCCACGCAGCTGATCATGTGCTTCCTGCGTGACGAGTCCGCCGAGTCGGCGCTGGAGACCCTGGAGGCGGCGCGGCCGTACCTCGACCGGATCGTCGGCATCGGGCTCGACTCGGCCGAGGTCGGACACCCGCCGGTGAAGTTCCGCGAGGTGTACGAGCGCGCCGCCGCCCTCGGCCTCCGGCGGGTGGCGCACGCCGGTGAGGAGGGGCCGCCGGAGTACATCACCGAGGCCCTGGACGTGCTCGGCGTCGAGCGGATCGACCACGGGCTGCGCTGCATGGAGTCCCCCGAACTGGTCGAGCGGCTCGTCCGGGACCGGATCCCGCTGACCCTCTGCCCCCTCTCCAACGTCCGGCTGCGTACCGTCGACCTCCTCGCCGAGCACCCGCTGCCCGCGATGCTGGAGGCCGGGTTGCTGTGCACGGTCAACTCCGACGACCCGGCCTACTTCGGCGGGTACGCGGGCGACAACTTCGACGCCGTACGCCAGGCGCTGGGCCTCGGCGAGGACCGGCTGCGCGAGCTGGCCCGCAACTCCTTCGTCGCGTCCTTCCTGGAGCACGACGAGGAGCGGCGGGCGCGGTATCTGGCCGAGGTGGAGGCGTACGACTTCCGGTAGGACGTAGGACGGTAGGACGTCGGTCGGTCAGGACCCCGGTGTGGCTGCCGCCTGCCGGGGTCCCGCCGTGTCGTAGGACCCTTGGGCGGGCGTGGCCGGGGCGTCGATCTGGATCTCCACGACCGGCTGCTCCAGGACGCCTGCCTGCGGGAGCGCGTCGGCCGGGGTGCCGGTCGAGGCGGCGACCACGGCGGCCGGGGTGCCGCTCCGGTGGCGCACCGCGCCGGTGAGCAGGGGGCGTCCGCCGGTGTGCAGGGCCACGGCGGTCATCGGGAGGGTGACGATCAGAAGTCCGAGGGCCAGGAGCGCGCCCATGGCCGGGAAGCCGGCCTCGGCGGACAGCAGACTGCCGGTGAGCGGGCCGGCCGCCGTGCCGAGCGAGGACGCCGAGCCGACGAGCACCGCCCAACGGCCGCGCGGGTCGAGGGAGGCGGCCAGGCCGATGACGTACGACAGGACGATCGGGTAGAGCGTGTTCCAGGCGATCTCGCCGCTCGCGAAGGTCGCCAGGTCGGTCGCGGACGCGCTGAGCGCGATGCAGCCGGCGATGAGGACGGTGCCCGCGCCGACGGGCAGTGCCCGGCCGAGGCGGGGCCCGAGCGCGCCCGCGCCGACGACCCCAAGGAGCCCGGCGCCCAGCGCCACGGCGAAGACGACGCCGACGGTCGCCTCCGTCAGTCGGGCCTGCGCGAGGCCGATCCGGCCGCTGACGCCCCACAGGGAGTTCTGGGCGAGCGACCAGAACAGCATGGCGGTGGCGAGGACGGCACCGGCGCGCAGATGGGGCAGCGGGTCATGGCTCCGGCGGGCCTGCCGGGTGGCGGCCGTACGTGCCGGGAGGCGGCTCGTCAGAGGCCAGACGGCCGCCGCGGTCAGGACGATCGCGGCAAGCGGCAGCCCGTGGGCGGGGCCGAGGCGCGGGACCGTCAGATAGACCGTGCCCGCGAGCGCGGAGACGCTCAGCAGGCCCAGTGTGGTCGTGCGGTGCGGGTCGGGCTGTGCGGCGATCCCGGTGGCGGCGACCGTGGTGGCCGTACCGGAGCCGAAGCCGCCGAGCAGCGCGCCCGCGACCACGGCCGGGACGCAGGTGGTGAGGGCGGCGGTGCCGTAGCCGAGGACGGCCAGCGCCAGTCCGGCGCGGGCCAGCGTCCGGGCGCCGATCCGCTCGACGCGGGAGGCGAACAGGAAGCCCGCCGACGCCGAACTCAGCAGCAGAGCACTGCCGATGGCTCCCGCCTGCGTGGCGGACAGCGGAAGTCCCGAGTCGAGCCTGCCGACGGTGGTCGGGAGGAGGTACGGGGCGAGATACCCGGCCGCGAAAAGGGCGACGAGGGGCCAGGGCGTGGTGGTGCGGGCGAACACGGGCGTTCCCAGGGCATGCGAAAGAAGCGGCTCAAAAAAGGGGGATGGGCGACGACCGTCGACGGACAGGAACGCGCGGCCAATTTGTATCAAGCACGCGGTTCGAGAAAGAAACGCGGGGGGTGTGATGTGGGGCACGTTGCGTTTGGGGTGTGTGTGGTCGGGTAAACGAAGCTCTTTTTCCAAGCCCTAACGCCAGTGCGGCGCGCCCCCCGTGCCCGGCGCCGTCGCCTCGATCTTGCCCCTGATCTCCCGCATCACCGCGACGATCCGCTCCTCGTGACCCGGCGTCAGCCGGGCCACCGGCACCGAGCAGCTGACGGCGTCCTGGGCGGGGGAGTCGTAGCGCAGGGCGAAACCGAAGCCGACGATGCCGAGGACGCCTTCCTCGCGGTCGATCGAATACCCCCGCGCCCGCACCTCGGCGAGGTCCGCAGCCAGTGACTCCCGGCTGGTGTGCGAGTTCGGGGTGAGGGCTTCGTACGGCCCCTCGGGCAGCTCGGCGTCGTCCCGCTCGGCCAGCAGCGCCTTGCCCAGCGCGCCGACGTGGGCCGGCAGCCGGCGCCCCACCCGGCTGATGGTCCGCAGGTACTCGTGTGACTCGCGCGTCGCCAGATACGCCACGCCCCGGCCGTCCAGGCGCCCCATGTGGATCGTCTCGCCGAGCGCCTGGGACGCCTCGTCGAGATACGGCCGTACGACGCGCACGCGCGGGTCGGAGTCGAGGTAGCTGGTGCCGGTGAGCAGGGCATGGATGCCGATGCCGTACAGGGAGCCGGTGACGTCCGTGCGGACCCAGCCACGCGAGATCAGGGTCTGCAGCAGCGCGTACATCGAGCTGCGCGGCACGCCCAGCTCGTCGGCGAGCTCCTGCAGCCGCGCCGGACGGTCGCCCCGCGCGGCGAGCAGCTCCAGCAGCTCGACCGTGCGCGCGGCCGACTTCACCTCGCGGACGCCCCCTGTCTCTGACATGCGTCGATCGTAAGCGGGGTGCCCGGAGGCGACCGGGGCATTGACGGGACTCGTTCGCCTATCTAACCTTCATCTCCATACGTGGATGGCATCTACATAGGGAGATGAAGCGGTGAGTCCCGACACGGACGCCGTGGCGCGAAGGCGGCGGCCCGGCTGCGCGGCCGTCCGGTGGGACCCGTGCGCGCCCCGCTCACCGACCCCTCGGCCGCAGACCTGGCCGACCTCGAACTGCTGCTGACCGCCGGACTCGACCTCGTAGGAGCCGCCCTGTGAACCTCTCCATCACGGACGTCCGGCTGACGCCGATCCTGGTCGCCGACCCGCCGCTGCTGAACACGCAGGGCGTGCACCAGCCGTACACGCCCCGGCTGATCGTGGAGGTGGTCACGGCCGACGGGATCACCGGCGTCGGCGAGACGTACGGCGACACCAAGTACCTGGAGCTGGCCCGGCCCTTCGCCCAGAGGCTGGTCGGACGCCAGGTGGGCGATCTGAACGGGCTGTTCGTCCTCGCCGACGAGCTGGCCGTCGACCGCTCCCGCGTCTTGGGCCAGGTCGACGTCGGCGGGCTGCGCGGCGTCCAGACCGCCGACAAGCTGCGGCTGTCCGTCGTGTCCGCCTTCGAGGTGGCCTGCCTGGACGCCCTGGGCAAGGCGCTCGGCCTGCCCGTGCACGCCCTGCTGGGCGGCAAGCTGCGGGACGCGGTGGAGTACAGCGCGTACCTCTTCTACAAGTGGGCGGACCATCCGGAGGGTGTGCCGGCCGAGAAGGACGACTGGGGCGTTGCCGTCGACCCGGCCGGGGTCGTGGAGCAGGCCCGCAAGTTCACCGAGCGCTACGGCTTCACCTCCTTCAAGCTCAAGGGCGGTGTCTTCCCGCCCGACGAGGAGATCGCGGCCGTACGCGCGCTGGCCGAGGCCTTCCCCGGACATCCGCTGCGCCTCGACCCCAACGGGGCGTGGAGCGTTGCGACCTCGCTGAAGGTGGCGAAGGAACTCGGGGACGTCCTCGAGTACCTGGAGGACCCGGCGCTCGGTACACCGGCCATGGCCGAGGTCGCCGCCCGGACGGATGTTCCCCTCGCCACCAACATGTGCGTGACGACCTTCGCCGAGATCAAGGAGGCGTTCACCCGCGATGCGGTCCAGGTGGTGCTCTCCGACCACCACTACTGGGGCGGGCTGCGCAACACCCAGCAACTCGCCGCCATCTGCCGCACGTTCGGAGTCGGGGTGTCCATGCACTCCAACACCCACCTGGGGATCTCGCTGGCCGCGATGACCCACGTCGCGTCCACCGTCCCGGGCCTCCACCACGCCTGCGACTCCCACTACCCCTGGCAGTCGGAGGACGTCCTGACCGAGCGCCTCACCTTCGACGGCGGCAAGGTCACCGTTTCGGACGCACCCGGCCTGGGCGTCGAACTCGACCGGGACCGGCTTCGGTTCCTCCACCGGCGCTGGCTGGACGACGACGGTTCGCTGCGCGAGCGGGACGACGTGGCGGCGATGCGGGTCGCCGAGCCGGGGTGGGTCACGCCGGCCGTGCCGCGCTGGTAGGCCATCGCGACCTGAGCGGTTCGCGGCGCGGGGTGTCTCGGGCGCGATGACCGGATCGGTACGTCCGGATCGGTACGTCCGGCCCGGCCCGGCCCGGCCCGGCCCGGCCCGGCCCGGCCCGGCCCGGCCCGGCCCGGCCCGGCCCGGCCCGGCCCGGCCCGGCCCGGCCCGGCCCGGCC
>NZ_JBIAHG010000012.1:0-59477 GCF_042870385.1 Streptomyces sp. NPDC006602 | reverse complement strand
CGGGAGCCGCGACGGCCTGGCGCGACCTGCGGCGACGGCGTGACGACGGCGGGTTGTCGGTGGTGTGGTGCAGACTGGCCTGATCGGCACCACGTCAGGGAGCGCACCGTGATCGCGTCCACCGCGTCCACCGGAAAGGGACCGTCGCACATCGGAGCGGCCGGGCACCATCGGGCCCAGGTCGACCCGCTCACCGCCCTGCGCACACCCGACGACCCGCCCTGGGACGTCTACCTCACGGGCACCGTCTTCCTCGACATCGTCTTCACCGGGCTCGACTGCGCCCCCGTGCGCGGAACCGAGTCCTGGGCGCGCGGGATGGGGTCGAGCCCGGGTGGCGTGGCGAACATGGCGACGGCCCTGGCGAGGCTCGGCCTCAGAACCTCCCTCGCGGCCGCGTTCGGCGACGACCACTACGGCGAGTACTGCTGGGACGCGCTCGAGACGGGCGAGGGCATCAACCTCGCACCGTCCCGGACCGTCCCCGGCTGGCACTCGCCGGTCACCGTCTCCATGGCCTACGAGGGGGAGCGCACGATGGTCTCCCACGGCCACGAGCCGCCCCCCGAAGAGCCCGCGCCCGACTGCCCGCCACGCGCGCGTGCCGCCATCGCCTCCCTCACACCGGGCAAGCGCGCGCCCTGGGTCGCGCAGGCCGCGAGCAAGGGGGCGCGGATCTTCGGCGACGTCGGGTGGGACGATACGGGGGCGTGGGATCTGGCGGGGCTGCCGGACCTGGAGCACTGCGAGGCGTTTCTGCCGAACGCGGAAGAGGCGATGCGGTACACGAGGACGGCGTGCCCGCGTGCGGCGGCGCACGCGCTGACCGACTACGTTCCGGTGGCCGTCGTCACGCTCGGTGCGGAGGGGGCGTACGCGGTGGACCGGCGGACGGGTGAGACGGCGGAGGTCCCGGCGATCGCGGTGGAGGCGCTCGACCCGACGGGGGCGGGGGACGTGTTCGTGGCGGGTTTCGTGACCGGGACGCTGGCGGGGTGGCCGCTGGCCGATCGACTGGCCTTCGCGGGGCTGACGGCCGCCTTGTCCGTGCAGGAGTTCGGGGGGTCGTTGTCGGCACCCGGGTGGTCCGAGATCGGGGCGTGGTGGCGGCGGGTGCAGTCGGTGGACGGGCAGGATCCGGCGGCGCTCGAGCGGTACGGGTTCCTGGCGGGGCTGGTGCCGGAGGAGGAGGCGGCGCGGCCGTGGCCGTTGCGGCGGGCTGTGCCGACCATCGGGTTCGGCCGGTCGGCGTGACCGTCCCTCGGGGCTCCGCCCCAGGACCCCCGGGCTTTCGCCCACCCTCCCCCACTCTCGGCTTCGCTCGAGCGGGGGGACCCCCATCCCGTCTCGGTCGGCCGGATGGTCGTCGAAAAGCCCTACGGCGTTGTCAGTCCACCGTCGTACCCTTGGTATCGCGAGGCCGCTCTCAGCTACGCGGCCGTGATGAGGAGGAACCGCAGGCCTACAGCGCCGGCCCATGACTCAGACACCCACAGCTCACACCCTCGCGCAGGGACAGGCGAGAGCACAGTTCACCGTCCCCGCCCAGCACCCCATGGTGACCGTGCTGGGTTCTGGCGACTCCCTCCTACGCGTCATCGAGACGGCCTTCCCGGCGGCCGACATCCACGTCCGGGGCAATGAGATCAGCGTGGTCGGCGACGCCGGTGAAGTCGCCCTCATCCAGCGCCTGTTCGCAGAGATGATGCTCGTGCTCCGCACCGGGCAGCCGATGACGGAGGACGCAGTGGAACGCTCGATCGCCATGCTCAGAGCGGGTGGGACCGGCGAGGCCGACGGCCGGGAGACCCCGGCCGAGGTGCTCACGCAGAACATCCTCTCCTCGCGCGGCCGGACCATCCGCCCCAAGACCCTCAACCAGAAGCGGTACGTCGACGCGATCGACAAGCACACGATCGTCTTCGGCATCGGCCCCGCCGGCACCGGCAAGACCTACCTGGCCATGGCCAAGGCGGTCCAGGCCCTGCAGTCCAAGCAGGTCAACCGCATCATCCTCACCCGCCCGGCGGTGGAGGCGGGCGAGCGCCTCGGATTCCTCCCGGGCACTCTCTACGAGAAGATCGACCCGTACCTGCGCCCGCTGTACGACGCGCTGCACGACATGCTGGACCCGGACTCGATCCCGCGGCTGATGGCGGCCGGGACGATCGAGGTCGCGCCCCTGGCATACATGCGCGGTCGCACGCTCAACGACGCCTTCATCATCCTGGACGAGGCCCAGAACACCAGCGCCGAGCAGATGAAGATGTTCCTGACGAGGCTCGGCTTCGACTCGAAGGTCGTGGTCACGGGTGACGTCACCCAGGTCGACCTGCCGACCGGCACGAAGTCCGGCCTGCGCCAGGTCCAGGACATCCTCGAAGGTCTCGACGACGTCCACTTCTCGCGGCTCACGTCCCACGATGTCGTACGGCACAAGCTGGTCGGCCGTATCGTCGACGCGTACGAGAAGTACGACAGCGAGAACGGTACGGAGAACGGCGCCCACAAGGGCGCCCGTAACAAGCGGAAGTAGACCAGCACGACCATGTCGATCGACGTCAACAACGAGTCCGGAACCGAGGTCGACGAGCAGGCGATCCTCGACATCGCCCGCTACGCGCTCGCGCGGATGCGCATCCACCCGCTCTCCGAGCTCTCGGTGATCGTCGTGGACGCCGACGCCATGGAGCAGCTGCACATCCAGTGGATGGACCTGCCGGGGCCGACCGACGTCATGTCCTTCCCCATGGACGAGCTGCGGCCGCCCTCGAAGGACGACGCCGAGCCTCCGCAGGGCCTCCTCGGCGACATCGTGCTGTGTCCCGAGGTCGCCGAGAAGCAGGGCAAGGAAGCGGACACGCAGCACTCCATGGACGAGGAGCTCCAGCTCCTCACCGTCCATGGGGTGCTGCACCTCCTCGGTTACGACCATGAGGAGGCCGACGAGAAGGCCGAGATGTTCGGTCTGCAGGCCGCCATCGTGGACGGCTGGCGTGCGGAGAAGGGCCTGACCGGTCCGTCCCCGGCCCCGACCGTGTCATGAGTGCGACCCTCGTCTCCGGCGCGATCGCCCTGGTCGTCGCCGCCTGGCTGGCCGCCTGCGCGGAGGCGGGCCTCGCACGGGTCTCCAGCTTCCGTGCGGAGGAGGCGGTGCGGACCGGCCGTCGGGGCAGCGTGAAGCTCGCCCAGGTCGCGGCCGACCCGACGCGCTATCTGAACGTGGCGCTGCTGGTGCGGGTCGCCTGCGAGATGGCCGCCGCCGCCCTCATCACCTACGCCTGTCTGCAGGAGTTCGACGGGACCACCGAGGCGCTCCTGGTCGCGATCGGGGTGATGGTCCTGGTGTCGTACGTCGCGGTCGGGGTCTCGCCGAGGACCATCGGCCGCCAGCATCCCCTCAACACGGCCACGGCGGCGGCGTACGTCCTGCTGCCGCTCGCCCGCATCATGGGCCCGATCCCGTCGCTGCTGATCCTCATCGGCAACGCCCTCACGCCCGGCAAGGGTTTCCGCCGTGGCCCCTTCGCCTCCGAGGCGGAACTGCGGGCGCTGGTGGACCTCGCCGAGAAGGAGTCGCTGATCGAGGACGAGGAGCGCCGCATGGTGCACTCGGTCTTCGAGCTGGGCGACACGCTCGTCCGGGAGGTCATGGTCCCGAGGACCGACCTCGTCGTCATCGAGCGCTACAAGACGATCCGTCAGGCACTGACCCTGGCGCTCAGGTCCGGGTTCTCGCGGATTCCCGTCTCCGGGGAGAGCGAGGACGACATCGTCGGGATCGTGTATCTGAAGGACCTGGTCCGCAAGACGCACATCAGCCGGGACGCGGAGAGCGAGCTGGTGTCGACGGCCATGCGGCCGGCCGCCTTCGTACCGGACACCAAGAACGCCGGTGACCTGCTGCGCGAGATGCAGCAGGACCGCAACCACGTGGCCGTCGTCATCGACGAGTACGGCGGCACGGCCGGCATCGTCACCATCGAGGACATCCTCGAGGAGATCGTCGGCGAGATCACCGACGAGTACGACCGTGAACTCCCGCCCGTGGAGGACCTGGGCGACGACCGGCACCGGGTCACCGCCCGCCTCGACATCACCGACCTCGGCGAGCTGTACGGCCTGGAGGAGTACGACGACGAGGACGTGGAGACCGTCGGCGGGCTGCTGGCGAAGGCGCTGGGCCGCGTTCCGATCGCCGGGGCGTCGGCCCTGGTGGAACTTCCCGACGGACGCGAGCTGCGGCTGACGGCCGAGGCCGCGGCGGGCCGCCGGAACAAGATCGTGACGGTGCTGGTGGAGCCGGTGAGCCCGGTCGGGGCCGCCGCGGACGAGGAGGCGAAGGCGGAGTGACCCCGCAGGAGCTGCGCGCGTTCTGCCTCTCCTTCAACGCGGCCGTGGAGGACTTCCCGTTCAACCCGGAGACGTCCGTCTTCAAGGTGCAGGGCAAGCTGTTCGCCCTGACCAACCTCGACGCGCGGCCTCTGACGGTGAACCTCAAGTGCGACCCGGAGGACGCGATCCGCCTGCGCGGCGAGCATCCGGGGCTCATCATCCCCGGCTACCACATGAACAAGCGTCACTGGAACACCGTCACGGTCGACGGCGACCTCCCGGACCGCCTGGTCCGGGAGCTCGTCGAGGACTCGTACGACCTGGTGGTGGCCGGTCTACCGCGCGCCGACCGCCTCCGCCTCGACCGCCCCTGAGCCGCTCCGGCCACCCCGCAGCCCCAGCGCCACCAGCACCGCCGCCGCGAGCACGATCGCCGCGTCGAGTGCCAGCACCGTGTGGACGCCGGACATCAGGTCGCTCGACGTCGTCGCGAGGACGCCGAGCAGGGGGATGCCGATCGTGATGCCGACCTGCTGTGTGGAGGTGACGAGGCCGGTGGCCAGGCCCTGTTCCTCGTCGGGGACTCCCGAGGTGACGGTGAGGCCGTAGGAGATGATCGCGCCCAGGTGGCACATGCTGGCGAGAGAGACGGCGGCCGTCGCGAGCCACACCGACCAACTGCTCTCGTCCAGGGCCAGGAGGGTCGCCACCAGTGCGCCCTGGCCCAGCAGCGAGACCACCAGCGTGCGGCGGGCACCGAGGCGGCCGATCACCCTCGGGGTGTACGAGCCCGCCACCACCGACAGGACGCCCTGGACGCCGAAGACCAGACCGGTCCGGAAGGCCGACAGGCGCAGGACCTCCTGGAGGTAGAGGGTCAGGACGAAGACGACCGTCGACATCATCGAGAAGGTGACGAGCCCGCCCAGGTTGCCCCACGCCACCGTGCGGCGACGCAGCATCGGGAGGGAGACCAGCGGCGACTTCGCACGGGACTCGACGGCCACGAACGCCGTGAGCAGCAGGACGCCCGCGATCAGGGTCACGATGACGTCGGGGCGGCCGAAGCCGTGGTCGGCGGCCGTCGACAGGGCGTAGATCAAGGAAAGCAGCCCGGCCGTGACCGTGATGGCGCCGGGGATGTCCAGGCGGGGGCGGTCCGGGGTGCGGGATTCGGGGAGCAGGGCCGGGGCCAGGGGCAGGACGATCACCGCGAACAGGCCCAGCAGGCCCATGGTGGAGCGCCAGCCGAGCGTGTCGGTGAGGACGCCGCCGGCCACCATGCCGACGGTGAAGCCGAGCGAGAGCAGGGTGCCGGAGATGCCGAGCGCGCGGTCCCGGGCCGGGCCCTCCGGGAAGGTCGTCGTCAGCAGGGACATGCCGGTCGGCACGATCGCCGCCGCGCCGACGCCCTGCAGTGCGCGGCCGGCCAGGAACGACGCCGGGTCCCAGGCGAACGTGGCGAGCAGCGACGCCGCGCCGAACAGGGCGAGCCCCGTCAGGAAGAGTCGGCGGCGGCCGTACAGGTCGCCCATGCGGCCGAAGAGGAGCAGGAAGCCGCCGGACGGCAGCGCGAACGCGGTGACCGCCCACTGCAGGGCGGACTGGCTCATGCCGAGGTCCGCGCCGAGCACGGGCAGGGCGACGTTCAGGACGGAGAAGTCGAGCGCCACCATGAACTGGGCGGCGCACAGCACGAAGAGGACGAGTTTGTCGCGGGCCGTCAGACGGGGAGCGGCTGTCTCTCGCAGGTGCGGGGAGGAGGTGTCGATCGCCATGCCCAAGAGCCTGCGGGGCGTGGAATAGCCGTGGGGAGCGGGAAGTTGTCCTGGTGGTGGCACCACCAGACAGGCGTCGGCAGGGGGAGCACGTGGCGGATGTGATCGAGACGGGTGCGGGCAAGGCGCATCGGCTGCGTGAGCTGCGCGAGTTCCTGATGAGCCGGCGGGCCCGGGTCTCCCCGGCCGAGGCCGGGCTGCCCGACGGCGGGGCGCGGCGCCGGACGCCGGGGCTGCGCCGCGAGGAGGTCGCCGTACTCGCCGGAGTGGGCGCCTCCTGGTACCAGTGGCTGGAACAGGGGCGGGACATCTCCGTGTCCCCGCAGGTCCTCGACTCCGTCGCCCGGGTGCTGCGGCTCAGCAACGCCGAACGCCGCCATCTGTACGTCCTCGCCGGGCTGAACCCGCCCGCCCCCGAACCCGCGGCGGACCACGGCTGCGACGGGCTGCGTCGGCTGATCGACGCGTGGATGCCGTATCCGGCGCACCTCATGGACACGTACTACAACTGCGTGATGTACAACGAGGCCGCCGGGTGGGTGCTCGGCATGCGTCCCGAGATCACGCAGAACTGCGTCCTCGACTTCTTCACCGACCCCATGTACCGCTCGCAGTCGCGCAGTTGGGAGCAGAACGCGCGCACGGTCGTCGCCCAGTTCCGGGCGGCCTGCTCGGCCCGCCCGGACGACGAGGGCTTCCAGGAGGTCCTCGCCCGGCTGCACGCGGCGAGCCCGGAGTTCACCGCGATGTGGGAGCGGCGGGACATCCAGGACGCCGGGGTGATCCGCAAGGAGCTCGACCATCCGCTGGTCGGGCTGCTGTGCGTGGAGTCCACGGCGATGAAGGTGCCGGCCCGGCCCGACCTGACGGTCGTCCTGCACACCCCGCTGGACGAGGCGAACACCGCGGCCAAGCTGGAGTGGCTGGCCTCGCCGGAGGGGCGGCGCGGGGCGATGTACCCCGTGGCGGGGTAGGCGTGGCGGGTCTACGTATGCTCACCTCATGACCGACAGCAGCATGCTCGACCCCGAGGACCGCAAGATCGTCACCCTGGCCCGTTCGGCACGGGCCCGCAACGGCGTGCCCGAGGGGGCGGCCGTACGCGACGAGACCGGGCGGACGTATGTGGCGGGAACCGTCGCTCTTGAGTCCCTGAAGCTGAGTGCGCTGCGGACGGCGGTGGCGATGGCGGTGGCGTCCGGGGCGAAGTCGTTGGAGGCGGCGGCGGTGGTGACCGAGGCCGAGGGTGTTTCGGACCAGGACCTGGCGGCGGTACGGGATCTGGGCGGGCCTGGGACCCCGGTGCTGGTGGCTGGAGCCGACGGAGCCGTCCGGCTGACTGTCCCCGCGGGCTGAGGCCTCTGGGGGCTTTGCCCCCAGACCCCCGTCCTCGTGATCAGAGCGCGTCGGGCCCGCGCTCGCCCGTCCGTACGCGTGCGACCGTCTCCACCGGCAGCGCCCACACCTTCCCGTCCCCGATCTTCCCCGTCCTCGCGGCCTTGAGGATCGCGTCGATCACGGTGTCCGAGTCCGCGTCCTCGACGACGACCTCGATGCGCACCTTGGGGACCAGGTCGATCTGGTACTCGGCGCCGCGGTACACCTCGGTGTGGCCGCGCTGACGGCCGTAGCCACTGGCCTCCGTCACGGTCAGGCCGTGCACGCCGAGCTCCAGGAGGGCGGTCTTGACCTCGTCGAGGCGGAACGGCTTGACGATCGCGGTGATGAGCTTCATACCTGTGTCGTGACCTTCTGTGTGGAGGGACGGACGCGGTGACCGGGGCGCCGTGGCCCAGGACGCCGTGATCGTATGCGGTCTCGGCGTGCGCTGTAAGGTCCACACCGATGCGCTCCCGCTCCTCGCTCGCGCGGGGCCCCATCGCCTTGTCGATCAGCTCGGCGAGGCCGTGGGGACGCTTGTGCGGCGGGGCTCTGTGGATCAGGGAGAATGGGCGCCATGAGCGTTCGCAGCCAGTCATCCGAGCCGTCGGAATCGTCGGAGGTCGCCCACCGGGCGGGCTTCGCCTGTTTCGTGGGTCGCCCCAACGCGGGCAAGTCCACCCTCACGAACGCTCTGGTCGGGCAGAAGGTGGCGATCACCGCCAACCAGCCGCAGACGACGCGGCACACCGTACGGGGCATCGTGCACCGGCCCGACGCCCAGCTGATCCTCGTGGACACCCCCGGGCTGCACAAACCGCGCACACTGCTGGGCGAGCGGCTCAACGACATCGTCCGCACGACCTGGGCCGAGGTCGACGTGATCGGCTTCTGTCTGCCCGCGAACGAGAAGCTCGGCCCCGGCGACCGCTTCATCGCGAAGGAACTGGCGTCCATCAAGAAGACGCCGAAGATCGCGATCGTCACGAAGACCGACCTCGTCGACGGCAAGACGCTCGCCGAGCAGCTCATCGCGATCGACCAGCTCGGACGGGAGCTGGGGTTCGAGTGGGCGGAGATCGTGCCGGTGTCGGCGGTCGCGGACAAGCAGGTCGACCTGCTGGCCGACCTGATCGTGCCCTTGCTGCCGGAGGGCCCCGCGCTCTACCCAGAGGGTGATCTGACCGACGAGCCCGAGCAGGTCATGGTGGCCGAGCTGATCCGAGAGGCGGCGCTGGAGGGTGTGCGGGACGAGCTTCCCCACTCCATCGCGGTCGTCGTGGAGGAGATGCTGCCGCGCGAGGACCGGCCCGCCGACAAGCCCCTCCTCGACATCCACGCGTTCGTGTACATCGAGCGGCCCAGCCAGAAGGGCATCATCATCGGGCCGAAGGGCAAGCGGTTGAAGGAGGTCGGCATCAAGTCGCGCAAGCAGATCGAGGCGCTGCTGGGTACGCCGGTGTTCCTGGACCTTCATGTCAAGGTCGCCAAGGACTGGCAGCGGGATCCTCGGCAGCTGCGCAAGCTGGGTTTCTGAGCGAGGCCGGCCCGAGGGTCCCCATGGGGCTGCGCCCCCTGGACCTCCGGCCTGTGCCCACCCACCCGACTCGGTCGGTCGAAAGGTGAACCTGCCCTGGGGGCCGGAGCCCCCAGGGGCCTCAGCTCTGTGCCCTCAGCTCTGTGCCCTCAGCATGTCTCGGAACCACGCGTACGACGCCTTCGGCGTCCGGGTCAGCGTCTCGTAGTCCACGTGCACCAGCCCGAACCGCCGTGCGTACCCCTCCGCCCACTCGAAGTTGTCGAGGAGGGACCAGACGAAGTAGCCGCGGACGTCCACCCCCGCTTCCGCCGCTCGGTGCAGGGCGCGGATGTGGGCGTCCAGGTAGGTGATCCGGGCCTGGTCGTCGATGCCGTCGTAGGAGCAGCCGTTCTCCGTGATGACGATCGGGGGGAGGCGGTCGGCGTAGCGGGTGCGGAAGGTGGTGAGGAGGTCGGTCAGGGCCTCGGGGACCACGGGCCAGCCGAAGTCCGTCACCGGGACGCCCTCGATCTCCCTTACCGAGAAGGGGAGTTCCGCCGGGATCGTCAGGCCGCCGAACTCGATGTCCTCGCCCTGCGGGGCGCCCACCCGGGTCGGCGCGTAGTAGTTGATGCCGTACCAGTCCAGCGGCTCCCCGATGACCTTCAGGTCGGCCGCCACGTCGCCCGGCATCAACTCGCCCAGGCCTTCCGGGTATTCGCCGAGCAGGACCGGGTCCGCGAACAGGCGGTTGAGGAGCAGGTCGTAGAAAGCGGCCGCCTCCACGTCCGCCTGCTCCTGCGACGCCGGCCAGGTCGGGCCGTGGGAGTTGGCGATGCCGATGTCCGTGGCGCCGGACGCGCGCAGGGCCCGTACGGCGAGACCGTGGGCCAGGAGCTGGTGGTGGGCCGCGGGGAGCGCGTCGAACATCAGCTGCTTGCCGGGGGCGTGCGCACCCAACGCATGCCCGAACAGGGTGTGTTCGGCGGGCTCGTTGATCGTGACCCACTTCTTCACGCGGTCGCCGAGACGGTCGGCGACGACCGACACGTACTCCGCGAAGCGCGACGCCGTGTCCCGCTCCAGCCAGTCGAGGGACACGGGGAGATCCCAGTGGAAGAGGGTCGGAACCGGTCGTACGCCCGCCGCGCACAGCTCGTCGACCAGACGGTCGTAGAAGTCCAGACCACCCTCGGCACGTACCCGCGGCCAGGAGATCGAGAAACGGTACGCGTCCACGCCCAGGCCGGCCAGGAGGGCCACGTCCTCGCGGTAGCGGTGGTAGTGGTCGCAGGCCACCGCGGCCGTCGAGCCGTCCTTCACCCGCCCCGGCTCGGCCGAGAAGACGTCCCAGACGGACGGCTCGCGCTCGCCCGCCGCACCCTCGATCTGGTGGGCCGAGGTCGAGACGCCCCACAGGAAGCCGCCGGGGAACGCCGGGAACTCAGGTATCGGGTTCGTCGCCATGCGCCGGATCATCCGTACTGGCGGGTACGGAAGTCAACGGGCAGACGTGAAGAACGCATTACGCGCCCTCCTTGAGCACCTTCGAGATCAGCTTCCGCTGCTCCTCCGTCAGCCGGGGATCGGACGCGTACACCGTCTTCCCGTCCACCGTGATCTGGTAGCTGAAGCCGTCCGGGACCCCGATGGGCGGCGTGTCCCGCCCGGCGGCGAGTGCCTTCTCGGCCAGGGCGTGCCATTCGTGGGCATCGGCCCGGGCCGAGGTGTCCACCTCGGCGTACCGCTCGATGCCCGCGAACCCGCCCGTGCGCCTTACCTGAATACGCATGGGTCCCTGTCTAGTACGGAGTCAGAGAATGCGCACCCCGACTTGCTCCCAGGCCTTCTCCACGGCCTGGAGTTCCTCGCCGCCGTCGCCGAAGCGCTCGCGCGCGGCCTTGACGCTCAGCTTGGCGAAGTCGCCGAAGAACGCCCGCTCGGTCAGCTCGCCGCCGGTCAGGACGTCGTACCAGATCTGGCCCGCCTTCTCCCAGGCGTGGCCGCCGAGGGCGGTGGCGGCCAGGTAGAAGGCGTGGTTGGGGATGCCGGAGTTGATGTGGACGCCGCCGTTGTCGCGGCCGGTGCGGACGTAGTCGTCCATGGTCGCGGGCTGTGGGTCCTTGCCGAGGACGTCGTCGTCGTAGGCGGTGCCCGGCTCCTTCATGGAGCGCAGCGCCTTGCCGGTGACGCTCGGGGCGAGCAGGCCCGCGCCGATCAGCCAGTCGGCCTCGGCGGCGGTCTGGCCGAGCGTGTACTGCTTGATGAGCGAGCCGAAGACGTCGGACATCGACTCGTTGAGGGCGCCCGGCTGGCCGAAGTACGTGAGGTTCGCCGTGTACTGCGTGACTCCGTGGGTCAGTTCGTGGCCGATGACGTCGATCGGGATGGTGAAGTCGAGGAAGATCTCGCCGTCGCCGTCGCCGAACACCATCTGCTCGCCGTTCCAGAAGGCGTTGCCGTAGTTCTCGTCGTAGTGGACGGTCGCGTCCAGCGGCAGGCCGTCGCCGTCGATCGAGTGGCGGCCGTAGGCCTTGAGGAAGAGGTCGAAGGTGGCGCCGAGGCCGGAGTAGGCGCGGTTGGCCGTGGCGTCCTGGCCGGGCTCCGAGCCCTCCGTACGCACCTTGGTGCCGGGCAGGTCGGTCTTGTGCTCGGCGTCGTAGATGGTGCGCAGCGGCTGGTCCGACGGTGCCTTCGACGCCGGCGCCGCCGCCAGGCGGAACTCGGTGGTCACGCGGCGCCTGCCGCGCAGCTCGCTGTCGCGCATCAGGGTGCGCCGGGCGGGACCGGAGAGTGCGGGGTCGT
This sequence comes from Streptomyces sp. NPDC006602, assembly GCF_042870385.1. Classification (NCBI taxonomy): domain Bacteria; kingdom Bacillati; phylum Actinomycetota; class Actinomycetes; order Kitasatosporales; family Streptomycetaceae; genus Streptomyces; species Streptomyces sp. NPDC006602. Next base: position 47,660 of record NZ_JBIAHG010000012.1, on the reverse strand, counting down.
CGTTGCGGGCCAGCTTGTCCAGGACGTGTGGCGGAACGACGGTGCAGAAGACGGGCTCGAAGCCCCCGTTGGTCGTCATGCCCGGAACCTTTGCACTGAGTTATGCCGGTGTCACTACCCGCAACCATGATTGGTGAAATGTAGGGATAAGGAGCCTCACTCTGCGTAGCGAAGTGGTATGGCGCACTTTTTGTCCCATTGATCCCTCGGGTCCCGCATACTGATACAGGCCCACGGAACCGGCGTGGCTCGGCTAGGCTGCGGACCATCATGCGATTCGGGCTGCTTCTCCTTAGCTGCCGCGGCGAGGGCCTGTAACCGAGGCCGACCCCCTCCCCGCGGTGCTCTGGCGTTGCGTCGTCGGCCGTCCTTCCGGCCCCCGCGGACACCGCGGACATTCGAGGAGCCCCCGCATCATGGCGAACCGCCAGCAGTCCAGTTCCATGCCGATCCACAAGTACGGCCAGTACGAGCAGGTCGACATCCCGGACCGCACCTGGCCGAACAACCGGATCACCGCCGCTCCCCGCTGGCTCTCCACCGACCTGCGCGACGGCAACCAGGCCCTGATCGACCCGATGTCCCCCGAGCGCAAGCGCCGGATGTTCGACCAGCTGGTCAAGATGGGCTACAAGGAGATCGAGGTCGGCTTCCCGGCCTCCGGCCAGACCGACTTCGACTTCGTGCGCTCCATCGTCGAGGAGCCGGGCGCGATCCCCGACGACGTCACCATCTCCGTACTGACCCAGGCCCGCGAGGACCTGATCGAGCGGACCGTGGAGTCGCTGAAGGGCGCCAAGCGCGCCACCGTGCACCTGTACAACGCGACCGCGCCGGTCTTCCGCCGGGTGGTCTTCCGCGGCTCCAAGGACCAGATCAAGCAGATCGCCGTGGACGGCACGCGGCTGGTGATGGAGTACGCGGAGAAGCTGCTGGGCCCGGAGACGGAGTTCGGCTACCAGTACTCGCCGGAGATCTTCACGGACACCGAGCTGGACTTCGCGCTGGAGGTCTGCGAGGCGGTGATGGACGTCTACCAGCCCGGCCCGGGCCGCGAGATCATCCTCAACCTGCCCGCGACCGTGGAGCGTTCGACGCCCTCGACCCACGCGGACCGCTTCGAGTGGATGAGCCGCAACCTCTCCCGCCGCGAGTTCGTCTGCGTCTCCGTCCACCCGCACAACGACCGCGGTACGGCCGTCGCCGCCGCCGAGCTGGCGCTGATGGCCGGCGCCGACCGCGTCGAGGGCTGCCTGTTCGGGCAGGGCGAGCGCACCGGCAACGTCGACCTGGTCACCCTGGGCATGAACCTGTTCTCCCAGGGCGTCGACCCGCAGATCGACTTCTCCGACATCGACGAGATCCGTCGTACGTGGGAGTACTGCAACCAGATGGAGGTCCACCCGCGCCACCCGTACGTGGGCGACCTGGTCTACACGTCCTTCTCCGGCTCCCACCAGGACGCCATCAAGAAGGGCTTCGACGCCATGGAGGCCGACGCGGCCGCCAAGGGCGTCACCGTCGACGACATCGAGTGGGCGGTGCCGTACCTGCCGATCGACCCGAAGGACGTCGGCCGCTCCTACGAGGCGGTCATCCGGGTCAACTCGCAGTCCGGCAAGGGCGGCATCGCGTACGTCCTGAAGAACGACCACAAGCTGGACCTGCCGCGCCGGATGCAGATCGAGTTCTCGAAGATCATCCAGGCCAAGACGGACGCCGAGGGCGGCGAGGTCACCGGCGGCGCCATCTGGGCAACCTTCCAGGACGAGTACCTGCCCAACCCCGAGAACCCGTGGGGCCGTATTCAGGTCAAGAACGGCCAGTCGACCACGGACAAGGACGGCGTCGACACGCTGACCGTCGAGGCCGAGGTGGACGGCGTCGAGACCACCCTGGTGGGCACCGGCAACGGTCCGATCTCCGCGTTCTTCCACGCGCTGCAGGGCATCGGCATCGACGCCCGGCTGCTCGACTACCAGGAGCACACGATGAGCGAGGGCGCGTCCGCGCAGGCCGCCTCCTACATCGAGTGCGCGATCGACGACAAGGTTCTGTGGGGCATCGGCATCGATGCGAACACGACGCGCGCGTCGCTGAAGGCGGTCGTCTCGGCCGTCAACCGAGCGACTCGCTGACCAGCCCCATTTGGGGCCCCGTTCGCCGTTTTGTCCGGCGGGCGGGGCTCCGTCATGTCCCGGCGTTTACCGGCCAATCCATGTGCAGGTCACGGGAAGGTCTCGTCACGGGTAATGACGCCGAGTCGCGGATGTGGCTAACATCACGCAAGCGCGGCGATGTTGCCGTGGCGTTACGGAGGTGCTGACGTGCTGCCAGGACGGGGACGAAACGGCCATGCCGCCAGACCTGTGCGCCTCCTGGGCACCCGTACCGCGTGGACGCCCGCCGGGGACGGGGAGTTCTTCTGCCCCGGCTGCGGGGGCGACCGCAACTTCCAGCGGCTGACCGGCCGTCGTCGCTTCACCCTCCTCGGGGTGCCCGTGCTGCCCCGCGGCGAGACCGGACCCGTCGTGGAGTGCGCGGCCTGCCGCCGCCACTTCGGCACCGACGTCCTCGACCATCCGACGACCACCCGCTTCTCCGCGATGCTCAGGGACGCCGTCCACACCGTCGCCCTCGCGGTCCTCTCGGCAGGCGGCACCTGCTCCCGCACGTCTCTGGAGGCCGCCGCGGCCACGGTCCGCGCCGCGGGCTTCGACGACTGTACGGAGGAACAGCTGGCCGCCCTGGTCGAAGCGCTGGCCGCGGACACCGGGCGGGTCTACGGCCGCGACGGCGGAACCGGTCTGGCCATAGAGCTGCACGAGGCGCTGGACCCACTGGCCCCGCACCTCGCCCCCGCGGGCCGCGAATCGATCCTGCTGCAGGGCGCCCGGATCGCCCTCGCCGACGGCCCCTACACGCCCGCCGAGCGCGATGTCCTGTCCACCGTGGGCGCCGCCCTCACCATCTGCGCGGACGACGTGACCCGGCTGCTGGTGTCGGCGAGGACGCCGTCCTGATACTCCCCGGGGAGTAATCCCGCCCGCCCGTCACCCCCGGCAGTACGCCGCAACTCGCCCTCCCGCCCGACGAATCGCCCCCTGCCGCCGGGAGTGAGGAGCTACGACGCCACGAGCGGCCGTACGACGCCATGCGCACCGCCCTGCGCGGCTGTGGAGCGGCGATCCTCGCCTCCTCGGGGAGCGTCGCGGCCGGGCTGCTGTGCCTGCTCGCCGCCGACCTGAACAGCAGCAGCGGGTCGAGCTCGGCTTCGTCATCGCGGTCGGCGTTCTCCTCGACACGTTCCTCGTCCGCACCTATCCGGTGACCACGGCCGGCGTGCTGCTCGGCCGGAAGGTGTGGTGGCCCGGGAAGCTGTCGCGTACCCCCGAACCGGAGCGGCCGGCACGCCATCCGGAGCCGGTGTGAGCCGCTCGCACACCGTCCGGGGCGTCCCTCCCCTCCCGGAGAGACGCCCTCAGGGCGGAGGATGAGCCCCTGGGGACGGGGGGGCGGTGGGGCTTGGAACCTCCGACGGGCGGCCCCGGGGGCGCCGACCCCTGTGCGGCGCCCCCGGGACAGGCCCGTTACGGGAGGGTCTTCTCGTAGGACTTGTCCTCGTCGGAGTCGTACACGAGCTTGCCGCCGTCGTCGTAGCCCTTGATGTGGGGAGCAAGGGTCACCTGCTCGTTCAGGACGCCGGACGCGACGAACCAGCCGTGATCGAGGACCGCCTCGCTCGTGTCGCCGCCATAAGACACGGTCACCTTCGCCACCGAAGGCACCACCGTCCCGATGAACCCCCACCGGAATGGCAACTTCCAGTTGCCCTTGTCGAGGAACGACTGCTGGTACAGCTTGCCGCCGTTCATGTCGGCCAGCACGGGTGGTGAATCCGGCAACCGGTCGCTGCCACCGCTGGTGTTGAGCCCCGACGCCTCGCCGTCCTTGACGTTGCAGATCAACCGGGTCTCCTGCGGCTTCTCCTTCACGGCGGTGATGTAGATGCCGTCACCGGGCGCGTTGGTGTCGCCGGTGCTGTTCATCGCCAGGATGATCCGGTAGCTGTCGGCCGTACCCAGGTCCAGGTCGAGCCCGCCGTTCTTCTCCCGATCCCGGTTGTAGGCGAGGCACTTCTCCAGCCCGTCCGCCGCCTGCGCGAACGTGATCCCGTCGAGCAACTGCCCCGCCGTGGCCGGCCAGGCGGGCCCGGACGGCGTGGGCGACGGCGTCGGCGTGGGCGTAGCCGCCCGCGACGCGCTCACCGACGACCGCGGCGACGCCGTGACCGACCCCCCGTCCGACCCTCCCAGCGCATACGCCCCCACCGGTACCGCCGCCAGCGTCGCCAGAACCGCCCCGGCCACCGCGACCCGGCGCCGCCGCTCCACCACGCCCCGACGCCGGATCGCCGGGTACGGCGCTTCCGACGGCCGGATCGTGTAGGCGTCCTCGGCGAGCAGTTCACGCAACTGCTCCTCGAAGCCTCCCTCGGCCTCCTGTCCCTGCCGCTGCCCCTGCCCCTGTTCCTCGCTCACCTGGTTCCTCCCTGCCCCGCGGATGACGTGCGACCGCGCGCGGCCTCGTCCATGACCTGCGCGAGCCCCGGATAAGTACGCAACTTCGCCAGCCCCTTGGACGCCTGGCTCTTGACCGTGCCGGGGGAGCAGCCGAGCATCTCGGCGACCTCCGCCTCCGGCAGGTCCTCCCAGTACCGCATGACGATCACCGCCCGCTGCTTGGGCGGGAGCGCGGCCAGCGCGCCGAGCAGGACACCGCGCTCGTCGACCCGTGACACGGACTCGTCGCGCCCCGCCACCTCCGGTGGCGCCGCGGTCAGCGACTCCGCGACGCGCCGCTTGCGGAACCGGTCGCTGTTGCAGGTGACCAGCATCCGACGGACGTACGCCTCCGGGCTGTCGCTGCGCGAGACGCGCCGCCAGGAGCGGTACGCCTTCGCCAGCGCGGTCTGTGTCAGGTCCTCGGCGTGGTGCACGTCGCCGGTGAGTAGATACGCGGTCCGGACGAGCCGGGACCAACGCGCTTGGACGAATTCCTGGAACTGGGCCTCTTGTTCGGCCTGCATCAAGCACCCTCCCTCGCCCTCCAGACCACCGTTCTGCCGGATTCGGTTGCCCGGGATCCGGAGCCGGGTTCGAATGGGCTCGTGGCGAGTATGGAGCGGTGGGACGAGCGGGACACCGGGGTGCTGCGGCTGCCTTCCGGACGGCTGGTGCGCGGCCGGGGCCTGCGGCACCCCGTCGCACCGGGGGCGCCGAGCCCGTCGTACGGCATCTATCTGCTCGGCCGGCAGCCGCCCGCGGTGGAGTGGGAGTCCCGCTGGCTGCGCTGGCCCGACTTCCGGCTGCCCGCCGACCACGCGGTCGCCCGCGCGGTCCTCACCGAGGCCTGGGAGCGGGCAGCCGGTGAGCGGGTGGAGCTGGCCTGCGGCGGCGGTCGCGGCCGTACGGGCACGGCGCTGGCGTGTCTTGCGGTGCTGGACGGCGTGCCGGCCGGAGAGGCCGTCGGGTACGTCCGCCGCCACTACGACCGCCGCGCGGTGGAGACGCCGTGGCAGCGGCGGTACGTACGGCGGTTCGGGGCGGCGGCGGGTTGAGGGGCGGCGGGCGCGGAAGCGTAGGCCGCCGCTCTGCGGGTGAGTGTCGACGGACACGTCCGTGACGCCGGCCTCCTTCAGACGGGCCGGGAGACCCGCCGGGTCGAGGGTGTTCATCGTGTCCCGGAAGTACGGGTGACCGCCCGCGCGGCCGCGGACCGCCGGTCCCTCAACTCCGAGATCCTCCACCTCATCGAGGTCGCCCTCACCACCAGCAGGGCAGGAGAAGCTGGATCGCCCGGCGGCGATCCGGCTTCTCCTGCCCTGCTACGCGGGAAACCGGATTCCTCCCCGGCCTGAAGGTCGAGGCATCACCAAGGACCGGCCGGGCGACCCGGGTTCGGGCTGGCACTGGGAGCCGAAGGAGGCGTTCCACGCGCTGGCCCGACGCTATGCCGGGGCGTGCCGGTCGTCCCGTCAGCCGCGGTAGACGTCAGCCGCAGTGGACGTCCGCGTCGGGCCGCTCACCCGTGGCCAGGAAGCGGGACACCGTCTCGTCCCCGCAGGCGTTGCCGTGGGCGAGGTAGGCGTCGTGGCCGGTGGAGTTCAGGGTGACCATGACGGCACGGTCGCCGAGGGCGCGGCGGAGCTTGAGGGCACCGGCGAGCGGGGTGGCGACATCCCGTTCGTTCTGCACGAGCAGGATGTTGGACGGCCCGCGGTCGGTGATCCGTACCGGCGCCTGCTTCGGCGGCGTGGGCCAGGCGGCGCACACCATCGCGTTGCGCGGCATACCCGCGGTCAGCGGATACTTTGCCCGGCTCTCGTCGACGCCCTTCTGGTACTCGGCGGCCGACGCGGGCCACGCGACGTCGTTGCACAGGGTCGCGGCGCCGACCGCGGCGACGTTCTGCAGAACCTGCTCCGGCGGGGCCGCGGGCGCGGGCGGTACGGTGCCGGACTGCGCGGCAAGGATCAGCTTCGCCAGGGCGGGGAAGCGGCTGGGCGAGTAGAGCGTGTCCAGCAGGGTTTGGCGCAGCACGTTCCCGTTCAGCTCCTCGGGGTTGGCGCCAGGCCACGGGATGGGCTCCCGGTCGAGGCGCGCGGCCAGCTTCAGGAACAGCGGCCGCACCTCCGCCGCCGTCCCGGCCAGCCGGTCCGGGTTGTCCGGCGCAGCCGCCCACTTCGCGAACTCGGGGAAGGTGTCCTCGACGCCCTGCTCGTGCCCGGCCAGCCAGGCGCGGGCGACGCGGGTCGGATCGGGGTCGTCGTTGCTGTCGAGGACGATCCGGTCGGTGCGGTGCGGGAACAACTGGCTGTAGACGGAGCCCACGTACGTCCCGTACGACACTCCCCACGCGGACAGCTTCCGCTCGCCCAGCGCCGCCCGGATGCGGTCGAGGTCGCGGGCCTCGGCGATCGTGTCGATGTGCCGCATCAACTCGCCGCCGTTGCGGGCACAGGCGTCCGCCATGCGCTGTGCGGTGAGCATGTTCTCGGCGACGGAACCGTCCGGGGCGGGCCACGGCCGCAGCTTGGAGAGGGCGAGGTCGGCATGGTCGAGTCCGCAGTCGACGGAGGTGGAGGGGGCGAGCCCGCGCGGGGCGAAGCCGATCAGGTCGTGGGTGTCGCGTACGTCCTGCGGGAGCTTCTGTCCCTTGCCCGAGGGATCGCCCAGGCTGGATCCGCCGGGCCCGCCCGGGATCAGCATCAGCGCCCCGCGACGGGCGGCGGGATCCTCGGCCGGGATCCGGGAGATGGCGACGTCGATCGTCCGGCCGCCCGGATGGGTGTAGTCCATCGGCACTTCGACGGTGGCGCACTCCTGACGGGGGTCCAGGCCGGTGCCCGTGCACTTCGCCCACCGGAGCGAGGTGGTGGCGGTGGACGCGGACGTGGTGAGCGGGGCGGTGAGACCGAGGAGGACGACGGAGGTGGCGACCAAAGCTGCGTTTCTCTTGATCTGCGTCATGTCGACGAGCCTCGCGGATCTATGCCGTCCGCCCTATCCGGCCAACCGCCTTGTCCGTAGGGGGGATTGCCCCCGCTCCACCCTTAGGGGCAGGCCGGGGCGCCGACGGAGAAGCGGGCGGCCCCGACGGTGCCGACGAACTCCGTCCAGGCACCCGACCCGATCAACAGCACCGCTCCGCCGGGTACTTTGCTGTCACGGACCGGTACGACGCCGGGGAATCCGTCGGCGACCTCGACGCAGCTGCCTCCGTTGCCGTCGCTGTACGTGCTCTTGCGCCAGCTTGCGTTGCTCAGGTCGTACTCGCGCATCGTCTGTGGTCCTCCGCCGCCGATTCGACCAGGGCCAGGGACGCCTCCGGCGACAGCGCGGCGGCCCTGAGCTGATCGTATGCCGACTGCGCTCGCATCACCACGGCCGGATCGTCAAGGAGGTTCCCCGAATACACGGCTTCTGTATAGGCCGTTGGGGGCGCGTCCTCAAAGTCCATGAGTGTGATCATCCCGCTCACGGCATACGCCCCAGCCGCGTACGGCAGCACCTGCACCAGCACCGCCCGCTTGCGCGCCAGCACCGCCACGTACTCCAGCTGCTCGGCCATCACCGCCGCCCCGCCCACCGGGATCCGCAGCACGTTCTCGTGCAGGATCATCCAATACACGGGCCGTGTGGCGTCCTTGAGGATCCTGGACCGCTCCATGCGGCCGGACACTTTCTCCTCGATGTACTCGTCCGGCGCGAAGGGGTTCATCGCGAGGGTGATCGCTCGTGCGTACTCCGCCGTCTGCAACAGGCCCGGCACCAGCGCCGGCGCGAACTCGCAGATCTTCGTCGCCAGCGCCTCCAGCTCGGCCGCCTTCGCGAAGTAATCCGCATACCGGGGATCATCGATCAGCTTCCTGCACAGTCGCTCGAAAATACCGTCAGTTTGTAGTGCTTCGTCAATCCGCTGGGCGACATCCAATTGCGGTTTACGAATCGCCTGTTCGAACTGGCCGATGTACCCACCGGATACGAAAACCCGTAACCCCAACTCCACCTGCGTGATACCCGCATCCTCCCTTCTCCGCTTCAGCTCCGTTCCGAAGAACTCCCAGACCGCCTGCCGTGAACCATTGGCCACAGCCAACCCTCTCCCGCTGACCCGCACTTGTAGTGCACAGACTCCTGCCGAGTGTAGGCCCGGCAGGGCACTCTGGAGACGAGAAGAGTGAAACTCGAAAAGGAAGGGGAGCACGGTGAGGTCTGTGCAGTCACGGCGCTCGACGCTGAGCGTCGAAGAGGCGGAGGAAACGGTGAAAGAATTGCGGGCGGCGCTTCTTACGGCAGGAATTACGCTGCCGTCAATCGGGCTCGATCCCGTGAGTCTCGCGCGGGAGGTGCCCTGTCCGCTCATCGAATTGGGGCGGTGTTCCGTCGAGACCGCGCGGCGACTCGCGGAGGTGCTGCGGTGAAGCCGCCGGTGGGGGCGTATGTCGTGGACACCCGGAGTGGGCGGATGGGGATCGTGATGGGGCACGAGGGGCCGTACGTGCAACTGAGACCGTACGGAGGGGGACGGGAGTGGGACGCCGAGCCGGGGGCCGTACGGCATGCCACCCCGGCCGAACGGCTGAGCGCGATGACGGCGTACGCCAACGCACGCAGCCGCGGCGAGGTGCCTTGACGCATGCCTTGAAGCACGGGGACGACGGGGGACGGCCGGCGTAGGCGAGAATGGGGCCATGAGCCTGTTCCGCGACGACGGCATCGTGCTGCGCACCCAGAAGCTGGGTGAGGCGGACCGGATCATCACGCTGCTCACGCGCGGTCACGGGCGGGTACGGGCCGTGGCCCGTGGGGTGCGCAGGACCAAGTCCAAGTTCGGGGCCCGGCTGGAGCCCTTCTCCCACGTCGACGTGCAGTTCTTCGCGCGCGGGAGCGAGCTGGTCGGGCGCGGGCTGCCGCTGTGTACGCAGAGCGAGACCATCGCACCGTACGGGGGCGGGATCGTCGCGGACTACGCGCGCTACACCGCCGGGACGGCCATGCTGGAGACCGCCGAGCGGTTCACCGACCACGAGGGCGAGCCGGCGGTGCAGCAGTATCTGCTGCTCGTCGGCGCGCTGCGGACGCTGGCCAGGGGTGAGCACGCGCCGCATCTGATCCTCGACGCGTTCCTGCTGCGCTCGCTCGCCGTGAACGGCTACGCGCCCACCTTCACCGACTGCGCGAAGTGCGGGATGCCCGGGCCGAACCGGTTCTTCTCGGTGGCGGCAGGGGGCTCGGTCTGCGTCGACTGCCGGGTCCCGGGGAGTGTCGTACCGTCGCCGCAGACCCTGGAACTCCTCGGGGCGCTGCTTACGGGAGACTGGGAGACCGCGGACGCGAGCGAGCCGCGGCATGTCCGGGAGGGGAGCGGGCTGGTGTCCGCGTACCTGCACTGGCATCTGGAGCGCGGACTGCGTTCGCTCAGGTACGTGGAAAAGTCGTAGGCAGCAGCACGTAGGCAGCACAGAGCACCAGCACCACAGAGGAGACGAGAAGCACATGGCTGTACGCGGGATCCTGGGGCGCCAGCGCCGCGAGTACAAGACGCCGGAGCCGCACCCGTCCGGGGCCCGCCCGCCGAAGCTCCCCGGTGAGCTGGTGCCCACCCATGTCGCGATCGTCATGGACGGGAACGGCCGCTGGGCCAAGGAGCGTGGCCTGCCGCGCACGGAGGGCCACAAGGTCGGTGCCGAGCGGGTGCTGGACGTGCTGCAGGGCTCGATCGAGATGGGCGTGAAGAACATCTCGCTGTACGCCTTCTCCACCGAGAACTGGAAGCGGTCGCCGGACGAGGTGCGCTTCCTCATGAACTTCAACCGTGACTTCATCCGCAAGACCCGCGACCAGCTCGACGAGCTGGGGGTGCGGGTGCGCTGGGTGGGGCGTATGCCCCGGCTGTGGAAGTCCGTCGCCAAGGAGCTCCAGGTCGCCCAGGAGCAGACCAAGGGCAACGACAAGCTGACGCTGTACTTCTGCATGAACTACGGCGGGCGGGCCGAGCTCGCGGACGCGATGCAGGCGATGGCGGAGGATGTGAAGGCGGGGCGGCTGGACCCGTCCAAGGTCTCCGAGAAGACCATCCAGAAGTACCTGTACTACCCGGACATGCCGGATGTGGATCTGTTCCTGCGGCCGAGTGGGGAGCAGCGCACGTCCAACTATCTGCTGTGGCAGAGCGCTTACGCCGAGATGGTCTTCCAGAATGTGCTGTGGCCGGACTTCGACCGGCGTGATCTGTGGCGGGCGTGTGTGGAGTTCGCCTCGCGGGATCGGCGCTTCGGTGGGGCCATTCCGAATGAGGAGCTGCTGGCCATGGAGGGTGAGCAGGAGTAGGCGGGGATTGGCGCGCGCCCGGTGTCGGAGGCGGCCGGGGGTGGGTGCGCAACCCGGCGCTGCGGGGTGCCTCCCCCACTCTCGACTTCGCTCGAGCGGGGGGACCCCCATCGCCCCAGCGGCATGACTGCCCGCAGCTACGCGGCTGAGATCGCCCGCAAGCTACGCGGCTGAGACCGCCCGCAGCCAAGCCGCTCGGCCGCCAGGCATCCGCTACGCCTTCTTCGCCGCGCAGTCCTCGCACGTGCCGAAGATCTCTACCGTGTGGGCCACGTTCACGAAGCCGTGTTCGGAGGCGATGGCCTCCGCCCACTTCTCGACTGCCGGGCCCTCGACCTCGACGGCCTTGCCGCAGACGCGGCAGACGAGGTGGTGGTGGTGGTCGCCGGTGGAGCAGCGGCGGTAGACGGACTCGCCGTCGGAGGTGCGCAGGACGTCGACCTCGCCGGCGTCGGCGAGGGACTGGAGCGTGCGGTAGACCGTGGTCAGCCCGACGGAGTCGCCCTTGTGCTTGAGCATGTCATGCAGATCCTGCGCGCTGCGGAACTCGTCGACCTCGTCGAGGGCCGCTGCCACGGCGGCCCGCTGCCGGGTTGCGCGGCCCTTCACGGACGGTCCTGCGGTCGTCACCGGTTGCCTCCTTAACGTCTGCACCTGCCGGGCCATTGTGCCAGTCCGGCCTGTCAGCGGTCAGACGCCGACCTTTCCGTCGGAATCCCTGCCGGCCGGAATCACACACTCCGACGGGTCCCCGGCGGGCTGTGCGGCCGCCAGTGCCCGTGCGCGCCGCCGGGCCAGCGGGGCCGCCAGCGCGGTCATGACGATGAACGCACCGATGGTCAGCAGCACGATCGTCGCGCCGGGCGGCACGTCCTGGTAGTACGACGTCACGGTGCCGCCGATGGTCACCGAGACCCCGATGGCCACGGCGATCGCGAAGGTGGCCGCGAAGCTGCGGCTGAGCTGCTGCGCCGCCGCCACCGGCACCACCATCAGCGCCGACACCAGCAGCAGGCCGACGACGCGCATCGCGACGGTCACCGTGACCGCCGCCGTGATCGCCGTCAGCAGGTTCAGGGCCCGCACCGGCAGGCCCGTGACCCGCGCGAACTCCTCGTCCTGGCTCACCGCGAACAGCTGGCGGCGCAGGCCGAGGGTGACCAGGACCACGAAGGCGGCCAGGAGGCAGATCGCCGTGACGTCCGACTCGCTGACGGTCGAGAGCGAGCCGAAGAGATACGACGTCAGGTTCGCGTTCGAGCCCGTCGGCGCGAGGTTGATGAACATCACGCCGCCGGCCATACCGCCGTAGAAGAGCATCGCGAGGGCGATGTCTCCGCGGGTCTTGCCGTACCAGCGGATCAGTTCCATGGCGATCGCGCCGAGCACGGACACCAGCGTGGCCATCCACACAGGGGACCAGGACAGCAGGAAGCCGAGGCCGACGCCGGTCATCGCCACGTGGCCGATGCCGTCGCCCATGAGGGCCTGGCGGCGCTGGACGAGGTAGATCCCGACAGCCGGGGCCGTGATGCCGACGAGTACCGCGGCGAGGAGCGCCCGCTGCATGAAGGCGTAGTTCAGGAGGTCCATCAGCTCAGCAGTCCCGTCCGGATCGGTTCGGCGTCGTGAGCCGCGTGCGGGTGTACGTGGTCGTGACCGGGCAGCGCGTGCTGGCCGAGGGCCTGCGGGGGCGGGCCGTCGTGCGTCACGCAGCCGTCGCGCAGGACGACCGCCCGGTTGATCAGGGGCTCCAGGGGGCCGAGTTCGTGCAGGACCAGGAGGACGGAGACGCCCTGGGAGACCTGCTCGCGCAGCGTCGAAGCCAGCACCTCCTGGCTCGCCAGGTCCACGCCCGCCATCGGCTCGTCCATGATCAGGAGTTCGGGATCGGCGGCGAGGGCGCGGGCGATCAGCACGCGCTGGTGCTGGCCGCCGGAGAGGGCGTTGACGGAGTCCCTCGCGCGGTCGGCCATGCCGACCAGGTCCAGGGCGCGGCGTACGGCCTCGTGGTCGGCCTTGCGGAGCATGCCGAAGCGGGCGCGGGAGAGGCGGCCGGAGGAGACGATCTCGGTGACCGTGGCGGGGACGCCGCCCGCGGCCGTGGTGCGCTGCGGGACGTAGCCGACGCGCGCCCAGTCGCGGAAGCGGCGGCGCGGGGTGCCGAACAGCTTGATCTCGCCGCCGCTGACCGGCACCTGTCCGATGATCGTCCGGATCGCGGTCGACTTGCCGGAGCCGTTGGCGCCGAGCAGCGCGACGACCTCACCGCGCGAGACGGTGAGGTCGATTCCGCGTAGGACGGGCCGCGAGCCCAACTCGGCGCGGACGCCGCGCAGGGATATGACGGGCTCGCTCACGAGGTCCTCCGTAGGGATCACTTGGCGCCGAGAGCGGTCTTCAGCGCGGTCAGGTTGGACTGCATGACCTGGAAGTAGTCGTCGCCCTTGGACTTGTCGGTGATGCCCTCGAGCGGGTCGAGGACGTCCGTCTTGAGGCCCGCGTCCTGGGCGAGGGTCTTCGCGGTCTTGTCGGACACCAGTGTCTCGTAGAAGACGGTGGTGACGCCGTCGGCCTTGGCCTCCGTCTGGAGTTCCTTGATCCGGGCCGGGCTGGGCTCGCTCTCCGGGTCGAGGCCGGAGATGGCCTCCTGGGTCAGGCCGTAGCGCTCGGCGAGGTAGCCGAAGGCGGCGTGGTTGGTGAAGAAGACCTTGCTGTCGGTGGTCTTCAGGCCGGTCGCGAACGCGGTGTTCAGGTCGTCGAGCTTCTTGGTCAGCGCGGCGGCGTTCTTCTTGTAGTCCGCCGCGTTGTCCGGGTCGGACTTCTCGAAGGACTCGGCGACGCCCTCGGCGACCTCGGCGTACTTCACCGGGTCGAGCCAGATGTGCGGGTCGAGGGCGTGCTCCTCCTCTTCGGAGGGCTCCTTGGCGGCGGCCTCCTCGCCCTCGTGCTCGTGCTCCACGGAGCCGTGGTCCTCGAGCTTGGTCAGCGTGGTCGCGTCGATCTTGTTCTTGACGCCGGCCTGCGCGACCGCCTTGTCGACGGCGGGCTGGAGGTTCTTGAGGTAGAGCACCGCGTCGGACTCCTGGAGCTGCGCGGTCTGCTTGGCGCTGATCTCCAGATCGTGCGGCTCCTGGCCGGGCTCGGTGAGACTGGTGACGTTCACATGGTCCCCGCCGATCTGCTCGGCGAGGAAGGCCATCGGGTAGAACGAGGCGACGACGTCGAACTTGTCCGTGTTGCCCGCCGCCGCGCTGTCGCTCGAGCAGGCGGAGAGGGTGCCGAGGCCGAGGGCGGTGGCCGCGGCGACCGCGATGCCGGATATGTGGTGTCGTCGTACGTTCATGACACTCATTTTCAACAAATATGGAAACCGTTGTCAACAAAGCACGTGGGAGGCCCTGCGCAGGGACCGATTTGATTGGAGGGGAGCCCTCGCCGGTAACCTGAAGCATTCGCTCTGAAGCAATGCTCTGAAGCATCTCGCTTCGTCGCCCGTCGTCGTAATGAAGAGAGCACCGTGGCCGCCGACAAGATCGACACCATCGTCAGCCTGAGCAAGCGCCGTGGCTTCGTATTCCCCTGCAGTGAGATCTACGGCGGACAGCGCGCCGCCTGGGACTACGGGCCGCTGGGTGTCGAGCTCAAGGAGAACCTCAAGCGCCAGTGGTGGCGCTACATGGTGACGTCGCGCGAGGACGTGGTCGGTATCGACTCGTCCGTGATCCTGGCCCCCGAGGTCTGGGTCGCCTCCGGCCACGTCGCCACCTTCACGGACCCGCTCACCGAGTGCACCTCCTGTCACAAGCGGTTCCGTGCCGACCACCTTGAAGAGGCGTACGAGGCCAAGCACAACCGCCCGCCGGAGAACGGCCTGGCGGATGTGAACTGCCCCAACTGCGGCAACAAGGGCCAGTTCACCGAGCCCAAGCAGTTCTCGGGTCTGCTCTCCACCCACCTCGGCCCGACCCAGGACAGCGGCTCCATCGCCTACCTGCGTCCCGAGACCGCGCAGGGCATCTTCACCAACTTCGCCCAGGTGCAGATCGCTTCGCGCAAGAAGCCCCCGTTCGGCATCGCGCAGATGGGCAAGTCCTTCCGCAACGAGATCACGCCCGGCAACTTCATCTTCCGCACCCGCGAGTTCGAGCAGATGGAGATGGAGTTCTTCGTCAAGCCGGGCGAGGACGAGAAGTGGCAGGAGTACTGGATGGAGCAGCGCTGGAACTGGTACACCGGCCTGGGCCTGCGCGAGGAGAACATGCGGTGGTACGACCACCCGAAGGAGAAGCTCTCCCACTACTCCAAGCGCACCGCTGACATCGAGTACCGCTTCCAGTTCGGCGGCAACGAGTGGGGCGAGCTGGAGGGTGTCGCCAACCGCACCGACTACGACCTCGGCGCGCACTCCAAGGCCTCCGGCCAGGACCTCTCCTACTACGACCAGGACGCCGGCGAGCGCTGGACGCCGTACGTCATCGAGCCGGCGGCCGGTGTCGGGCGCGCGATGCTGGCGTTCCTCCTCGACGCCTACGTCGAGGACGAGGCCCCGAACGCCAAGGGCAAGCTGGAGAAGCGCACGGTGCTGCGCCTCGACCCGCGGCTGTCCCCGGTGAAGGTCGCGGTGCTGCCGCTGTCCCGCAACCCCGAGCTGTCCCCGAAGGCCAAGGGCCTCGCCCAGGCGCTGCGCCAGTACTGGAACATCGAGTTCGACGACGCCGGCGCCATCGGCCGCCGCTACCGCCGCCAGGACGAGATCGGTACGCCGTTCTGCGTGACCGTCGACTTCGACACCCTGGACGACAACGCGGTGACGGTGCGCGAGCGTGACTCGATGAAGCAGGAGCGGGTTTCGCTGGACCAGATCGAGGGGTACCTGGCGAGCCGACTGATCGGCTGCTGAGGTCTGCCGACCGGGTCCTACGGACGCCGGACGGGCTGAGGTGATCAGCCTGTCCGGCGTTTTCTGTTCCTCCGGTGGATCCGTTTCGGGCGCGTCCGTGAGTGACAGCTGACAGATATTGAAATCTGTCAGCTGTCATGCCATGGTGGTTGGCATGACGATGCAAACGCGCACTCTCGGAAGCACCGGCCCCCAGCTCTCCGCCCTCGGCCTCGGCTGCATGGGCATGTCCGCGCTGTACGGCGACGCCGACCGGGCCGAGTCCATCGCCACCATCCACGCCGCCCTGGAGGCGGGCGTGACCCTGCTCGATACCGGCGACTTCTACGGCATGGGCCACAACGAACTGCTGATCGGCGAGGCCCTGCGCACCGCGCCCGCCGCCCGCCGCGAACAGGCCCTGGTCAGCGTGAAGTTCGGCGCGCTGCGCGACCCGGACGGCGGCTGGTCCGGCTACGACGGCCGCCCGGCCGCCGTGAAGAACTTCGCCGCGTACTCGCTCCAGCGCCTGGGCGTCGACCACATCGACGTCTACCGGATCGCCCGGCTCGACCCATCCGTACCGATCGAGGAGACGGTCGGCGCGATCGCCGAACTGGTCGAGAAGGGGTACGTCCGGCACGTGGGCCTGAGTGAGGTCGGCGCCGACACCATCCGCCGGGCCGCCGCCGCCGCCCCCGTCAGCGACCTCCAGATCGAATACTCGCTGATCTCCCGCGGCATCGAGGACGAGATCCTGCCGACCACGCGCGAACTGGGCATCGGCGTCACGGCGTACGGCGTCCTCTCCCGCGGTCTGATCTCCGGCCACTTCACCGGCGACCGGCAGCTCGCGGCCAACGACTTCCGGGCGATGTCCCCGCGCTTCCAGGGCGAGAACCTCCAGCACAACCTGAACCTGGTCGAGGCGCTGCGGAAGATCGCCGAGCAGAAGGGCGTCTCCGTCGCGCAGATCGCCATCGCCTGGGTCCTGTCCCGCGGCGACGACATCGTGCCGCTGGTCGGCGCGCGGACCCGGGGGCGGCTCGCGGAGTCGCTCGGCGCGCTGGACGTCACGCTGGAGGCCGCCGACCTCGCCGCGATCGAGGATGCCGTACCGGCCGGAGCCGCCGCGGGCGAGCGCTACCCGGCGGCCCAGATGGCGCACCTCGAGGCCTGACCCGGCCGCCGGGTACGGTCTGCACATGCCACCGACCAGCGAGATCCTGACCACCGAGCGCATCCTCGAAGCCACCGAGGAGGTGCTGCGCCGCCACGGCCCGGCCAAGGCGACCGTGGTGGACGTGGCCCGCGCGCTCGGCGTCAGCCACGGCAGCGTCTACCGGCACTTCCGGACGAAGGCCGCGCTGCGGGAGGCGGTCACGAAGCGGTGGCTGGACCGTACGTCGGAGTCCCTGGCCGGTATCGCCGCCGACACGTCCCGCGACCCCCGACAGCGCCTGAGCGACTGGCTCGCGGCCCTCTTCGAGGCCAAGCGCCGCAAGGCGGGAGACGACCCCGAGCTGTTCGCCACGTACATGGTGCTGACCGACGAGAACGGCGGGGCGGTCGCCGAGCACATCACCGACCTCACCGCCCAGCTGACCCGGATCGTCGAGGCGGGCGTGGACGCGGGCACCTTCACGGTCGCCGACGCGGCCACCACGGCCCGCGCCCTCTTCCAGGCGACGGGCCGCTTCCACGACCCGTGCTACCACCGGGAGTGGGAACTGCCGGGCGTGGAGGGCGAGTTCGAGGCGGTGGTGGGCTTGCTGCTGCGGGGGCTGGGGGCGTAGGGCGGTGGGAATCGCCCGGCCGATCGCCGGGTTGTCGGGTCAGTACCCGCGATCTCGAGGAGCCGACATGTCCGACGCACCCGCTGTCCGCGAACTCCGTCTGGTGGTCACGGCGGCCGACTACGACGCGGCGCTGCACTTCTACCGTGACGTCCTGGGGCTGCCCGAACGCGGCGCGTTCGCGTCCGAGGACGGGCGGGTCACCATCCTCGACGCCGGCCGGGCCACCCTGGAGCTGACCGACCCGAACCACGCCGCCTTCATCGACGAGGTCGAGGTCGGTCGGCGCGTGGCCGGCCACATCCGGGTGGCCTTCCAGGTCGACGACTCCGTCGCCACCACCGAGAAGCTGGCCGCGGCGGGAGCGGAGGTGGTCGCCGAGCCGACCCGCACACCGTGGAACTCGCTGAACTCCCGACTGGAGGCACCGGGCGCGCTCCAACTGACGCTGTTCACCGAACTCGGCGACTAAAAGTTCTGCGCCTCGGCCTGCGCCAGGCCTGTGCCCCGACCTGCGCCCTGGTTTACGCGGCGGTTGGGTCCACCGTCGCCTGATGCGCTTCCGCCAGGTGCTCCTCCGCTTTCAGCCAGGGCAGGAACTGCGCTCCCTTGCGCCAGCCGCACGTGTCGCATCTGATCGTGCGCTGCACTCCTGCCCGCTGTACCCGGACGACGTGCTCGCGCCCGTGCTGGTCCCAGCGGCTCACCTTGCTCGTGTTGATCTCCAGCATGCTGCCTCCAGAGGCCGCGCCCTGCGAGTCTGTTGACGCAGCAAGGAGTGTGCAACAAGACCAACATCAACAGGGGATCTTCACATCGAGTTGGCCAACCCGTGTTCTGGGGCTCAGGCGATCGTCCTCGGCAGGCGCAGGCTCAGCAGACCGGTCAGCGCGATGGCCGCCAGCTGGACCAGGAGTGTCGTGACCAGGGCGTTCCGCATGCCCAGGCCCGGAGTCAGGGACAGGAAGAGGGTGCCGAGGGTGGCCACGCCCAACGCCAGCGCCGACTGCTGAGTGGTGGTCATCACGCCGCTGCCCACGCCGGCCCGGGCGGCCGGCACCTCGGAGAGGACGATCCGGTAGATCACGGGGAGTTGGAGGGCCTGGCCCACGCCGGCGATCGCGCCGCCGGGAAGCAGGGCGACGACACCGAGGTCGGGCCAGGAACGCCACGCGGTCAGGGCGATCAGGCCCACGCCCAGGGCCTGGAGCAGGGAACCGGCCGTCACCACACGGGTGCCGTACCGGGCGATGAGCCGGGGACCGGCGAGCGAGGTGAAGAAGAACGTCACCGCCAGCGGGGCGAGGGCGAGTCCCGCCTGGACGGGGCCCAGGCCCGCGCCCTGCTGCAACGCCACCGCGATCACGAACATGAAGCCGCTGAACCCGATGGAGAACGGCAGGATCATCACCAGCCCGCGCCGCAGCGACACCAGCCGGAACAGGCTCGGCGGCACCAGCGGCGTACGTCCCAGGCGGTCCGCCCTGCGCTCCACCGCGTAGAACGCCGCCGCCACGAACGGGAACGCCGCCAGCGACAGCCACGTCCACAGCGGCCAGCCCGCCGCCCGGCCCTCGGTGAGCGGGGCCAGCAGGGCGATCAACGAGGCGGCCAGCAGGAGCGTGCCGGGGCCGTCCACCGGCTCCGGGCGCTGCGCACGGGTCTCCGGGATCGCGCGGGCGGCCAGGAGGAGGCCGACGAGGACGACGGGCACGTTCACCAGGAACACCGAACGCCAGCCGGTTCCCGCGATGTCGGCGGAGACGAGTACGCCGCCCAGGATCTGGCCCGCCACCATCGACAGGCCGGCCGTCGCACCGTACAGGCCCATCGCCTTCGCCCGGCGCGGGCCCGAGGTGGCCGCCTGGATCGTGGCGAGCACCTGCGGCAGCATGGCCGCGGATGCCGCGCCCTGCGCGACCCGGGCCGCGACCAGGGTCCAGGCGGTGGGCGCGAGCCCGCACGCCAGCGAGGTCAGGCCGAATGCGGCCATGCCGCCCAGGAAGAGGCGGCGCCGGCCGAAGAGGTCGCCGAGCCGGCCGCCGAGGACGAGCAGGACGGCGTACGCCAGCCCGTAGCCGGAGATGACGAGCTCCAGCACCGACTCGCTCGCGGAGAGGTCCGTGCCGATGGTCGGCAGGGCGACGTTGACGATGAAGAAGTCGATGAGAGGCAGTGCCGCGGCCAGCAGTACCGTGAACAGGCCGAGCCCGCCGAGCTCCGATGGGGTGGAGGAGGGGCGGGCAAAGCGCGGGGTGGTCGTGGTTTCGGTCACGGACAAGAGCCTGCGGCCGCGCCGAGACGGGTACCAGAGTCTCCTTATCCTGGTACAAGCAGCACCTGGAAACAGGGTGTGGGTGGGGTGCGGGCGGCGGCAGGCTGGAGGCATGACGACCATGACCCAGGAGACGGCATCGGGGACGGCGTCGGCAACGCCATGGCGAACGCCCTCGGGAACGGTCGCCGCGGAGATCCGGCGTCACGAACTCGCCGCCTTCCTGCGCCACCGCCGCGAGCACATCGCCCCCGAACGGGTCGGCCTGCCCCGCGGCCGTCGGCGCCGCACGCCGGGCCTGCGCCGTGAGGAGGTCGCCCAGCTCTCCGCGGTCGGCGTCACCTGGTACACCTGGCTCGAGCAGGCCCGGGACATCCAGGTCTCCGTCCAGGTCCTCGACGCCCTCGCCCGCACCCTGCTGCTCGACCCGACCGAGCGCGCCCACCTGTTCCGGCTCGCCGGAGCCGTGGACCCGACGCCGGCCACCGACTGCCCGTCGCTCACCCCGGCCGTGCGGGCGATCCTGGAGCAGCTGGAACCGGCGGCGGCCGCCGTGCAGAACAGCCGGTACGACATCCTCGGCTACAACCGCACCTACAGCCTGCTGCTCTGCGACCTGGACGCGGTGCCGCCCGAGGACCGCAACTGCATGATCCTCTCCTACACGAACCCCGACTGGCAGTCGTCCATCGTGCACCTGAAGGATGCCCAGCGCATGATGGCCGCCCGCTTCCGCGCCACCATGGCCACCCATCTCGCCGAGCCCGGCTGGAAGATGCTCCTGAAGCGGCTGCGCGCCGAGTCCCCGGACTTCTGCGAGATGTGGGACCGCCACGAGGTGGTCGCCCACCGCGGCAAGCGCAAGGAGTTCCTGAACCGGTACGTGGGCCGGGTCGTCGTCGACCACACCGACCTGTGGCTCGGCCCGGTGAACGGCCCGCGCATGGTGACGTACACACCGGCGGACGAGGAGTCGCGGGTACGGATGGAGCGGCTGCACGAGATCGCCCTCTCGCGGACGAGGTAGCTCCCGCAGTTCGGGATGACTCTCCGAACTGCGGGAACTCGGGGACCGACAGGTGAGGCACCACCCGAGGAGAGTCATGGCCGAGCAGAAGTCGACACAGAATCTCCCGCAACCGCTGCGGGCGGCCGCCTCGGTACTGAGCAAGGTGCCCGGCGCCGGAACGGTGGGCCGGGCGGCCGAGGGCACACTCGACAGGATCGGAGCGGTGTCGCCGCGCGGACGCCGGATCGCCGTGTACACGGGCGCCGGCGTGCTCGGGGTCGCGGGAATCGTCGAGTGGCCCGTCGCGATCACCGGAGCGGCGGTGGCGTGGCTGACACAGCCGCGGCGGCAGGAGACGCAGGAGCAGGCGGAGGCCGCCGATGTCGCCGGTGACACGCACCCCACACCGCAGGTGCTGGCGTCGTCCGCAGGCAGGCCGTCCGCGGGCGCGGAGGGTACGGCGTCCCCCGCCACGCCCTCCGACAGGTTGCCCACGCACCACAAGGCGCCGCCCGCGGGCGGCGGGCCGGGTGGCTCGACGACGGCCCGACGTACTCGAACGAACAGCTGAGGGCGCATGGTGATGAGCGGAGGTCTTCTCACCCGTCCCACGGCAGCCGCCGCCGGACTCGTCCTGGCCGGCCCGCGCCTGCTCGCCCGGGGTACGGCGCCCGCGGTGGGCGTCGCCGCCGGGGCGGTGGCGGGAACGGCCCGGGCGGGCGTGCGCGGCGCGGACTTCGCCCTGCGCGTCGCCCGCGTCGGCCGGGCGGCCCTCCCGGGCGCCCCCCGCCACTGGCGCGCCGGCCCCCGAACCCACCTGGCCCTGCGAGAGGCCACCGCGGAAGAACTCCGCCAGGCCGCAGACCGCGCCGAGCGGGCGGCGGAGCGGGCGGATGAAGCAGGCGACGCGGAACACACGGCACGACAGGCCGACGGTGTCGAGTGGCGGCCCACGCCGATCGACAGCTCGCAGCCCCCCGAGGCCTACGGGGCCGAACTCCCGCAGGCCCCCGAGGCCAACGGCGCCGGACCCCCGCCGACCTACGGCGCCGAGCCCCTCGTACAGATCGCGGAGCCCTCTGCCCAGCCGCCGGGGTCCGCGGAATCCCGCGGCGCGCCCGAGGTCGCCGCTCCCCACCCCCATCGCACCGAACACCTGGCCCGCCGTCTGGCCGCGGCTCTCGCCGAGCATCCGGATGTCGCCTTCGCCTACTGGGACCGTGGTCTGGGGCGGCTGGTGGTCACGGCGACAGAGGAGGCCGTCGGCGATCGGGTCGCCGAGCGGGCGGCGGTGCTTGCCGGGCGGTACGGGCTGGTGCCCGCCGAGGACGACGACGTCGAGGAACTCGGTCATCCCGGTGACCCGGCCTCCGTGCGGACCGCCGCCGAGGCGCTCGCCGCCGACGCGGTGGGCGCGGTGGCCGCGCTGGTGGGGTCCGCGATGCGGCTGCCGCCCTCGCCGCGGCTGGTGACGGCCCTGGTCACCCTGCTGCGCGAGAACCCCCGCTTCCGCGCCTGGATGCGTGCCCGCCTCGGCAACGCCCGCATGGAAGTCGTTTTCGCCGCCGCCAACGCGGCCGTGCACGGCGCCGGCCACACCCCGACCTCGCTGCTGCTCGACGGGGCGCTGCGAACCTGCCAGTTGGCGGAGGCGGTGGTGCGGACGGCCGCCTTCGAGACCGTGCACGACCAGCTGTGCGTGCCGGGCCGGGACAGTGTGCCCGCGGATCCGTCCGTACGTCCGCCGCTGCGGACCTCCCCGGCGCAGGAATACGCCGCCCACGCCTCGGCCGGCAGCGTCGTGGGCGCCGCGGCCGCCCTGCTCGTCAAGCACGACCTCGCCGAGGCGGCGGAGGCGGTCCTCGCCGGCTCGCCCAAGGCAGCGCGCTACGGACCCGCCGTCTTCCACGCCGTCCTGGGCGCCGCCCTGTCCCACACGGGCGTGCTGGTGCGCGACCCGAGCCGGCTGCGGCAGCTGGAGATGGTCGGCACGGTCGTCCTGCACCCCAGTGCGCTGAAGACACCCGGCGCGGGCGCGGACCCGTGGGTCGAGCCCGTACTGGACGCCGCCCGCCGGGCCGGTCTGCGGGTCGTGGTCGTCGACGACCCCGCACTCGCCGACTTCACCGGCCTGGCCGACCAGGTCGTCGGCGCGGACCGGACGTTGAGCGAGGTGGTGGACGAACTGCGCGAGGAGGGCGGTGTCGTCACCGTCGCCCGCCCGCGCCCGCACGACGACACGGACGTGACCGACGGGCTGCTCCGCGGTGACGTGGCCGTCGCCCTCACCGACCAGGACGGCCAGGTGGTGTGGGGCGCGGACGTCCTCGCCCCGCACGGCCTCGCCGACGTGTGGCGGCTGCTTATCGCCATCCCGGCGGAGCGTGGCGTCGGCCGCCGGTCGAAGACGCTGGCCCGGTCCGGCGCCGCGCTGTCCGGCCTGCTCGTGGCCGTCGGCGAGTCCCGCCGGGGCCGCGGGTCGCTCCTCCCCGGCCTGCGGCACGCGCCGGTCGACCTCGGCGCGGCCGCCGCCCTGTTCACCGGAACCCGCGCCGCCCTCGGCGTCGCCACGGCGCGCGCCCCGCACCCCCGGCCCCGCGTCGCCTGGCACGCCCTGCATCCGGACGACGTACGCGACCGCCTGGAGCAGGAGGCGCCCCCGGAGCCGACCCCCGTCGAACAGACGACGGCCGGCGTGCGCACGGCCGCCGAAACCGTCGTACGACTGCCCGTGCTGGCCCCCGCGCGCTGGTCGCTGCAGCTCGCCCGGGCCGTACGCGGCGAACTGGACGACCCCCTCACCCCGGTCCTGGCCGTCGGCTCGGCCGCGTCGGCGATCCTCGGCTCGGCCGTGGACGCCCTGCTGGTCCTCGGCGCCCTCGATCTGAACGCCCTGGTCGGCGGCTTCCAGCGGCTGCGGGCCGAGCGCGCGCTGTCCGGGCTGCTCGCCCAGCAGAAGCAGAAGGCACGGGTCGCGGACGACGGGGAAACCGCCCGTGTGGTCGACGCCGCCAGGCTCCGCCCGGGCCACGTCATCGACCTCAAGACCGACGACGTCGTACCCGCCGACGCCCGCCTGCTGTGGGAGGACGGTCTCGAGGTCGACGAGTCCGCGCTGACCGGCGAGTCCCTGCCCGTCGACAAGAGCACGGACCCGACCCCGCGCGCCCCCGTGGCCGAACGGCAATGCATGGTCTTCGAGGGGACGACCGTGGTGGCCGGACGCGCCCAGGCCGTCGTCGTGGACACCGGCGACCGGACCGAGGCCGCCCGGGCCGTCTCCCTCGCCGCCCGTGTCCCGCCGGCCGCCGGAGTGCAGGCCCGCCTCCAGGAACTCACCCGCAAGGCCATGCCGTTGACGATGGCGGGCGGCGCCGCGGTGACCGGCCTGTCGCTGCTGCGGGGCACGCCCATCAGACAGGCGGTCAGCGGCGGAGTCGCCGTGGCCGTGGCCGCCGTACCCGAAGGGCTGCCGCTGGTCGCCACGGTGGCGCAGCTCGCCGCCGCCCGCCGGCTCAGCAGCCGCGGTCTCCTCGTCCGCACCCCGCGCACCCTGGAGGCGCTGGGCCGCATGGACACCATCTGCTTCGACAAGACCGGCACGCTCACCGAGAACCGGCTGCGCCTGGTCCGGGTGGCCGACGCGGACGGCACGGTCCGCACCCTGGACGAACCGGCCGCCGCCGACACGCTGCGGCCCGCGGCCCGCGCCTGCCCCCGCCTCAACGGCGACTCGGTCCGCCCGGTGCACGCCACCGACGAAGCCGTCCTGGACGCCGCCGGACCCGACCCCGACTGGCAGCAGACCGCGGGCGTCCCCTTCGAGGCCGCCCGCGGCTACGCCGCCGCCGTCGGCCGCGCCGGGGACGGCTCACCGGTCCTGGTCGTCAAGGGCGCCCCCGAGACGGTCCTGCCCACCTGCGCAGGCCTCCCCTCCCACATCTCCGACAAAGCCCAGTCACTCGCCGGCGACGGGCTGCGCGTCCTGGCGGTCGCCGGACGCCCGCTGAAGGAAGGCGAGAAGGCCACGGACGTACTCGAAGAGCCCTTGCGGGACCTGGAGTTCACCGGGCTGCTCGCCCTCGCCGACGTGTCCCGCGAGACGTCCCCGGCCCTGGTCCGCGGGCTGCGCGAGGCGGGCGTACGGCCCGTCGTGCTCACCGGAGACCACCCGCAGACCGCGCACGCCATCGCCGTCGACCTCGGCTGGCCGGACGACGCCAACGTGGTCACCGGCGACGAACTCGCCGCCGCCGACCGCACGGCCCGCTCCCGCATGCTGCGGGACGCCGACGTCGTCGCCCGGGTCGCGCCGGAGCAGAAACTCCAGGTCGTCGAGGCGCTCAGGGACGCCGACCGGGTCGTCGGCATGGTCGGCGACGGAGCCAACGACGCCGCCGCCATCCGCGCCGCCGACATCGGCGTCGGCATCAACGCCCGCGGCTCGGCCGCCGCCCGCAACGCCGCCGACCTCGTCGTCACCGGCGACGACCTCTCGGTGCTCATCGACGCGGTCCAGGAGGGCCGCGCCCTGTGGCACAGCGTCGCCGACGCCATCGCCATCCTCATCGGCGGCAACGCCGGCGAGGTCGGCTTCGGCATCCTCGGCACCCTCCTGTCGGGCTCCGCGCCCCTGTCCACCCGCCAGATGCTGCTGGTCAACCTCTTCACGGACCTGTTCCCGGCGATGGCGGTGGCGGTGACCCCCAAGGAAGAGGCCGAGTCCGCAGAAACCGACGGCCCTCTGGGCACCGCCCTGCTCGGCGCCCCCCTCATCCGCCAGATCCGCCACCGGGCCCTCACCACCTGCCTGGGCGCCACGGTCGCCTGGCTCTTCGGTCGCTTCACTCCGGGCACCACCCGCCGCTCGACGACGATGGCCCTCTGCGCCGTCGTAGGCACCCAACTGGCCCAAACCCTCGCCGACCGCCGAGACAGCCCCCTGGTCCGCTTCACATCCCTCGGTTCGGCCCTGGCCCTCTTCGCCCTGGTGGAAACCCCGGGCGCCAGCCAACTCTTCGGCTGCACCCCACTGGGCCCGATGGCCTGGGCGGGAGTGCTGGCGGCAATAGCGGTGGCACTGGCGGGCCAGACGTCCCTACCCCGGGTGGAGGAGGCACTTCTCAAGCGATGGCCGAGCTTGGCTGATCAACTGGCGTGAGCGGACCCACCGCAGGGGCGCGGGAAACCGCGCGACCAGCCAGACGGCCCGCAGTCGCCGTACAAGCCACAACCCCTACGGCGCCGAAGCGCCAACCCCCGCAGCGGCCCGCACCTCCGCGGACTCCAACCGCTCAGCCGTCCGCTCAGCCGTCCCCCGAGCCCAAGGCCCGCTCGTCACAAACCCAAGCACCAGCACCGCGAACCCGCACCCCGCGAGAATCCACCACCCCGGCCGAGCGGCAGACACGAAGACCTCCCGGTACGACGACGACCCCACGCCAGTGGCCAGCACCGCCCCCACCACCGCGACCCCGAGTGTCTGCCCCAACTGGCGGCTGGTGGAGGCGACGGCGGCGGCCACGCCGGCCTGCGCGCGTGGCATCCCCGACACCGCCGTGTTGGTGATCGGCGCGTTCACGAACCCGAACCCGACCCCGAACAGCACGTATCCGACGAACAGCGTGACGTTGGACGTCTGGCCCTCGAACCCGGCGAACAGGACGCCGCTCGCCGTCATCGCCACACCCGCGATCACCAGCGGAACGCGCGGCCCGACCGACCCGACCAGGCGCCCGGACAACGGCGCACACAGAAATGTCGGCACCGCCATCGGCAGCATCCACAGCCCCGCGTGCAGCGCGTCCAGCCCTCGCACGTTCTGCAGGTACAGCGTCGACAGGAACAGGAACCCGCCCAGCGCGGCGAACCCGCTGACGGCGATCACCGTCGCCCCACTGAACGGCGCCGAACGGAAGAACCGCAGGTCGATGAGGGGTTCGTCCCGCCGAGGCTCGTACCGCAGCAGCCCCACCAGCGCGGCCAGCGCCACCGCGGCGAACGGCAGCACGGTCGTGAACCCGGCGTTCGGCGCCTCGATGATCGCGTACGTCAGGGAGCCGAACAGCGCGATCACCATGATCTGGCCGACCGGGTCGGGCCGGCGGGCCTTGGGCGCGCGGGACTCGGGGACGTACCGCAGGGTGAGCAGCAGAGCGGCGAGGCCGACCGGCAGATTGATCCAGAAGATCGACCGCCAGCCGACGGACTCCACGAGCAGCCCGCCGACCAGCGGCCCGGCGGCCATGGAGATGCCGACCACCGCACCCCACGCACCGATGGCCCGCGCCCGCTCGCGCGGGTCCGTGAACGTGTTCGTGATGATCGACATGGCGACCGGGTTGAGCATGGAGCCGCCCACGGCCTGGACCATGCGGAAGACGACCAGCATCTCCAGGTCGGGGGCGACGGAGCACAGGGCCGAGCCGATGGTGAAGACGATCAGGCCGGCCATGAACACCCGCTTGCGGCCGATCCGGTCGGCCGTGGAGCCGGCGAGCATCAGCAGCGAGGCGAGCACCAGGGTGTAGGCGTCGATCGTCCACTGGAGGCCCGAGGTGCTGGCGTGCAGTTCCTTCTGCATGGACGGCAGCGCGACGTTCAGGACGGTGTTGTCGAGGCTCACGATCAGCAGGCTCATACAGCAGATCGCGAGGACGAGCATGCGACGGCGATGGCTGAGCTCGGGCATGCGTTCCAGCGTACGCCGACATCAATAGTGTGTCTAACTAATGACTGTCGCGAGGTCATGTCCCCGAGGCCCGGGCACGTGCCGCCGTACGCGACAATGGGGGAATGCCCACGACCGCGCCCACGAACAGCACGCCCCTGCAGATCGGCCCGCACACCGTCCGGCCGCCGGTCGTCCTGGCCCCCATGGCCGGGATCACCAACGCGCCCTTCCGCACGCTGTGCAGGGAGTTCAGCGGCGGCAAAGGCCTGTTCGTCAGCGAGATGATCACGACGCGGGCGCTGGTCGAGCGCAACGAGAAGACCATGCAGCTGATCCGCTTCGACGCGACCGAGAGGCCGCGCTCGATCCAGCTGTACGGCGTGGACCCGGCGACCGTCGGCAAGGCCGTCCGCATGATCGCGGAGGAGGACCTCGCCGACCACATCGACCTCAACTTCGGCTGCCCGGTCCCGAAGGTGACCAGGAAGGGCGGCGGCTCCGCCCTCCCGTACAAGCGCCACCTGCTCCGGGCGATCCTGCGCGAGGCCGTCAGCGGCGCCGGTGACCTGCCGGTGACGATGAAGATGCGCAAGGGCATCGACGACGACCACATCACCTTCCTCGACGCCGGCCGCATCGCCGTCGAGGAGGGCGTCACGTCCATCGCCCTGCACGGCCGCACCGCCGCCCAGCACTACGGCGGCACGGCCGACTGGGACGCCATCGCGCGCCTCAAGGAGCACGTGCCGGAGATCCCCGTGCTCGGCAACGGCGACATCTGGTCGGCCGAGGACGCGCTGCGGATGGTGCGCGAGACGGGCTGTGACGGAGTGGTCGTGGGGCGCGGGTGCCTGGGCCGGCCGTGGCTGTTCGCGGACCTGGTGGCGGCGTTCGAGGGACGTACGCAGGACATCGCCCGCCCCTCCCTCCGCGAGGTCGCCGACGTCATGGTCCGCCACGCCACCCTGCTCGGCGAGTGGATCGGCGACGAGACGCGCGGGGTCATCGACTTCCGCAAGCACGTCGCCTGGTATCTGAAGGGCTTCGCGGTCGGCTCCGAGATGCGCAAGCGGCTCGCGATCACCTCCTCGCTGGCCGAACTCCGCTCCGGACTCGACGAGCTGGACCTCGACCAGCCCTGGCCCGTCGGCGCCGACGGGCCCCGCGGCCGTACCTCCGGCAACAACCGGGTGGTGCTGCCGGACGGCTGGCTGAAGGACCCGTACGACTGCGCGGGGATCGGCGAGGACGCGGAACTGGACACGTCCGGGGGCTGACCGCCGTAGAGGAGCTCAGGCCTTCGAAGGGTGCGGGGTCGACCCGTACGCCGTCAGGAAGCGGTCGCGGAACGAGCTCATCTTCCACACGGGTGCGTTCTTGGTCGGCTTCAGGCCGTCCGTCCAGTTCCAGTCCGCGATCTTGTCGAGGACCTTCGGGTCCTTCGCGACGATCGAGACCGGCACGTCACGGCTGGCGCCCGCGCCGCTGACCCGGGCGATGGGCTGGTGGTCGCCGAGGAAGACGAGGACGGTGTCCTCGGTGCCGTAGCGCTCCAGCCACTGGGTGAGGCTGGTGACGGAGTACTGGACGGACTTGCCGTACTCCTGCTTGGAGCGGGTGGAGTCGGTGAGGATCCGCGACGGACTGACGCCGGCCTTCTGGATGGGGCCGAAGACCGAGCCGTCGCCGAGCCGGTCCCAGTCGACCAGCTTCGGTATGGGCGCCCACGGCTGGTGGCTGGAGGTCAGGATGATCTCCGACATCAGCGGCTTGTCGCGCTTCTTGCCGTGCTCCAGACGCTGGAAGGCCTCCAGCGCGTACTGGTCCGGCATCGTCGACCAGCTGAACTTCGGGCCCTTGTAGCCCATCTCGAAGGCGTTGTAGACCTTGTCGAGGCCGTAGAAGCTCTGCTCCGGCCAGGCCTTCTGCACACCGGGCATCACGCCGACCGTGTCCCAGGCGCCGGTCTTCCGGAAGGCCTTGGTCAGGCTGAGGTGGTCGCCGGCCATGACCGTGCGGTAGCGCTGCTGGTTGTCGATCCACAGGCCCGACATCGTGGTGGAGTGGCCGAGCCAGCTGCTGCCGCCGTACGTCGCCGAGGTCATCCAGCCGCTCTTCGCGTGGAAGCCGGCCTTCCCCAGGGCCTCGGTGCTCGCGTCGAGGGTCTTGTCGACGCCCGGCGCGATCTCCGGGTCCTCGATCGCGCTGCGGCCGTAGCTCTCGATGAACGTGAAGACGACGTCCTTGCCGCGCAGGTCGGGCAGCAGCTGGCTGGCGGGCGTGTCGCCGAAGGTGTCGGCCTTGGCCTCCTTGGCGAACGCCGCCTCGTCGTGCAGCGTGGCCTTCACCAGGCGCGCCTGGATCGCCAGCGCTCCGGCGGCCCGGTCGGAGGCGATCGGCATGCCGTTGATCTGGAGGCCGAGGGTGGAGCAGGTGATCCAGACGGTGCCCGCGATCAGTGTGGCCCGGGTCGCGGTCTGCCTGTCGCGGACCAGCAGATTGCTCAGCCGGACCGTCGCCAGCGCCATGCAGACCAGCAGCAGCACGACGAGGACCGCCGCGCCGACCGCCGCGCCGATCGCCGTCACCCGGCCCATCGAGTCCTCGACATACGCCTGGGCGTCGTCCAGCAGCCCCCAGTCGAGGACCAGGTTGAAGCTCCGGCCGAGGTACTCGCTGAACCCCATGTCCAGCAGGTTCAGCACGGTCAGCGCACCGAGGACCGCCCCGGACAGCGCCGCCACGACCACCCGAGGCCGACGCGGCAGCGCGAGCACCAGCACGGCTCCGATGATCGCCTCCACCGGCAGCCGCGTGAACCGGTTGTACTCGAGCGCGGCGAGTCTGTTCGGCAGCACAAGGGCGCCGAAGACCAGGACGGCGGCGAGAGCCGTGGTCGCCCAGGACAGGACGCGGGCGGCGTCGGGGTGCCGGGTCCGCCAGGCGTGCCAGTGGGTCAGCCGGGCCCTCGGCGTGACGGGCGTCGTCTCATCGGGTACGGCGTCGCCCGTCGCCTCGGTCAGCTCGGTCGCGTCTGTCGACACCCGAAGGTCCTTCCGTACGAAGCCCGGTGTACGGCGGACCCGAAGAGGGGCCTCGGATCCGCCGTATTCCCGTACGGTTCGCCTCCGTCCGGTGTTCAGCCGGTTTGCCCACTGCTCGGCAAACAGCGGGCAAACGCCTCGCCAACCGGTTCGCCGCCGGTCCGGCCACGCGTCCCGGCGGCTCTTGCCACGCGCCTCCGCCGGTCCGGCCACGCGCCCCTCGACGGCCTGCGCACGCCTCCGACGGTCTGTGCACGCGCACGCCCCCGACGGTCTGTGCACGCGCACGCCCCCGACGGTCTGTGCTACGCGCCTCCGACCGCCGTCAGCAGCGCCAGCGGCGCCGCCGCCGACCGGGACTCCCGCACACACGCGTGCGGGTACGGCACCGGCTCGGCGTGTGTGTCCCGGCCGTAGCCCGCCAGGACCTCCGGCAGCCGGTGCCCGGTCGCCGTCGCCGCGTCGACCAGGCCGTGGGCGACCGTGCGGGCCTCGTCGTGCAGGCCGTAGCGGGCCAGGCCCAGCGTGATCAGCGCGTTGTCGTGCGGCCAGACCGAACCGCGGTGGTACGACAACGGGTGGTACGCCGACTGCCCGGCGGCCAGCGTGCGCACACCCCACCCGGAGAAGAAGTCGGGTTCGAGCAGGCGCCGCCCGACGACCTCGCCGTACTCCTTGTCGAGCAGCCCCGACCACAGCAGATGCCCGGCGTCCGAGGCCAGCGCGTCCACCTGGTTGCCCTCGCCGTCCAGCGCGAGGGCGGGGAAGGAGTGGTCCGGCATCCAGAAGTCGCGCTGGAAGCGGTCGCGCAGGTCGGCGGCGGCCTGCTCCAGCAGGGCCGCGTAGACCTTGTCGTCCCACGCCGTGCGCGCCAGCCAGGCGGTGCGGCGCAGCGCGTCGTACGCGTACCCCTGGGCCCCCGCCGCCATCACCGGGCCGCTCGCGCGGTTGCCGTCGGCCGAGCAGATGGCGCCGGGGGAGTCCTTCCAGTTCTGGTTGGCGAGGCCGCCCTGGTCGGCGCGGTAGACCAGGTAACCGCGCGAGGTCAGCCCGCCGTGGTCCAGCATCCAGCCGATCGCCGCACGGGCGTGGGACTCCAGCCGGCGGGCCAGATCCGTGTCCCCGGTGTGCTCGACGTACGCGCCGAGCAGGACGAGGAACAGCGGGGTGGCGTCGACCGAGCCGTAGTAACGGCCGTACGGCACCTGCCCGAAGTGCGCCAGCTCGCCGTGCCGTACCTCGTGCACGATCTTGCCGGGCTGGGAGACCGACTCCGGGCCGGTCTCCGTCGCCTGGGCCGCGGCGAGCGCCAGCAGGGTGGCGGCGGCCGGCCGGGGCCGGTAGGGCAGCGCGAACAGCGAGGTCAGCAGGGCGTCCCGGCCCAGCAGCGTGAGGAACCAGGGCGCTCCCGCCGCCGGTACGCGCAGCTCCTCGCCGTCCGGACCGGTCGCCGGCACCTGGAGCGAGGCGAGATCGGCGAGCCCGCGCGCACAGGCCGCCGCGAGCTCCGGCCAGCCGGTGGGGAAGGCCACGCCTTCGACGAACTCGCCCTCCATGGCCAGGAGTTGATCGTTCAGTGCGGCCGGAGAGCGCGGTACGCGCAGCGCCCGCTTGTCCCCGTGCGGGCGGGCCATCACACGCAGCATCAGCTCGGCCGTGCCGTGCGGTTCCAGGTCCAGGGTCCATACGAGGCGACGGGCGCCGGTGCCGGTCTCCTCGACGCCGTCCGGGGCGGGCTCGGCCGTCACCGTCGTACAGGAGCGCCACTCGCCGCGCTGGTAGCTGAACTCCACGCCGTCGTCGAGGACCTGGCGGGAGCGGGTCGCTCCTATCTTGGCGTACGTGCGGTGGTCCGAGCGCAGTTCGAACTGGTCGGTGAAGTCGGCGTCCGCGGTCACCGCGAGCCGGACCGTCGTCGGCACCGGACGGTTGCTGGTCACCCGCAGCGACTCGACGAACGAGCCGTCGCCCACGGCCTGTTCACGGAAAAGCGTGTACGCGGGCGGCTCCTGGCGTCCGCCGCGCGGCACCAGCGCGCACCGCGCGGTGTCCCCGTCGGCGACCGGTGACAGTGCCTCGGGCACCGCACCGTCGACGGTGAGCTGCCACCGGCTCAGGTGCCGGGCGTCCCGTACGAACAACCCGTCCGGGGAGCTGCCGCCCCGCACGCCGCTGATGTCCCCGCCGTCGCCCACAGCGGCGAACGTCCCGCCGTGCACGAGCAGATGATGCCGGTCCGTCATCCCCGGTCCCCTCCCTTGTCACTCATCTCGAACGTCCGGATGCCCGTGGGGGAGACGTCGTCTCCCGGGCCTGTGTGCAGCAGGTCGAGCGTGAGCGCGGCGGTCCAGCTGAAGCCGGTCGCCCCGCAGGCCTCGCCGGTGTACGGGTCGACGTACTCCGCGAAGTCGGATGTGCCGGCGATGTCCAGGACGGCCTGGCGCAGTGCGTCGGCCCGCCGCTGTTCGCCGTGCGTGCGCAGCCCGCGCTCCACCAGCCAGCTCGTGTTGAACCAGGCCGGGCCGCGCCAGTAGCGGTGCGGGTCGAAGGCCTCGCCGAGCAGGTCGTAGCTCGGGACCAGGCGGGTGGAGTCGCCGAGCCCGAAGTGCGCCCCGCCCAGGGTGCTCACGAGCGCGTCCGTGATCTCGCGGGGCAGGCCGGGCAGCAGCAGCGGAACGACCCCGGAGACGCTGCGTTCGCGGATCAGCTCCCCGCCCCGCACGTCCCGGCAGAAGAACATCCCCTCCGCCGGATCCCACAGCCGCTCGATCAGCGCCGCCGTCAGCCGCTCGGCACGCGCGTGCCGAGCCGTCCCGGTGGCCCCGAGCTCCTGCGCGATCCGCGCGAGGGCGTGCTCGGAGGCGATGAGCAGGGCGTTGAACGCCGGGTCCTCCACCGCGAAGTCACCGACCCCGTCGGCGTACCCGGCATCCCGGTAGTCGCTCGCCAGCCGCACGTACCGCCCGTAGTCCAGATCCGTGGGGCGGTCCTCCGGAGCCCCGTGGTCCAGGTCGGCGCGGCGGAAGGAACGGGCCGGAGCCGGTGTGATCCTGCTCAGCGGGGCGTCCCAGCAGGGGCTGTTGTCCATACCCTGTTCCCAGGGGTGCACGACGGACGCCAGCGACCCTGCGCCCAGGTCCCGCCGGTGCAGCAGATACCGGTGCCAGGCCGCGAGCCGCGGATACACCCGGGCGAGGAACCCGCGCGCCCGCGACAGCCCCGGGTCGGCGCGGTGCACCAGCCACGCGGCCAGCGCGTGCACCGGTGGCTGCACGATGCCCGAGGTCTGTACGGTGCGCGGGGCGCCCGCGGCGCGCCCCGCGGTCGAGGAGCGCCAGAAGTCGGGGCTCGGGAAGTACGCGTCGAGGGGGACGGAGGGGTTGAACACGATGTGCGGGATCCGGCCGTCGTCCCACTGGCCGTCGAGCAGCGTCTCCAGCTCCGACTGCGCCCTGAGGGGCGAGAGGTGGCGCAGACCGATGGCGATGAACGCCGAGTCCCAGGACCACTGGTGCGGGTACAGGCCGTGCGAGGGGATCGTGGAGGTGCCGGTCCAGTTGCCCTCCAGCACGCGGGCGGCCCTGACGTGCAGGGAACGGGGGGCCGTGGCCGAATGTTTCGTGGTCGGCGGACCGTATACGACAGCCTCGGATCCCGACACCTCACCGTGTCCGGAAAAGGGTGGTGAGGAAAAGGTGCGTACGGGGGTGAAGTGCCCGGTGTTGCGGGCGGTGACCTGCGTTGCGCGATCCACTCAAGGCTCCCCGAAGACGTACGGCCGACCAGTTCGGCAGTGGCTACCGTAGGGTTACGTCTATTTAACACGCAAAACCCAATATGTAATGCAAGCTTGAGAAACACAAGGGGGTGTGCATGACCGGACGACCCGGCAGGACCGGCAGGACGGGAAGTCAGGCGAGCGCCGGAGACCTGCTCGAACTGGTGCGCAGCGGCCGCGCCACCACCCGTGGCGCACTGCAACAGGCGACCGGTCTGTCCCGCGCCACCGTCGGCCAGCGCCTCGACCGCCTCTTCCGCGCGGGCTGGCTCCGCGAGGGCGCCGGCGGCCCCGTCGACTCACCGCTGGGCGGCCGCCCCTCGATCACCCTCGAATTCGACGACGCCCACGCGGTCGTCCTGTCCGCCGACCTGGACACGCGGCACGCGCGGGCCGCCGTACTGACCCTGACCGGCGAGATCCTCGCCGAGCACTCGGGCATCCTGGTCATCGAGGACGGCCCCGACGCCGTACTCGGCGAACTCGGCCGCTGGTTCGCCGAACTCCTGGAGAAGGCCGGCCACCGGGCGCACGAGGTCTGCGGCATCGGCCTCGCCGTGCCCGGCCCGGTCGACACCGACACCGGCCGGGTCGTACAGCCGCCGATCATGCCCGGCTGGGACGGCTACGACATAAGAGGCCGCCTGGCGAGGGCCTTCACCGAGCACTCGGGCGCCGGACCGCTCCCCGTACTGGTCGACAACGACGCGAACCTCATGGCGTACGGCGAACAGCGCACGGGATACGCGGACTGCTCGGCCTTCGTGCTCGTGAAGGTGTCGACCGGCATAGGCGCCGGAGTCGTGGTCGACGGCTCCATCTACCGCGGCATCGACGGCGGCGCGGGCGACCTCGGCCACATCCGGGTCCCGGCGGGCGCCGACGCACTGTGCCGATGTGGCTCGTACGGCTGTCTCGCCGCCGTCGCCAGCGGCGGCGCCGTGGCCCGGCGGCTGGCCGAGGCCGGGGTGCCGGCGGCGTCCGGCTCGGATGTGCGGGACCTGCTGGCCTCCGGGCACCCGGAGGCGGCGGCGCTCGCGCGGGACGCGGGGCGGCAGGTCGGGGACGTGCTGGCGACGGTCGTCACTCTGCTGAACCCCGGCGTTCTGATGATCGCGGGGGACCTGGCCGGAACCGCCTTCCTCACGGGCGTGCGTGAGCTTCTCTATCAGCGGGCGCTGCCGCGCTCCACCGCTCATCTGGACGTCGTGATGTCGCGGCTGGGGGAGCGGGCGGGGCTGGTCGGGGCGGGGGCGATGGTCGTTGAGCACCTCTACGCGCCGGAGCGGGTGGAGGAACGGCTGGCGGCGCTGGGGGTGTGACCACGATCTTTTCGAGGATGTTTCGGTCCCAAGACGCGTCCGCATGGTGAAATTCCGGCGTCTGTGACAGCGTGATTATCGCCACCCTTGATAAGGGTTGCGCTCAGATGAGCGGATCTTGGCCGACTGCACTTCTCCAAGGGCTGGCACTCAGTGCCACCCCCTGATCGTTCATCGATCGAAAACGGGCGGGCTCGCAGCCGCTCATGTGAGCAGAATTTCGGGAAAGTGAGCGCCCCTGCGTTCAAGAAGTGAAAACATGCGCCCGTATCCGCTTGCCAAGCTTTGACTTTCGATCCGGTGGCGGACGAGTGGTTACAGGCGCATGACGGGCAAGTGGACGTACCCAGAAGCCTTTGATCTGGGTATGTTCCTGCTCGTCAGGGCAGCCACCGCGTCCTCGAGGAGTCGAGACCCGTGTCGGAAAACAAAGATCCCCAGGTAGCTGAGCACGGCACCAGCGTTGAGGGCGTGAAGTTCGTTTACGACTTCACCGAGGGCAACAAGGAGCTCAAGGACCTCCTCGGCGGCAAGGGCGCGAACCTCGCCGAGATGACCAACCTGGGCCTTCCGGTGCCTCCGGGCTTCACGATCACCACCGAGGCCTGCAAGGTCTACCTCGACAGCGGCGAGGAGCCGGCGGCACTGCGTGACGAGGTGAGTGCGCACCTCGACGCGCTGGAGCAGCGCATGGGCAAGAAGCTCGGCCAGCCCGACGACCCGCTGCTCGTCTCGGTCCGCTCCGGCGCCAAGTTCTCCATGCCCGGCATGATGGACACCGTCCTGAACATCGGCCTCTCCGACAAGTCGGTCCAGGGCCTGGCCAAGCAGGCCGGCGACGACCGCTTCGCCTGGGACTCCTACCGCCGCCTCATCCAGATGTTCGGCAAGACCGTCCTCGGCGTCGACGGCGACCTCTTCGAAGAGGCGCTGGAGGCGGCGAAGGAGGCCAAGAAGGTCACGGTCGACACGGAGCTGGAAGCCGCCGATCTGAAGAAGCTGGTCACCCGCTTCAAGAAGATCGTCAAGGCCGAGGCCGGCCGGGACTTCCCGCAGGACCCGCGCGAGCAGATGGACCTCGCCATCCACGCGGTCTTCGACTCCTGGAACACCGACCGCGCCAAGCTCTACCGCCGCCAGGAGCGCATCCCCGGCGACCTGGGCACCGCGGTCAACGTCTGCTCGATGGTCTTCGGCAACCTGGGCCCCGACTCCGGCACGGGCGTGGCCTTCACCCGTGACCCCGCCAGCGGCCACCAGGGCGTGTACGGCGACTACCTCCAGAACGCCCAGGGCGAGGACGTCGTGGCGGGCATCCGCAACACCGTCCCCCTCGCCGAACTGGAGACGATCGACAAGAAGTCCTACGACCAGCTCATGCAGATCATGGAGACGCTGGAGAACCACTACAAGGACCTCTGCGACATCGAGTTCACCATCGAGCGCGGTCAGCTGTGGATGCTCCAGACGCGCGTCGGCAAGCGGACGGCGGGAGCGGCGTTCCGTATCGCCACCCAGCTCGTGGACCAGGGCCTGATCGACGAGGCCGAGGCGCTCCAGCGAGTGACGGGCGCCCAGCTCGCCCAGCTGATGTTCCCGCGCTTCGACGAGGACACCAAGGTCCAGACGGTCGGCCGGGGCATCGCGGCGTCGCCGGGTGCGGCGGTCGGCAAGGCGGTCTTCGACTCGTACACCGCGGTGAAGTGGTCGCGCTCGGGCGAGAAGGTCATCCTGGTCCGCCGCGAGACCAACCCCGACGACCTCGACGGCATGATCGCGGCCGAGGGCATCCTGACCTCGCGCGGCGGCAAGACCTCCCACGCGGCGGTGGTGGCGCGCGGCATGGGCAAGACCTGTGTGTGCGGCGCGGAGGAGCTCGAGGTCGACACCAAGCGCCGCAGGATGACGGTCCCGGGCGGCCACGTCGTCGAGGAAGGCGACCTGATCTCCATCGACGGCTCGTCCGGCAAGGTCTACCTGGGCGAGGTCCCGGTCGTCCCGTCTCCCGTCGTGGAGTACTTCGAGGGGCGGATGCACGCGGGCGCCAACGATGCCGACGAACTGGTCGAGGCAGTGCACCGGATCATGGCGTTCGCCGACCGCAAGCGCCGCCTGCGGGTGCGTGCCAACGCGGACAACGCCGAGGACGCGATGCGCGCCCGTCGCTTCGGCGCGCAGGGCATCGGCCTGTGCCGTACCGAGCACATGTTCCTCGGTGACCGCCGTGAGCTGGTCGAGCGCCTCATCCTGGCCGACACGGAGACCGAGCGCGAGGAGTCGCTGAAGGCGCTGCTCCCCCTCCAGAAGAAGGACTTCGTAGAGCTGTTCTCGGCGATGGACGGCCTGCCGGTGACGGTACGTCTGCTGGACCCGCCGCTGCACGAGTTCCTGCCGGACATCACCGAACTGTCGGTCCGCGTGGCGCTGGCGGAGTCCCGCCAGGAGCCGCACGAGAACGAACTGCGCCTGCTCCAGGCCGTCCACCGCCTGCACGAGCAGAACCCGATGCTGGGTCTGCGCGGTGTGCGACTGGGCCTGGTCATCCCCGGCCTGTTCACCATGCAGGTACGGGCGATCGCCGAGGCGGCGGCCGAGCGCAAGAACGCCAAGGGTGACCCGCGCGCGGAGATCATGATCCCGCTGGTGGGCACGGTCCAGGAGCTGGAGATCGTCCGCGAGGAGGCCGACCAGGTGGTGGCCGAGGTCGAGGCCGCCACGGGCACGTCACTGAAGCTGGCCATCGGCACGATGATCGAGCTGCCGCGCGCCGCCCTGACCGCCGGTCAGATCGCGGAGGCGGCGGAGTTCTTCTCCTTCGGCACGAACGACCTGACCCAGACGGTGTGGGGCTTCAGCCGGGACGACGTGGAAGCCTCGTTCTTCACGGCGTACCTGGAGAAGGGCATCTTCGGCGTCTCCCCCTTCGAGACGATCGACAAGGACGGCGTCGGCTCCCTGGTGAAGCTGGCCGCGGAGGCGGGTCGCGCGACACGCCCCGACCTCAAGCTCGGCGTCTGCGGCGAACACGGCGGCGACCCCGAGTCCGTGCACTTCTTCCACGAGGTGGGACTGGACTACGTCTCCTGCTCGCCGTTCCGGATCCCGGTGGCGCGGCTGGAGGCGGGGCGGGCGGCTTCGCAGTCGGCGGGGAGTGATCACCGGTAGGCGTTTTCGGGCCCTGGCCCGCTGAGGCCTATGCCTGCTGAGGCCTTGGCCCGCTGAACGCCGGGACCGTCGACTGTCCCCGACCGACCCTCACCGATGGGCGGCGGTTCCGGAGCACGACGAGAGGGCGGCACCCTGTGCGGGGGTGCCGCCCTCTCATGCGTCACCTGTGGAGTGTCATCGAAAGGGTCCGTGCCGTGACGTGGTCGGGCTGTATGGACCGGAGGCACCCAGACCGTGTCGCGCCGCAGCCGCACCGGTCTTCGTCTGCTCCGCCTCCCGCGCTTTCGTCCACCGTTGCCGGCTTCAGCTTCGATGCGACGATGAGCAAAGCGTTTTGCCGACGCCGGGTTCTCCCCACAGCATCAGGGCTGCCCTGTCGCCCTGACGAGCGGCGTCAAGGATCCGGGCGAGGGCGGCCTACTCCTGGCGCCGTCCGTAAAGGTCCCTTTGCTTGAAAGCTTCATGGCTGCTGCCGCCGGAGCGCTCGTGCCACCTGCGTTCCGAACTTCGCCATCTCCGTGACCGATACGACGACCGATACGACGACAGATCCGCTTGCAGCTCGCTGCCCGTAGCGTCGGGCGTGGTCAGCGGACTCGCGCGCACCGCGGGAGACGACATGGCGACCGCGATCATCGAAACCGGAAGCAAGGACAGGACGTTGGCGGATCTGGTGGTGCGGGGGTCAAAAGCACCGTTCTTCAGCATCACATATCTCCGCGACTGGTCCAGGGCCTCCCTGAACGAGCAGGCGTCGACCTTCGATCAGCGCTGAGCCCGCCGCGAGCACGCAGCGTCCGGTCACCCCGGTGACCGCTTTTGAGCCCCCTTTTTTCCTACTGCTTCTTGTCTGCCGCCCAAAACCACTGACCGCTACGAAACGGAGCCCTCCCATGAGTCCGCCCAGCACGTCCGGCGGCGTCGGTACCATCGCCATCCAGCTGGCGAAGCATCTCGGTGCGAGCGTGGCCACGACCGCGAGCGCGACGAAGACCGACCTGGTGAAGAACCTCGGCGCGGACGTCGTCATCGACTACCAGAAGCAGGCGCTCGAGACGGTCCTTCACGACTACGACCTCGTCATCGACACGGTCGGGGGCGAAGCCCTCGACAAGTCACTGCGGGTGCTGAAGCCGGGCGGGACCGTCATCAGCATCACCGGGCCACCCGACCCCACCTTCGCCCGGGAGATCGGCGCCAATCCCGTCGTCCGGCCGGCCATGGCCGCCCTGAGCCACCGGATCCGCCGACGTGCCCGACGACACCAGGTGTCGTACTCTCGAACCTGTTCATGAAGGCCAGCGGCGACCAGCTCCGCGAACTCTCCGCCCTCACCGATGCCGAGATCATCCGGCCGGTCGTGGACTCCGTCTCCGTCTTCGGCTTCGGCCAGACCCATGAAGCCATGGCCCACCTCGAGCAAGGACGCACCAAGGCCGGCAAGGTCGTCATCCGCGTGACATGACCGCGCCCGACCTGCCGCCCCCGGTCGCCGGGTCGGCACGCCCCCTGCGCACAGAATGCGTCGCCGTCTCAGGAGGAGCGTGACCCGCGCGAGCGCCGGAAACCATCGACCACAGCCAACTCACCGAAGGACCACATGGACACGTCGCGAAGTAGCTCGCAGCCCGCAGGACACATTGCCGTCGAGGGCCAAGCCGGGGTGCTTGTCGCTCGTATCGACGGAGGTCCGCATGCGTTGTTCGATCCCGAGATCGCCAAGCAGCTGAAAGAGTTGGTCGATCGTGCAGACCGCGATCCGGACATCCGCGCGGTCGTCTTCACCGGTACGCATCCTGACCGCTTCTTGAGTCATTCTGATGTGCGCTGGCTACAAGAAGGCGGCACTGGATTCCCGCCGATCAACACGCGCATCGCCAAGCTCGTAGCGCGCACGGCGAGACTCATCAACAGAGTGCCGGTTGTCAGAACGCTCGCGGGGATGACCCGGCTCAAGACACTTCTGCAGCTCGACAGCTTCCATGCCACTTTCCTGAAGATGAATGCAAGCGGCACCATCTTCGTTGCGGCACTCAACGGTTCGGCACTTGCCGTCGGCTCGGAACTGGCATTTGCCTGTGATCTGCGCATCATGGCAGACGGGGAGTATGTCATCGGCCTGACAGAAGTCCTGCTCGCACTGACACCGGGTGGCGGCGGCTCTCAGCGACTGCCTCGTCTGATCGGTACTCAGCAGACGTTGCTCGCCGTTCTCGAAGGCAGGCCGTTCACGCCTGCAGAGGCTCTCTCGCTCGGTGCGGTCGACGAAGTGGTGCCAAAGGAAAAGGTCCTCGCCCGGTCGATCGAGCGCGCGGAGTATCTGAGCCTACGCTCGAAGAAATCTCTGGGAGCCATCAAGCGATCCATCTACTTCGGCAGCTCCCTGTCGCTCGAGGACGGCTTGCAGTTCGAGCACGCCGAGTTCCTGGTCAGAGATCAATCGAAGGAAGCTCAGGGGCGGATGCTTGAATACATCGCCACCACGGACGCCACTGGCGAGCTCCCTCTGTTGAATCGTGAGACGTACGCGCGAGCACTCGGCGCCGGGCGATTCGGAAGTAGCCCAAGCGAGTAGATCGGGTCGATGTGGTGACCTCGTCCTGATCGGCGGTTCATCGCCTCGAGGCCATTGCTGAAACCAAGACTGCTCGTGCACCGCAGAGACGGCGAGGACCTGGTTCTCATCACCGCTGCGCGTGCCGAGCAGGACCAAACCGTGGTGTCGGCCGCCACCCGGATGCCGGCCGCGATCACACCGCTCACTACATCGCCAGCAGTTCCCAACCCCGCGTGCGGCTGGTCCGGCAACGCCGATACCAACGCCGCCCGCAACGCTTTCGCCGCATACCGGGCGGGCCACGCGCTTGCCCCGGCTGCCGGAAGGTGCAGTCGTGAGACGCGGAAACGCGTCAAGCCCACCACCGCGAGGTAGGAGGGAATCTCTTCTTTCACGAAGGAGAGCACTTCAACTGGACACGCGGCCCCTCGCGGCCCCTCCCGGCTCCCGGACGATTACCTGGAGCGCCCGCCGCTCGTAGGCTGAGTCCGAACCGTCACGGGAGGGAGGTCGGTCATGGCCGGCTGGACCGAGAAGGACATTCCCGATCAGCACGGCCGTGTCGCCGTCGTCACCGGCGCCAACAGCGGCATCGGGTACGTCACCGCGCGGGAGCTGGCCCGGCGGGGCGCCCGGGTGGTGCTGGCCTGCCGGAGCGAGGCGCGCGGCACCGCGGCCGGGGACCGGATGGTCGCCGAAGTGCCGGGCGCCGAGGTGGAGCTTGCGCGGCTCGACCTCGGCGACCTCGCCTCGGTACGGCGGTTCGCGGCCGCCTCCTCGAACGACCGGCTCGACCTGCTCGTCAACAACGCGGGCGTGATGGCGCTGCCGTACGGCACGACCGCGGACGGCTTCGAGACGCAGTTCGGCGTCAACCACCTCGGGCACTTCGCGCTCACCGGGCTGCTGCTGCCGACGCTGCTCGCCACGCCGGGCGCGCGCGTCGTGACCGTCTCCAGCACGATGCACT
This sequence comes from Streptomyces sp. NPDC006602, assembly GCF_042870385.1. Lineage (NCBI taxonomy): Bacteria > Bacillati > Actinomycetota > Actinomycetes > Kitasatosporales > Streptomycetaceae > Streptomyces > Streptomyces sp. NPDC006602. The sequence continues at coordinate 5,291 of NZ_JBIAHG010000012.1, read as the reverse complement.
CGATGGCCAACATCGACATCACGGATCTGAACAGCGAGCGCAGGTACCGGCGTTGGACCGCCTACGCCCGCTCCAAGACCGCCAACCTGCTCTTCACGCACGAACTCGCGCGCAGGCTGGCGGCCCACGGCTCGGATGTCGTCGCCGCGGCGGCGCACCCCGGGTACGCCGCCACCAACCTCCAGACCGAGGGCGCCCGAATGTCGGGCCGCAAGCTGAGCGAGCGGTTCATGGAGATCGGCAACCGCTTCTTCGCCCAGTCCGCCGAGGCGGGCGCCCTGCCCACGCTCTACGCCGCGACCGCGCCCGACGTACGCCCCGACTCCTTCACCGGCCCCTCGTTCGCAGGCTGGCGCGGATCACCCGCACCGTCCTGGCGGGCACCGTGGACGCTCGACGACAGGGCGGGGGAGCGCCTTTGGGCCGCCTCGGAGGAGCTGACGGGGGTGGCGTACGACCAGCTGAAGGTATGACGGGCCGGCGGCCGGTCACACCTTGCGGCCGGCCGCCGGCCACCGTCACGCCCGGCCCGATCAGGGTGAGCCCGCCGGCCCCTCGAGATCATCCGTTACGAGGTCCGCACCTCGTACGTCGTGATCCGTACCGACTCGTCGTCCAGGCACTGGCCCGACTCCAGGTCGAAGCGCTGCTTCAGCAGGGGGGAGGCGACGAAGGGGCGACCCTGGTGGGAGCCGATCAGGCCGCGGGAGAGGACCGCCGCGCCGTTGAACGGGTCCCGGTTGTCGACGGCGTACAGGGTGCCGGCGCGGTCGCGGAAGAGGGCGACCTGGTCGCCGTCGGGCAGCAGGGCGGCCACTCCGCGGCCCGGCAGCAGCTGGTTCAGGTCGCAGACCGTGAACCAGCTGTCGGTCAGCCTCAGTTGGATCTTCAGGTCGGTCGTCTCGGGTGCCAGGGTCATCGCTGGGCGCTTCCTTCCAGGACGTCTGCCGGGTTCTCACTGGGGCGCATGCCGATGGACAGCAGCGGCAGGTCGGGCTTGATCTGGTCGCGCTCGGGGACGAAGCCGACGACGGGGTCGGGGGTGTCGGGCGCGTTCACGAAGGAGACGAACCGGGAGAGCTTCTCCGGGTCGTTGATGGTCGTCGCCCACTCGTCGCGGTAGTGCGACACGTGGTCCGCCATCAGGGACTCCAGCTCCTCGCAGATGCCGAGGGAGTCCTCCACCACCACGTCCCGTACGTGGTCCAGGCCGCCGGGGATCCGCTCCAGCCAGGTCGACGTGCGCTCCAGGCGGTCCGCGGTGCGGATGTAGAACATCAGGAACCGGTCGATCAGCTTGATCAGTTCGGCGTCGGTCAGGTCCTGGGCGAGCAGGTCCGCGTGGCGCGGGGTGGCGCCGCCGTTGCCGCCGACGTACAGGTTCCAGCCGTTGGAGGTGGCGATGATGCCGAAGTCCTTGGACTGGGCCTCGGCGCACTCGCGGGCGCAGCCGGACACCGCCGACTTGAGCTTGTGCGGGGAGCGCAGGCCGCGGTAGCGCAGCTCCAGGTCGATCGCCATGCGGACGGAGTCCTGGACGCCGTAGCGGCACCAGGTCTGGCCGACGCAGGACTTCACCGTGCGCAGGGCCTTGCCGTAGGCGTGACCGGACTCGAAGCCGGCGTCCACCAGACGGGCCCAGATCAACGGGAGCTGCTCGACCCTCGCGCCGAACATGTCGATCCGCTGGCCGCCGGTGATCTTCGTGTAGAGGCCGAAGTCGCGGGCGATCTCGCCGATGACGATCAGACCCTCGGGGGTGATCTCGCCGCCGGGGATGCGGGGGACGACCGAGTACGAGCCGTTCTTCTGGAGGTTGGCGAGGAAGTGGTCGTTGCTGTCCTGCAGGGCCGCCTGCTCGCCGTCCAGGACGTAGTTGCTGGCGCCGATCGTCGGGGCGAGGGAGGCGATGATGGAGCCGACCGCCGGCTTGCAGACCTCGCAGCCGTCACCGCCGCGGGCGCTGTCACGGCCGTAGCGGTCCAGGAGGTCCTGGTAGGTGTTGATGCGCAGGGCCAGGACGATCTCGTACAGCTCCTCGCGGGTCTGCGAGAAGCAGCCGCACAGGCCCTTGTCGACCTCGACGCCGCTCGCCTCCAGCTCGGCGGTGACCAGCTGGCCGAGGACCTTGACGCAACTGCCGCAGCCGGTGCCGGCCTTGGTGCACTTCTTGACCTCGGGAACGGTCGTGCACTGGTGGTCGGTGACCGCGCCGCGGATCGTGCCCTTGGAGACGTTGTGGCAGGAGCAGATGATCGCCTCGTCCGGCAGCGCGGACGGACCGAGCTGGGCCGGGGCGCCGGCGCCGGCCGGCAGGACCAGGGACTCGGGGGAGACCGGCGGGACCGAACCGGTGAAGGCGCGCAGGGTGCCGTACGCGTCCGCGTCGCCGACCAGGATGCCGCCGAGCAGCTTGCCGTCGCGGCCGATGACCAGCTTCTTGTACAGGCCGGCGCGGGAGTCGGAGTAGACGACGTCGAGGCAGTCCTCGGTCGCGCCGTGCGCGTCGCCGAAGGAGGCCACGTCCACGCCGAGCAGCTTCAGCTTGGTGGACAGGTCGGCGCCGGTGAACTCCGCCTCGTCCTGGGCGATCGTCGCGGCCACGGTCTCGGCCTGCTCGTAGCCGGGGGCGACCAGGCCGTACACCCGGCCGTCGGAGGCCAGCGCGCACTCGCCGATCGCGAAGACGTGCGGGTCGGAGACCGTGCGGCACTGCTCGTCGACGCTGATACCGCCGCGCTCGCCGACCGTCAGACCGCAGTCGCGGGCCAGCTGGTCGCGGGGGCGGACACCGGCGGAGAACACCACCAGGTCGGTGGCGAGTTCGGAACCGTCGGACAGCTTCATGCCGGTGACCGCACCGGACTCGTCGACCACGATCTCCTGCGTGCCCACGCCCGTGTGCACGGACAGGCCCATGTCCTCGATGGTGCGCAGCAGCGCGGCGCCGCCGCCCTCATCGACCTGGACCGGCATCAGGCGGGGCGCGAACTCCACGATGTGGGAGGTGAGCCCGAGGCCCTTCAGCGCACCGGCCGCCTCCAGCCCGAGCAGACCGCCGCCGACCACCGCACCGGTCGTCCTCGACTTGGCGTACTCCTCGATGGCGAGGAGGTCCTCGATGGTGCGGTAGACGAAGCAGCCCTGGGCGTCCTTGTTCGGGACCGGCGGGACGAAGGGGTACGAGCCGGTGGCGAGGACCAGGACGTCGTAGTCGACGGTCAGTCCGGAGCGGGCCGTCACCCGCTTCGCCGAGCGGTCGACCGTCTCAGCGGGGTCACCGACGTGCAGCTCGATGCCGTGGTCGGCGATGAACTGCATGTCCGTCATCGACAGGTCCTCGGGCGTCTTGCCCGAGAAGTACGAGGTGAGCTGCACGCGGTCGTACGCGGGACGTGGCTCCTCGCACAGCACGACCACGCGGTGCGTGGCGGTCAGGCCGCGCTCGGCGAGCGCTTCGAGGAAGCGTTGGCCGACCATGCCATGGCCGACGAGCACGATCGTGGGGCGGGGGCCGTTCCCCACAAGTGCGGTCGTGGACATCAGGAGCCTCCATCGTTGGTGAGCAGGTGGAGCAGGGGGCCGCCGTCGGACGGGAGCGGCTCTGCTCCCTCCCAGGCGCGCGCGAGCGCGCCGACGGTGCCGAGTTCGCCGACGAGGACCCCGCCGACCAGGCGGTCGTCACGGACGACGACCTTGCGGTAGGTGCCTCGGGTGGCGTCGGCGAGCTGGACCACGTCGTCGCCGGGCAGGGCCTCCGTCTCGCCGAACGCGGCGAGGTCGAAGGCGGACTGCCCGGTGAGGGTGAGTCGGGTCAGCGAACGGGTGCCGGTGTAGCGGGCATCTGCCCGGCCGGCGAGCGACTCGGCCAGCACATCCGCCTGTTCGAGCGCGGGAGTGGCCAGTCCGTAGACCGTGCCGTCGTGCTGTGCGCAGTCGCCGATCGCCCGGATGTGCGGGTCGGAGGTGCGCAGTTCGTCGTCGACCACGACGCCCTTGCGGACGTCGAGGCCGGAGATCTGGGCGAGGCCCACACGGGGGTGGACCCCGCAGGCCAGGACCACGAGGTCGGCGTCGAGGGCGTATCCGTCGGCCATCTCCACCGAGCGGACCGCGCCGCCGACGCAGCGCACGTCGCGGACCCGGCACTCGGTGTGAATCTCGACGCCGAGATCGGTGAGGTGGCGCCGGACCAGCTTGGAGGCGGCCGGGTCGAGCTGACGCTCCATGAGCCGCTCGGACTGCTGGGCGAGCATGACCTGGGCGCCGCGCAGGGCGAGCGCCCGGGCCGCGGACACACCGAGGAGCCCGCCGCCGATGACGACCGCCTTCACGCCCGGCCGTACCGCCTTGGACAGGCCCAGGCAGTCGTCCATCGTCCGGAAGGCGTGGACGCCCTCGGGCAGTACGTGATCGGGGCTGAACAGGCCGCGCAGGGGCGGGAGTACGGGGTTGGAGCCGGTGGCCAGGACCAGCGTGTCGTATGCGATCTTCGTGCCGTCCGCGCACTCCACGCTCCGCCCGGCCCGGTCGATGCCGGTGACCCGGGCGCGCGTCAGCTCGGCGGGCGCCGGGAGGGCGATCACGTCGGGGCTGTAGCGGCCGGCCAGCACCTCGGCGAGCAGGACCCGGTTGTAGGGCCGGTGCTCCTCCTCGCCGATGAGCGTCACGGGTACGCCCAGCTCACCGAGCCGCCGGGCGAGACGGACGCCCGCGATCCCGGCGCCGATCACCACCACACGCGTATTCGAGGTCATGCCTAGGAGCGTGCGTTGCCGGTGTTACCCGGCCGCATCACGTCTGTTTCCCGCGGGGAACGCTGCCCTCAGCGGGGTCGGGGGGTGGATGTGAGGGTTCGGGGCGGGCGCCGGTGGTGCGCTGTGAGGCGGGGCACGGCGCGAGCGGCCCGGCACCGGCCGAGCCCCACGTTTCCGTGCACCCACCATCGTCTACGACCGGGGCGACACGAGCCGGAGGATCCCGGGTTTCACCAGCTCACGCGCAGGGCGACGGACGAGGAGCGCCACCCGGAACATCCCGGTTCGGCCACCTCGGCCGACGGCTCCCGGCAGGGCCGTCGTACGGGGTCGGCGGTCGCAGCGGGAGGGGTTCATCGCGGAAGCCCGCACGGAAGCGCGTCCGCGATGCCCACTGAGCCGGTGGTGTGGCGTGCGTCCCACTGAGAGCCTGCCACCGGCCGACTGGCGCCACGGGGCCGGGGGGGGGGGGGGGGGGGGGGGGGGGGCGCCGCGCCCCCCCCCCCCCCCCCCCCCCCGGCGGTGGGATCGCTG